>NZ_PNDS01000058.1 GCF_005886535.1 Pseudoalteromonas sp. S2755
GCTAAGGTACCTATCTCCATATAGGCAAGGCAAAAATTTTGCTATTTAGTTGTTCTAAATGAGAAATTTTTAACAAAGCTAATATGCTATTTCACCCTTCAAATTGATTAGAGAATTAATTCAATTGGTATTATACATCTTTTGGATTTTAATGATGAGCGCAAGCGCAGAGTCGTACGCGCAAAACAAACGTATTAACAAGCGCATTGATTTACTGCATAAGTTATTAAAAGAAGAGTAATTGGAAGAACTGAAGCCGCTAATTAAGCGGCTTCAACATTGTCGGTTTCAATGTTTTCAATTTCAACTACGTTAAGAACGGACTGTACATCTGACCAATGCAGCAATTCGATACGACCTTCTTGGTTTTCAACCAATGCCGTGCAGTTTTCTATCCAATCACCATCGTTGCAGTACACAATACCATCTACGACACGGATCTCCGGTTGGTGGATATGCCCGCAGATAATACCGTCGACACCTTGTTTCTTCGCTTCATGAATTGCTGCATTCTCGAATGCAGCAATGGCCTCTCTGGCTTTATGCACACGCTTTTTCAGCCAAGATGCAAGCGACCAATAATGACCACCATATAAACGTCGTACGCGATTGGTCCAGCGATTTAAGAAGAGTAGAAAATCATAAGCGGCATCCCCAATGATACTGATCAATTTGTTGTATCTTGTTGCCGAGTCAAAATCATCACCGTGTAGTAATAAAAACCGCTTACCTGCGGAAGTGGTATGAATAAAGGTTTTATGCACTTCGACTTTAAAAAGCGTTTGTCCAACGTAGTTTCTGAAGGTTTCGTCGTGATTACCCGGTATGTAGATAACGCGTGTACCAGATCCCGCTTTTTTTTGTATGCATTCTAATACCTGATAGTGGGATGGATCCCAAAAAAACTGGCGTTTCATTGACCATAGATCAACGATATCACCAACCAGATAGAGTACATCACATTCAGTTTTGTTGAGAAAATCTAGCAAGAACTTCGCTTTACAGTCCTTGTAGCCCAAGTGTACATCTGAGATCCAAATACTCGGATAGTATGTTGTTTTCATGGCTTGGCTCTTTAGCGTAATAATGACAATGCTAAGAGGCAAAGATGACAGTGGCGGGGCAGTTAGGAGAAGCTAATATGACAAAAGAGCATACACCTGTATGCTCTTTTATTATGCAATTTACGTAGGTTTATTTACTTCTAATTGCATTAACGATTGTTTCAACCGCAGATCCAATATCCAGCATCAGTTTTTCGCCAGTTTGACGATTTTTCAGCTCAACCTTATTTTCATCAAGGTTACGCTCGCCAATCACTAGGGTGTATGGAATACCGATAAGTTCCATATCGTTAAACATAACCCCCGGACGCTCTTTACGGTCGTCGAATAGCACATCAATTCCCGCATTTTGTAGATCTGCATAGAACTTTTCTGCGATCTCTGGGATACGGTGAGACTTATGCATATTCATTGGCACGATTGCTAACTCAAATGGTGCAATAGCAACAGGCCATTTGATACCGTAATTATCGTTATTTTGCTCGATTGCAGCGGCAACGATACGAGATACACCAATACCATAACAACCCATGGTTAATGTTTGGTTTTTCCCTTCTTCGCCGAGTACACCTGCTTTCATTGCTTCAGAGTACTTAGTACCAAGTTGGAACACGTGACCTACTTCGATACCACGTTTGATAAGGATTTTACCTTTACCACAAGGGCTTAGATCGCCTTCAACCACGTTACGGATATCTTCAACAGTATAAGCGCTTACGTCTCTGTCCCAGTTAATGCCACTGTAATGGACACCATCTTTGTTTGCACCAGCAACAAAATCAGCCATGATAGCTGCACTACGATCGACAATAATAGGCATTGAAAGACCAACAGGGCCCAACGACCCTGGCTTTGCACCAATAGCGTTAACAATGTCTTCTTCGCTCGCCATCTCAAGCGGTGAATCCACTTGTGCTAATTTCTCAGCTTTCAGCTCATTAAGGTCATGGTCGCCACGAACGATAAGCGCGACAAGACCACGTTTACCGTCTTCGTCTGGTGCGCCATACACGATGAGTGTTTTAACACCACGGTGTGGCTTAACACCATGTTTTGCTTTTAGTTCAGCGATGGTGAAAGCTTCTGGTGTGTCAAACGTATTAAGTTCTTTACTTGGTGCAGGACGAGCTTCAGTTGGTGCAAGTGCTTCTGCCTTTTCAATGTTTGCAGCGTAGTCACTTTCATCACTGAATGCGATCGCATCTTCACCAGACTCTGCAAGTACATGGAACTCATGGGATAGGTTACCGCCAATTGAACCACTGTCAGCAATAACTGGACGGTAGTCAACGCCTAAACGATCAAAAATGTTACAGTAAGCTTGGAACATCTTGTGATACGTTTTTTCAAGACACTCATCAGTCATGTGGAATGAATAGGCGTCTTTCATAGTGAACTCACGTGCGCGCATCACACCAAAACGTGGACGAACTTCGTCACGTACTTTGGTACTGACTTGATACAGTGTGATTGGCAGTTGCTTATAGCTGTTGATTTCGCGGCGTACAAGATCAGTGATCACTTCTTCATGCGTTGGACCAAGTGCAAATGGACGGCCATGACGGTCATTAATACGAAGTAGTTCAGGACCAAACTGTTCCCAACGGCCTGACTCTTCCCATAGCTCTGCAGGCTGGATCACTGGCATTAGCAGCTCAATCGCTCCCGCTTTGTCCATCTCTTCACGGACAATTCTTTCTACTTTGCGGAAAACTTTTAGGCCTGATGGTAGCCAAGTATAAAGACCTGAAGCCAATTTACGGATCATACCCGCTCTTAGCATTAGCTGGTGGCTTACCACCTCTGCATCAGACGGCGTCTCTTTTAGAGTCGCTAATATATATTCACTCGTACGCATTCTTATTCCAGTATAAGTTACTTATTGTTCTCTTATTGGCGGCTATTCTAGCAGTGCAGTAGCCGCTTAAAAAGCTTTAATACCTAAACATCTTCATAATTTATAAGTTTATTGGCAAGCCGCTGAGTTTGCTATTTTGCTAACGAAATTTCAGTGACATGGTTATGCTCACCATCTACTGTCCAGCGGATATTAAAATCATACAAACTCATACCATAGTCCTGCTGTGATGTGCGTTTCTTTTTATAAGCCGGACGAGGGTCTTGCTTCAATACATTGGTAATGAATTGCTGAAGCTCGGGATAGTTTTTTTGTTTTTCGATAAAAATGACAGCTTCGTCTGAGAAGCTAACAGACATCTGCGTTTCTGGCCGAGTATCAGCAAAGCCAGCTGTGGCATCCACCAAAGCATCTGAATAGGGAAGGTACGGCTTAATATCAATGATTGGTGTACCGTCCAATAAATCTACACCAGAAAGTAAGAGATCAAGCTGGCCATTTTTATACTCCACTCCTTCAAGCTTAACAGCGCTCATACCAATCCCATTGGGTCGAAAAGTCGCTCTAGTCGCAAACACGCCTTTGCGTTCATTGCCACCGAGCCTTGGCGGGCGTACAAGCGCAGAGTAACCTTTTTCTGCGGTTTCATGAAAGCGAAATAACAACCAGATATGCGTAAATTCTTCAATACCACGAACAAACTCTTCGCGGTTAAATTCGCCAACAAATCTAAGCTTAGCTTTTGCTTCAGGAACAAGCCTTGGTTGCCTTGGAATAGCGAATTTTTGTTTGTAAGGAGATTGGATATAGCCGATGGGCTCGATAGTGATTTGTTCCACCATGGTCTCTGTCTGAATTAAGATGAGCGAAGTTTACTATTGATCCTGACTTTCACAAAATCCTACTCGTAATTAGCTCTGTAATGTCATGTAATTCATTTGTTCAGGTTTTTCGCATATCCTTGTAAATAATGGAATATTGATGGAAGTCGCAACATGAATCGGTATACTTTTTCGTCCCAAAATGGCTTACGCTCGAGTTTACGCACAGATAACGAGCAAATTATTGGTACTCGAGCCTATGAGTACAAGCAATTGGTAGAAAACATAAAGCCAATTCATGGCTTACGAGAAAAATTACAAGCATTTAATCGCCGAAAAAATGAGTATAAATAATGGAGTTTAAAAGAAAGGTTGACCAGAGCTGTCAGGAAGCACTCTGTAAATCATCCCCTCTTAAGCCTATTTTGATCCGCGCGATATCGGAGCGCAGAGCAACGTTGCAAGCAATAATCAATGATTTAACAGAAGGGGCGGTAAGTCCTACGAAGATAGATGTACTGCTCAGTCGAGAAGCTGAAAAAGTAAGCTTACAATTATTAAAAGAAGGCAACTTAAGCAAACGCGACGCGCTCGCTGCAAGTGAAAAAGCCATATTTACATTAGCAAGGAATTTGCTTTAGTGCGGCTTAACTGGCCAAGTCTATCGTCAATATCCCCGAATGATTTCGTATCTTTAGATCCAGTTTCCATTGGTCATAGGGCTCTCATCAGAGCCAAAATCCACCTTGTAAATAAAAACAAGATCTCATTTTAGGGTCGCTTTTGGCAATTTAAAGTCTGTGCTATATTGCTAATGAGCTTCTATAAATAACGGACAATTTGATATGGAAAATTTTATTAAATCTACTTTAATGACCTCAGTTCTATTCGCTTCACTCACAACAGACGCATTTGCTGAAAGCGAGCCAAACTTACATTTATCTACAATCGTAAATGCATCGGCTGTTGAAAGAGTTGCGCCTCAGTACCCACGCAATGTTGCGTTAGTCGGCGGGGAAGGCTGGGTTACGCTGAGCTATATCATCAATGAGGATGGTTCAGTGGTGTCTCCGATAGTGGAGGATTCATCTGGACAGAAAGGCTTCGAACGCGCTGCACTGCGAGCAATCAAACGTTGGCAATATTCTCCAGCAACAAAAGATGGTAAGCCGATTAAGCAGTGCAAAAATAGTGTGATGTTTTCATTTAATATGTCAGATGCGGAAGAAGGAGCATCTCGAGGTTTTGTGAGAAGTTATCGCAACATCAATAATCTCCTTGATGAAAGTAAACTAGTAGAAGCTGAAGAACATATTGATAAGCTGTCAAAAAAAGGTCGTTGGAATCGATATGAAGAAGCCTATTTTAACTTAGTAAAAGCGCGATACTTTCAATTAACAGCTGAACCTAGACAAGAACTTGAGGCGCATAAAGGGATCATCTGGCACGGCAAAAATATCGTTAAACCTGAACTCTACGCCAACGCCCTTATCAATGCAATTAAGCTCCAAACGCAGCTGCAGGAATATAAAGGTGCGCTGAAAAACCATAAAAAACTAATGGAATTAGATGGACAAGACACTTACAAGTCAGCAGTGCAACCTGTCATAGATGAAATTGTTGCCTTGATAGCAGATAAGAGCAAGATGCTTGTTATTGCCGCTGAAATCAAAAAAGATGACGTCTGGACACACGCATTGGTCAGACCTAATTTCGCTATCGCTGAGGTTTCAGGCGCACTTCACACCCTTGAAGTACGATGTGATAACCAGTTTTCACAATTTAAATTTGCTGAAAATATGCAGTGGAATATACCGAAAAGTTGGGGGGAGTGTAATGTCGTGGTTTTTGGTGAGCCGAATAGCTCCTTTAAACTGATAGAAGTTCAATCGTAGCTGAACTTCTACACTTCGATTTTTGTTACCAGACGTTCATGTTATTTACTATCGGACAAGGTTTCTTCTAGTAGCGATTCGGTCTGGATCGCTATTTCCTTCATTTTCACCGCATAGGCTTCTAATTTTTTCTCCTCTGCGGTTTTCGCTTTAAACTGAGGAATTTGAATTGGATACCCTGCTTGGTCCATGGCGATAAAGCTGATAATACAGTGATTGGTTTCGACAAGTCGCTGCGTTTTTGGATCGCCACAGCGCACCTGAATAAAAATTTGCATACTGGTGTTCCCGGTATGGGCAATGCGCGCAGAAACCTCAACAATCTGACCCACAAGAATAGGGCGGTGGAAGCGCATGCCTGCTACCGAAACGGTAACGCAATAGCTGCCACTCCAACCAGCAGCACAAGCATACCCAGCTTGATCAATCCATTTCATGACCATGCCACCGTGTACTTTACCGCCAAAGTTGACGTCGGTAGGCTCTGCTAAAAATCGAAAGGTGACGGACTGTTGTGGCATAGACTCAGCTCTATTTTTTAAAATATACGCTAAGTATAGGAAAGAAAGGGGCATTTCGCCCCCGCAATTTGGGATTTATTGGTATTACATGTTTGGATAGTTCGGACCACCAGCCCCTTCTGGTGTGACCCAGGTAATATTTTGGCTCGGATCTTTAATATCGCAGGTTTTGCAATGAATACAGTTTTGCGAGTTGATGACAAACAGCTTCTCACCTTGCTCGTTTTCGTTTATTTCATACACGCCAGCGGGGCAGTATCGCTGTGCAGGCTCATCAAACTTAGCTAAATTCACTTTGATTGGTATATCAGAATCTTTTAACTGTAAATGACATGGTTGTACTTCTTCATGATTGGTATTCGATAAAAATACGGAAGAAAGTTTGTCAAAACTTAATTTACCATCCGGCTTTGGGTAACTTATAGTTTGCGATTCAGACGCAAGCTTAAGCTGTGCGTGATCCTGATGTTCGTCCTTAATAGTAAATGGTAGCGAACCTGAGAAAATGTTTTGGTCGATCATATTGTAAGCGCCACCCATAATACGACCTAACTTATGCATTGCTGGACCAAAGTTACGAGATTGATAAAGCTCATCATAAAGCCAACTTGCCTTAAACTTGTCGGCAAAGCTTACCAAGTCTGACGGAGCGCTTTCTTGGCCGAGTGCCTCAATGATGGCATCGGCTGCAAGCATACCGGACTTCATTGCTGTATGGTTGCCTTTAATTTTGGCAAAGTTGAGGGTACCTGCGTCACAGCCAATCAGTAATCCACCAGGGAAATGCATTTTAGGTAGGCTGTGAAAGCCACCTTTGGCGATTGCGCGAGCACCATAGGCAATGCGCTCACCACCTTCAAGTACACTCGCAAAGGTGTGGTGATGCTTCATACGCTGAAATTCATCAAATGGGCTTAGGTGTGGATTAGTGTAATTTAAGTCGATGATTAACCCGACCACGACTTGATTGTTCTCAGCATGATACATAAATGAACCGCCATGGGTATCATTGTCGAGTGGCCAACCTGTGCCGTGTACAACAAGACCTTCTTTATGCTTGCTTGGGTCTACTTGCCAAATTTCCTTAAAGCCGATGCCGTAGTGTTGAGGAGAAGCGTCTTTATCCAGTTTAAATTCAGCTATAAGTTGTTTGCCTAAGTGGCCGCGGCAACCTTCAGCAAATACGGTATATTTCGCTCTAAGTTCCATTCCAGGCATGTAGCTGTCTTTAGGCTGGCCATCTCTATCTAGGCCCATATCACCGGTAATAATACCTTTAACTTGTTGCTCTTCTATTATTAAGGAATGGGCACTAAAGCCTGGGAAAATTTCGACGCCAAGCTGCTCTGCTTGTTCAGCGAGCCATCGACAAACATTCCCCAAGGAAACAATATAGTTGCCGTCATTTTTAAATGTTTTTGGTACCACTAGATGAGGCAGTTTGGTGGCATTGGTTTCATTTTTGAATAAATAAATGTCGTCACCCGTCACTTTCGTCGTCACGGGAGCGCCTTTTGCAGCCCAATCAGGGATAAGTTCGTCTAGTGCTTTGGTTTCAAATACTGCACCAGACAAGATATGTGCACCTACTTCTGAGCCTTTTTCGACTACACAGATCATTAATTCTTGTTGTTTTTCTTGAGCCTGTTGAGCGAGTCGGATAGCGCAAGACAGGCCCGCAGGACCTGCACCAACTATCACAACATCAAACTCCATGGTTTCACGTTCGACCATTATTAACCTCACACTATTTGACGGTAGATTAACTAAAGAGAGGCTTTAGTTTGATTTTCGTTAAACTAAGGTTATTTGAGGTTGACGTTTACGTCAACAGGAAGTAGTCTGAAACCAATAAAATAATTTGTTGACGTAGACGTCAGCTTAGAGAATAACCAGATGATGGAGTAACCATGAAAGTACTTGTGCCAATCAAACGCGTGATTGATTACAACGTAAAGGCAAGAGTCAAACCTGACAACAGTGATGTTGATTTGAGCAATGTTAAAATGGCGATCAACCCATTTTGTGAAATCGCAGTAGAAGAGGCGGTTCGTTTAAAAGAAGCGGGCACTGCAACGGAAGTTATTGCCGTATCAATTGGCGATAAAGCTTGCCAAGAGCAGCTAAGAACGGCGCTTGCACTGGGTGCAGATAAAGCAATCCACATTGAATCAGACGCAAAGCTTGAATCTCTGCACATCGCAAAACTACTGGCTAAGGTAGTGGAACAAGAAAGTCCAGAGCTGGTGATTCTAGGTAAACAGTCTATCGATTCTGATAATAACCAAACAGGACAAATGCTAGCGGCGTTAACTAAGCGTGCTCAAGGCACTTTTGCCTCTAAAGTTGTAGTTGAAGGCGATAAAGTACAAGTGACGCGTGAAGTTGATGGCGGTTTGCAAACGGTGTCGCTATCACTTCCAGCGGTCGTGACAACGGATTTGCGTTTGAATGAACCTCGTTATGCTTCATTGCCAAATATCATGAAAGCTAAGCGTAAACCATTAGATGTGATCGCAGCGGATTCGCTAGGTATCGATTTAGCACCTCGTATTGAATTGGTGAAAGTTGAAGAGCCAGCTAAGCGCTCTGGTGGCGTGATGGTTGAGAGCGTTGAAGAGTTAGTAAACAAGTTAAAAACAGAAGCAAAGGTGATCTCATGAGCGTATTAGTTATTGCTGAGCATGAAAATGGTGTATTGAAACCAGAAACCGCTAAGGTGGTTGCTGCTGCAACAAAAATCGCAAGCGACATTACCGTATTAGTTGCAGGTCACAACATTGCTGAGGCTGCCAATCACTCTGCACAGATCGCTGGCGTAAAAAAGGTGGTTGCTGTTGATGATGCTTCATTCGAACATCAGTTGGCAGAAAACACATCTGAGCTAGTTGTTGAATTAGCAAGTGACTTTTCACACATTTTGTTTTCAGCGTCTACCACAGGTAAAAATATCGCGCCACGTGTCGCGGCGTTACTCGACAAATCACAGATCTCAGAAATTATCGATGTGATTGATGCAGACACCTTTAAGCGTCCAATTTATGCGGGTAATGCAATTGCGACTGTAAAATCATTAGACTCTCAAAAAGTTATCACTGTGCGTGCATCAGCATTTGATGCCGTAGAGACTCAAGCAGCATGTGACATTGAGGATCGCTCGCAAAGTATTGCCTCTCAAATGAGTGAGTTTGTGAGCATTGAACAAACTGAATCTGAGCGCCCTGAATTAACTGCGGCACCGGTTGTTATTTCAGGCGGCCGTGGTATGCAAAACGGTGAAAATTTTGCCTTGCTAAATGGTATTGCTGACAAACTAGGGGCTGCAATTGGTGCATCGCGTGCTGCTGTTGACGCGGGCTTCGTGCCTAATGATATGCAGGTGGGCCAAACCGGTAAGATTGTGGCGCCTAACTTATATATTGCAGTCGGGATCAGCGGCGCTATTCAACATCTTGCAGGGATGAAAGATTCTAAGGTCATTGTTGCTATCAACAAAGATCCAGAAGCCCCGATTTTCCAAGTGGCTGATTATGGCCTTGTTGCGGATCTATTTGATGCGTTACCAGAGCTTGAACAGGCACTGTAACGCTTCTTTTTGTAGCTAGCCTACATCAAGAAAAGTAATTCTGGTTGTTAAAGCCGTTGTACCTTTGGTCGCGGCTTTTTTCGTGTCTAGCTGGAGGAGAAATGCTTACAGGCTTAAACCACGTCACAATAACAGTATCTAACCTAAACACGTCACTTGATTTCTACTCTGGCTTGTTAGGATTCGAGCTTTGGGTAACTTGGGATAAAGGCGCGTATTTAACGCTTGGTGATGTGTGGCTTTGTTTATCTTTAGGAGAGGTATCTCCAAGCTCAGATTACAGTCATATAGCGTTCAATATTGCTGCCGAAGAGTTTACAACTTTTTCTAAAACAGTATTGGAATACGAGGTTGGCGTATGGCAGCAAAATAGCAGCGAAGGAGACTCGCTCTATATTTATGACCCCGATCATCACAAACTCGAGATCCATAGTGGTAGTTTGCAAAGTCGGTTAAAAAGTTTGCAGCAGCAACCGTATTCAGGCCTCACTTGGTACAAAGCGGTGTGATTCTATTTTCTAGAATGCTTGTATCTTTAATTGCGCATTTTACTTCTGGTTACTGAGCTCCATAATAAAACAAAACATGATGGAGCAAAGTAATGGCAATTCAACTAAATGGCAAAGCACATGACATAGGTGGTCTTTCAGTAAACCGCGTACTTCCGCAGCGTGCGAAACGTATGGTAGGTCCTTTTATCTTTTTTGATCAAATGGGCCCTGGTAATTTCAGTGCTGGTGATGGTATCGATGTAAGGCCACATCCTCATATTGGGCTTGCAACCCTCACTTATTTGTTTGAAGGTAACTTGCTCCATCGTGATTCTCTTGGTAATCAACTTGAGATCCATCCTGGGGATGTAAATTGGATGGTGGCAGGGCGCGGTATTGTACACTCGGAGAGAGAATCGTTTGAAACTAAAGCGCAACCACATGCTATTCATGGTTTGCAATGCTGGGTGGTGCTACCGGAAGAAAATGCTGAAGTTGAGCCCAGTTTCTCACATATAAACCGTTTTGACTTGCCGACTAGGCAACTAGAGGGGGTGATGGCTAGGGTCATTATCGGCAGTGCGTATGGTTTGCATTCTCCTGTCCCAACATTTTCACCTATGTTTTATGTTGATGTGATGGCAAAAGCTGGCGGACATATTGAAAGGCCTGATCAGACACAAGAAGTTGGCGTATATGTGATTTACGGCGAAGTGGTGGTGCCGAATAAATCATATAGTGCAGGCTCATTTGTATTACTTGAAGACGACGACACGCAATTACATTTCAATGAGAATAGCAGAGTGCTATTGCTCGGCGGAGAGGCGTTTAAAAAAATCCCTTATATTGATTGGAACTTTGTTTCTTTTAGTAAATCCCGTATTGAACAAGCGAAGCAAGATTGGCGTGAGGGTAGGTTCGATATGATCCCTAGTGATAAATTGGAGCATATTCCTCTGCCTTAGGATGACAAAAGTACACCCTAATAGAACATGCTCCCTTTTATCTATTAATAGTCGTAACTAATATGTTGGAAGAAGCGTACGTTGACATCCTGCTTTTCAATATTAACAGGAAGTTGCGCGACAAAGCGTTTAATAGCCGTTTCTACGTGATTCATAAAACGACCATAGCCCATGTCTTTTTTGTCTTTGTCATTGGCAACGATCACAAAGCGGATGGTGTCCACTAGATTTGTCTCGTTAAACAGTGAGTAAATTTGATTATCACCGGAACTGGTATCAAAACTCAGCTTTTGTAGCTCTCGATTCGTATCGGACTTATCGGTTTTAGCACTTCTGACGATAGGTAAACGGCCATCGGCTACCATGGCTACCATATTGAGCTGTTTATCGGCACAAGAAGAAAGAAATGCATCTTCTAGTGTGCGATAGAATTGTCCGTAATCACCAGGGCGCATTTGGCTTTGGAACTCTGTTTTTATTGCACGTGACACTGGAATGTTAAAGGTCGCGTAGGTCATTTCACTATATTCGTCTGGTAACGTGCAGTTTCTGGCTTGATAACGTGGGTAAAGTGCACGCAACTTATAACCATACGACTCTTTGTCACCTTTCGCTTTGGCAAATAGGTCATAGGTTAAATGTTGGTGGTCTCGCACTCTAAACTGAGGTTCTACCGGAGAAAAGCCTTCTTTAAGTGCATCAAGCACCTTTTTCACTTTGTTGTGGAAGGTCGCGGCATTGGCGCGTAATTCATTTCCCGTGGCTAAAAATAATAAGCGGATTTTACGCGCCTGGTATCCGTCATTGAGATAAGTTTGATGCGCTTCGTGGAACTTAGGATTATAGAAAAACAAAATCTGCTTTTCTGTTTGCATGGTATAGGCTTCGTCGTGGTAACGCACTACCGGCAATTTATCGTTCGCAATTACATGTACATTATGCAGCTCATATTCGTCACACAGCGCGAATAGCTGGCGAGACAAACGCTCATAACATGCGCTACTGGAGTCAAAACATGCATAGAATGCATCATCTGGTTTAAACTCAGCAAGAATATAGTGATTGTTTCTCGCCTTAGTTGATATATAAACACGATTCAAATTCATTGAAGCCATTACTTTTGTCCTTTCCTCGGTAACGTGACTTAAGCAGCGTTTATGGTATAAACACTGAGATGGCGCAACTATAGGATGAAGTTGTGACGGAAATATTGCGCTAGAACAAAATTTGTCACAAAAAACTGATGAACATTTAACTAAATGAATAAATCCTGATACAGCGCAGATAATTGCTGTAAGTTCGGCTGAGTTTTTGTAATAATGCCGAGGTTAACTAAGAGCATAATTCAGAGGAAAGATTTCCTATGGCGGAAACTGAAAATCGCCCATCAAACTTTATTCGCAACATCATTGATGCGGATCTTGCCAGTGGCAAACATGCGTCCACGCACACACGTTTTCCACCTGAGCCAAATGGCTTTTTACACATTGGCCATGCTAAATCAATTTGCTTAAATTTTGGTATTGCCCAAGATTATCAAGGTAAGTGCAACTTACGCTTTGACGATACCAACCCAGAAAAAGAAGACATCAACTACGTTAAGTCGATCCAAGAAGACGTACAGTGGCTTGGGTTCGAATGGGATGGCGAAATTTGCTATTCATCAAATTACTTTGACAAGCTCTATAGCTACGCAGTTGAGCTAATTGAAAATGGCAAAGCGTACGTTTGCTTCTTGTCGCCTGAGCAGGCGCGCGAGTATCGTGGTACGTTGACTGAGCCTGGCAAAAATAGCCCTTATCGTGACACTTCACCAGAAGAAAACTTAGCCTTATTCGAAAAAATGAGAAATGGCGAGTTTAAAGAAGGGGAATGTGTTCTTCGTGCTAAGATTGACATGGCAAGCTCATTTATGGTGCTTCGCGACCCTATCATCTATCGTGTACGTTTTGCACACCATCATCAAACTGGTGATAAGTGGTGCATCTATCCGATGTATGACTTTACGCACTGTATTTCCGATGCGCTTGAAGGGATCACGCATTCACTTTGTACATTAGAGTTCCAAGATAACCGCCGTTTGTACGACTGGGTGCTAGATAACATCAGCATCGAGTGTCATCCACAGCAAATCGAGTTTTCTCGTTTAAATCTTGAATACACGGTGATGTCGAAGCGTAAGCTCAATGACTTGGTTGTTAATAACCATGTTGAAGGATGGGATGACCCGCGCATGCCGACAATTGCAGGGCTTCGTCGCCGTGGTTATACACCAGCTGCAATTCGTGAATTTTGTAAGCGCATTGGCGTAACCAAAATGGACAACATGGTTGAAATGGGCATGCTTGAAGCGTGTATCCGTGACGACTTAAACGAAAATGCACCACGCGCCATGGCGGTACTTGACCCGGTTAAGCTAATCATTGAAAACTTTGATGCAGATAAAGTTGAAATGCTACAAGCGCCTAATCACCCAACATTAGACATGGGCGAGCGTGAGCTACCGTTTACGCGTGAAGTCTACATTGAACAAGAAGATTTCCGCGTAGAAGCGAATAAAAAGTTCAAGCGTTTGGTGCTAGGTAAAGAAGTGCGTCTTCGTAATGCCTATGTGATTAAGGCTGAGCGTATTGAAGAAGACGAAAACGGTAATATTACGACAATCTACTGTAGTTACGACCCTGATACTTTGGGTAAAAACCCAGAAGATGGTCGCAAGGTGAAAGGCGTAATTCACTGGGTATCTGCTTCACATTGTATTGAAGCGCCAGTGCGCCAGTACGACCGCCTATTTACGGTACCAAACCCAGCGGCTGCCGAAGATTTCACGGAAGTATTAAACCCAGACTCTTTGGTAACCATTGCAAATGCCAAACTTGAGCCTGCGCTTGCAAACGCTAAGCCTGAACAAGGTTATCAGTTTGAGCGTTTAGGTTACTTCTGTCGTGATAACAAGTCAGAAGCGCTAATGTTTAACCAAACTGTTGGTCTACGTGATTCGTGGGCTAAGATAGAACAGCAAGGTTAACACCCAATGAGGTCGGCTTATGTCGACCTTTTTTATTGCTTTTTCTGCGTAAAATTATGTCTGAAAAATCCATCCAACACTTCTATATCAACGAACAGCAGTCCATCTACTTACTGTCTCATCATGATGCAAAAAAGCACCGTCAATGGCTGAATATCTGTAAAAAACAATTGAGCCAACTTGGCTATAAACATGTTGAGGTAATTGGCTCTGGTGCATTTGGCTTCGTATTTGCTGGTACAAGTGATATGGGGAAAGACTGGGTGTTTAAATTTTCTCGGATCACGCTTGCTCAAAGTGTGCGTGACAGGCTTGAAGATGAAGGCTATATGTTGTCGCAAATTGACAACCCGATGGTGCCAAACTTCTACGCCTTCGAGCGAGTAAAAAAGCAAGGCATTTTGATGATGGAGCGTGCCCCTGGTGAAGATTTAGAAAAGATCTCACTCAAAAAGGGCCGTTTTAAAGCGCATGAGTTGGTAAGCCTCGCGTTAAAACTCAGAAATGTATTGGTTGATTTGCGCGAGCGTCGCAACGGTATGTCTCCGCAACCCATCGTTCATGGAGATATTAAGCCATCTAATATTGTTTGGGATGAAGCTTCCGATGGTTTCTCTTTGGTTGATTGGGGAAGCTCAGTCTATGCTCAGGTGGACGTACATGGCGAGCCTATCGCGAGCAATATCATGGATTTAATGTCATCTGATGTAAGTACGACCAACGCTCGGATGGGAGATGTGTATTTTATTGGTGATGAACAAATGTCGGGTGCACAATCTTCTCCTCGTTTTGATGAGCAAGGCGTTGCATCGACGATTTATGCACTTGCTAGTGCACAATCATGTCGCTTTGGTGCTCAGGTCATTCCTGCTAGCGCTTTGGGGCTACCAAAAGTATTTGCGCAAGTGCTGGATGGCATGCTTAGCAAAGACAAAGCAACGAGGGATAGTGCAGGGGATTACTTTGTTCGTAATATGCCAGCAATGGCAAAAATGTATTTACCGGATTTAACGCTGTCAGAGAAAAAGTCCCGCATTCCTTTTTGGACCTATGAAACCTCAGTTAAGCCTGAAACGGTCGTCTACAGCTCACGTAAGCAGTTTTTGCGCCGTGCTGACGATAAACACAATCTAAGAGACGTAAACGACGCGCAATTAGATAGATATTATAAAGAGTTTTTGTTCGATACCGGCGATACTGAGAAAGCCTTTTTGGCCTCAATTAGCAGACTGGCAAAATACCCAGTGGTTGGTGGTCTCAGTTTTCACTGGAAAGACGCGCAGCTATTTGTTGAGTCGAGTCTTATTTTACATGACGAAACATTGGGCCTTGCATTTAAAGACGCGTTAAACGCTACCGTAATGCTCGCGCAGGGAATAAAACAAAAAGGTTTGTTTAAATGTTGTTTGTTCGACGCGCGACAAACTATTCAACTGACTCGCGACGGCACTGGCGCGTTCCAATTTGACCATCTGCCAGAACTCGAGTTTAGCGTTAGCGATATTTCGAGCAATGAAATTACACGCCCGCATTCATACTTTGAAGACGGTAAAGATCCAGACGAGCAACTGCAGCTGCCAAGACAGATAATTCAATGCGTGTTCGAGTTAAACCAGATCCATCATACAGGTTGCATCATTTTTGAATCGTTGCAAGATAGGATGAAAATTCATTATTACTATCGCCTACTTGATGCTAATAAAGAGGCGCAATTTAAGGCGCTACTGACTCGGATCATGCAATATGCGGTTAGTATTCAAGATTATGGCGTAGCAGGGTTTATGAAGCTGCCCTATAAAAATACACGTGAGTTTGCTCTATGCGACCGCCAGCCTGACTTTTTCTTTCCCAAAAATCCCAAAACATTTGTTGTTAACACTTAGGTGCTAGCACTGCTACTAGCCTGTCATTGAGACCCTTGCTGATTTATGAAATAGTGGCTATACCAATTCAAATGGTTATAACCTAGCTGACGAAGGAAAGTGATGAGCAATCAACTCGCTTGCGATAGCAATACAATTCGTAAGTCTATCGAAGTGCTGTACAAGCAAGAAAGCCGGAAAATTTACGCCACACTGATCCGCCTTCTAGGTGACTTTGAGTTAGCAGAAGAAGCATTACAAGACGCGTTTAATGTGGCGTTAAAGCACTGGCCTACTCAAGGCATGCCAGAAAACCCAGTCCCTTGGTTGATTTCTACTGGTCGTTTTAAAGCCATTGATGCAATACGCAAACAGCAACGTCAAAGAGAAAAGCTAGAAGTTGCTACTGAAGTGGATGAGCTTTCTGATATCACAGGTCAAGCCCAAGAGCAAAACGCCAATGTAATTGAAGACGACCAATTGCGGTTAATTTTTACTTGTTGCCATCCAGCGATTGATCCTAAAGTACAAGTTGCGCTTACTCTGCGGGAGGTCTGTGGACTAACAACAGAGGAAATTGCCAGTGCATTTTTGGTGTCTAACACAACAATGGCACAACGAATTGTGCGCGGCAAAGCGAAGATCCGTGATGCCCGTATTCCGTTCGAGCTGCCAGACGACACTGACTTTAACAACCGACTTGATGCGGTGCTCACGGTTATCTATCTGGTCTTTAATGAAGGGTATTCTGCAACACAAGGCGAACTTGCAATACGCAGTGAACTGACTTCGGAGGCCATCCGCTTAACTCGTTTACTTTATTCCCTAACGCCAGATCCAGAAGTGGCGGGGCTACTCGCATTGATGCTCTTAAATGATGCTAGAAAGGCGGCGCGCACCAATGCTAGCGGTGACATTATTTTACTGGAAGAGCAAGACCGAAGCCTTTGGAGTAAAGATATGATTGCAGAAGGTACGCAGTTGGTCGCTGAAATAATGTGCGCCGGTGAATATGGCTTTTACACCATTCAGGCGGCGATCTCTGCGACTCATGCAGTTGCGACAACAGCAGCGGCGACAGATTGGTCACAGATTGTTGAATTATATGCTCAGCTACACCAAGTGAGCCCATCTCCTGTTATTGAGCTCAACCAAGCGGTTGCAATCGCTATGAAAGAGGGACCAGATGCGGGTATTACCATGATAGAGCGGCTATTTGAGCACAAAGAAATGCAAAGGTATCACTTGGCTCATGCGGCTTATGGCGAACTATTATCTCGCGCTGGCAGAACGGCTAGTGCGATTAATGCATTTAAAACGGCTCTCAATTTAACAACGCAATTACCAGAGCAAAGGATTCTCAAACAAAAGCTTCTCAAGCTCGGTGAAAATTAATTAAGAAAATTCTCCTTACTTTGTCGATCTCTAGAGAGTGCATTCGACTAGAGTGTATAGAGCACTTTATTTATCAAAACCGCAGGTAATCTTTGGTTATTCAGCTCTATTTATGAAAGATATCAGGAGAATTGACGATGAAAGTAATGGTGATTGTAAAAGCAAGTGAAGGGTCTGAAGCTGGGGTGCTACCAACCGCGGAATTAATGGCTGCGATGGGAGAATTCAATAATGCATTAGTTGATGCTGGAATAATGACTTCTGGTGACGGTTTGAAGCCGAGTAAAGAGGGAGTTCGCGTTCGTTTTAAAGGCGAAGAGCGCATTGTAACTAAAGGGCCTTTTGCGGAGACTAATGAGTTAATTGCAGGTTATTGGGTATGGGAAGTAACATCAATGGAAGAGGCGCTAGAATGGGTTAAGCGCTGCCCTAATCCTATGAATGAGGAATCTGATATTGAAGTTAGACCGTTTTATGAAATGGCTGACTTTGCAGATATCGACCCCAGCGGCGAAATCCTCGAAGACGAAGAACAATTAAGACAAAAGATTGCGATGCAAACCGCGCATGTTTGCAATTATTTATTCTTTGCAGGGCGTACCGAAGAGGCACTTGAATACTATCAACAGCATCTATGTGCCAAAGTCGGTCTGCTTATGCGTTTTAACGAAAGTCCAGATCCTATTCCTGATGGTGCGATACCAGAAAACTTCTCAGATAAAGTAATGCACTGTGAGTTTAGTATTGGCGATATAAAGATTTTTGCATCTGACGGCTGTGGTGGTGATGCACCGTTTGCAGGATTTAGTCTGTCTATAACAATTGATTCTGAACCAGAAGCTCACCGAGCATTTAATGCGCTAGCCGATGGTGGTACGGTCAAAATGCCATTACAAGAAACATTTTGGTCCCCCCTGTATGGTCAGGTCGTTGATAAATTCGGTGTGGCGTGGATCGTGATGTTACCCAGTAACGCTGCTAATTAACCTTGATCACGAAATAGCTAAGTTAAAAGCGAGCAGCATAAGACGCTAGCTATTCAGATACCAATTAATAAGGAGCTGGACATACTATGAAATATGTAGCTTTGGTTTATTACGATGAACAATCAATGGAAAAGCTCTCACAAGATGAATGGGACGCACTGAATCGTGAATGCATCGCGTGTGGAGAATCATTAAAAGAGCGCAAGCAGATGATAGGCGGTAACGCCTTACTCTCAACTCAAAGTGCGACAACACTACGGATACGAGCGGGTAAAGTCGATATTACCGATGGTCCATTCGCAGAGACTAAAGAGCAGCTTGCGGGCTTTTATTTACTTGATGTTAAAGATCTAAATGAGGCCATCCAAGCGGCTAGCAAAATTCCGCCAGCGCGTTATGGCAGCATTGAAATTCGGCCTGTTCGCGAGTTGCAAGACGAGAATAATGTCAGCTATGAAGCACAAAGACGAGGATAATAGAGATGTCAAAGATGAGTTATATTGATGGTTTTGTATGCGCCGTACCCACCAATAAGCGTGAAGAATATCAAGCGCACGCCAGTAAAGCGGCAAAAGTGTTTAAAAAATTTGGAGCAGAGCGCGTTGTCGAGGCTTGGGGGGATGATGTTCCTGATGGAACGCTTACCTCTTTTCCACTGGCTGTAAAGTGTAAGCCTGATGAAACTGTGGTGTTTTCCTGGATCACTTGGCCTTCAAAAGAAGTCCGTGATGCTGGAATGGCAGAAGTATTTAAAGATCCTATTTGCGATCAAGAAGCTAATCCAATGCCGTTTGATGGCAAAAGGCTTATCTATGGTGGCTTTAGGACAATTGTGGAATGCTGAGCTACTCTACAAAAAAGCCAGCAACTTGTGCTGGCTTAATAATGCTTAAATAGGCGAAAAGGGTAGGTTAGTTACCATTTTCCTCAGCGTACTTTTTGCACGCTTCTTTATCTTCACACTCACCATAAAGGTATAGTGAATGGTTAGTCAGTTTGATACCATTGCTTTTCGCAATTTCTTCTTGGCGTGTTTCAATAACGTCATCCTCGAATTCGACAACCTTGCCGCATTTCAAACATACCAAGTGATCATGGTGAGTGCTGCCAGACAGCTCGAAAACAGATTTACCGCCTTCAAAGTGGTGACGTGTTACAATACCAGCATCATCAAATTGGTTTAGTACGCGATATACCGTAGCTAGGCCAATTTCTTCACCTTTGTCTAATAAGATCTTGTACACATCTTCTGCGCTGATGTGTTGATTATCAGGAGACTGAAGGATCTCTAAAATTTTGATGCGTGGAAGCGTTACTTTTAAACCAGCCTTTTTAAGCTCTAAGTTGTGATCAGTCATTAAATCTGTCTCAATCTGTTAGTTATAATTTGTCTTAGGTCAATATTCACGACGCTATACCTAAGAATAACTTGCTCGGGCAGCAAGTGCAAAGCAAATGGAATTAATCTTCCAGCTCGCTTAAGCACATTTCGTCATATACTTGTGCACACCATTGTTTAACTCGTTGCTCTGTTAGCTCTGGCTGACGGTCTTCATCAATGCCAAGACCAACAAACTTACCGTCTTCAACGACAGCTTTTGACGCCTCAAAATCATAACCATCGGTAGACCAATGACCAACCACAATTGCGCCGCGCTCGGTAACGATGTCATTAACCATGCCCATCGCGTCAAGGAAATACTCTGCGTAATCTTCCTGATCGCCGCAGCCAAAAATTGCAACCAGCTTGCCTTCAAAATCGACTTCTTCAAGCTCAGGGAAAAAATCATCCCAATCACACTGTGCTTCGCCGTAATACCAAGTTGGAATGCCGAATAGTAGTAAATCGAACTCAGCAATCTCTTCTTTACTGCTTTTAGCAATGTCTTTTACGTCTACGAGCTTTTTGCCCAGCTCTTTTTGAATCATTTTAGCAACGTGCTCTGTATTACCAGTATCACTGCCGAAAAAAATACCTACGCTTGCCATTAACTGCTTACCTTCTATCTATTAACCGCTAACTTTTCTTGTAAGATGGTCTCGATGAGTGCACTTCGACTAATGTTTTGCGACTCTGCCATATCACTTAGCGCTTGATACAACTCTGATGAAACCTTAAATTCTACCCTTTTTAGGCCACGAGCACGATCTCTCTTTATTTGATTGCGCTTGTTAACCTTTAACTGCACTTCTCGTGGCAGTGGATTTGTCTTAGGACGTCCGGGACGTTTTTCATTTTCAAATAGGTCGATAGTCGTTCTATCTGTTTCAGCCTTGGCCATTATCCAACACCTGCGCCTTGCCAAAACACTTGGATCAAGCCTTTTGCTATAAATCCAGAGCAACCTAGAAACAACACCAGCCAAACGATATAGCGTCCGAACTTTGGCACGTCACCTTTTTTCAGTACGTCCTGAATCGCCATACCGATGAAAAAGAATATACCAGCTAGCGCAAACCACAGCCCTAGCGTTTCAAATTCATTTATAAATTGACTGACCATCTGAGCTCTACTCAATACTTAAACGGCGGCTACTATAACATAACCTAAATGCATAAATTAAGTTTATAACGGTAAATTCGATTCGTTTTATTGAAGAAAATCAATAATTGAGCGATTTACCGCTTCGGGCTTTTCTGCATGTAACCAGTGGCCCGCACCTTGTATTATTTTTGCTCGCGCATTTGGGAAAAAACGAGCGATAGCATCCCTATGCTCAGGTAGGATGTAGTCAGAATTATTCCCTTTAATGAACAAAGTATTGCACAAACAGGAATGAGTTTCATTAATATTTGATGTGATTGTATCGTATTTTTCAGTAATTAAATCTAAATTGAAACGCCAAGCAAGTTTACCTTCTTCATTTTTTGCTAAACTTTTGAGTAAAAACTGACGCACGCCGACTGTTTCAATATGCTGCGACATTATGATATCAGCCTCACTACGGCTGGACACATTACTTTTTTGCACTTCGTTAAGCGCAGTAATTATTGCATCATGTCTTGAGTGATAATCAACAGGTGCAATATCTAATACGACAAGCTTGTTGATGCTTTCTGGGAATAATTGGGCAAATTGCATTGCCACTTTACCACCCATCGAGTGACCAACGAGATGTATTTTATCCAGTTTTAACTCATCCATTAGTGTTTTGATGTCATTTGCCATTATTGGATAGGACATTTGCCCATCATGAAAAGAGCGACCATGATTTCTCAAATCGACATTAATCACGCTGAAATGTTCGGCAAGTGCTTTTGCCACCACATTTACATTTTCCAAAGAGCCAAAGAGTCCGTGCATAACAAAGACACTAGGTTTGGCTTGGTCGCCAATTTGTTGATAGTTTAACTGCATAAATCCTCCAAATTTGGCGCTAATTGTGACATTGAAGAGTAAAAATGCAAAGCCATAGAGTAATAAGTTAAATTTGGATATACTAAGTGACAATTGAAATGAGTTGCTCCTAATTAGCATAGATGACAGGAAACGCATGAAAAAGATAGAAATAGATGACGAGCTATATCAATACATTGCAAGTAACACACAAAGTATTGGAGAAAGTGCTTCTGAGATTTTACGTCGTTTATTAAAACTTACTCCTGGGACCGAATCTAAACCCGTCGCACAGCAGGAAGAAAAACAAGTACAAGAAATGGCAGCTGAGTCACAAACAAAAACACTAAGCCAACCGGTAAAGCCAGCGGCGAATGTCTTTAATATTCTTAATAAAGAAGAGCTTGCTATGCAAAAGGGTGTAGTCGGGCGCTTTTTGTTTATCCTATCGGCGCTCCATCGTACACATAAATCCGAATTTAATAATGTGCTTGAAATTAAGGGCCGCGATAGAATTTACTTTGCTACGAGTAAAAATGCACTGCTCGAAAGTGGTAGCAGTATGAACCCGAAAAATATCGCAGACAGTGAATATTGGGTGATGACAAATTCAAATACGACTAGAAAGAAAATGATGCTTCATGAAGTAGCTAAGGTGTTAGGTTACACAGATGAAGCTGCCGAGAAAATTAGAGACTACCTATAAGTAAGGAAATCTTATGGCGATCCATCCGCAAGCTGGCAAAAAGGTATCGAAAGAATTATTGGTAAATGTACCTAAGCTGGTTTCATCGTACTATTTAAATGAGCCTGACTTAGAAGCGCATCCAGAGCATTGTGTCGCCTTTGGCACAAGTGGCCACCGGGGTTGCTCACTTAATTTTAAGTTTAATGAATCGCATATTCTGGCCATCACTCAAGCAATTTGCGATTACCGTAAAAACAACAATATTTACGGTCCGCTTTTTCTTGGTAAAGACACTCATGCGTTGTCGGAAGCCGCTTTTAACTCGGCTATTGAGGTCTTGGTTGCCAACGAAGTACAAGTTATCACACAACAAAATGATGACTACACACCAACCCCTGTGATTAGCCATGCGATTGTTTCGCACAATTTAATCAATCCACACGAGCTTGCAGATGGTATTGTGGTGACGCCATCACATAACCCGCCAGAAGATGGCGGGTTCAAATATAACCCACCAAATGGTGGACCGGCCGATACCGATGTCACCAAATGGATTGAAGATAGAGCTAATCAGCTACTACTTGAGGATTTGGTTGAAGTTGAATTATTCCCGTTCGCGAAAGCGAGAAGATCTGGATTTATCAAGTATGAAGATCTGATCACACCATACGTTGAAGACTTGGGTAATATAATTGATATGGAAGCCATTGCTCGAGCCGGAGTTAATATTGGTGTGGATCCTCTTGGTGGTTCAGGTGTTAATTTTTGGCCAGTGATAGCCAAACACTATGACTTGAAGCTCACGGTTGTAAATGACGTTGTAGACCCGAGTTTTTCCTTTATGCCACTAGATAAAGACGGCAAGGTGCGGATGGATTGTTCATCACCTTATGCAATGGCTAATTTGATAGCACTAAAAGACGACTACGATATCGGTATTGGTAATGACCCAGACTTCGATAGACACGGTATTGTCACGCCAGATGGCCTGATGAATCCTAATCACTTTTTAGCGGTTGCCATTGATTATCTCATTAAACACCGAGGCTGGGATAGCTCAGTAAAAATCGGTAAAACTTTGGTATCTAGTGCCATGATTGACAAAGTGTGTGGCGCAAATGGTCGAGAAGTTTACGAAGTGCCAGTTGGCTTTAAATGGTTTGTAGACGGGTTAGCGGCTGGAGAACTCGCGTTTGGTGGTGAAGAGAGTGCTGGTGCTGCGTTTTTAAGAAAAGATGGCACCACATGGTGTACTGACAAAGACGGGTTTATCATGGGGTTACTCGGCGCTGAAATCCTAGCTGTTACCGGTAAATCGCCATCTCAGCATTATCGCGCTTTTGAACAAACATTTGGCGCGCCTGTATACAAACGTATCGATGCACCTGCAAATACTGATCAAAAAGCAAAGCTCAAGGCATTAAGCGCGGACAACATTAAGGCGGACACTCTAGCAGGTGATAAAATTACTCAGATATTAACCAATGCCCCAGGTAACGGCGCGGCTATTGGTGGCCTTAAAGTCGTTACCGAAAACGGTTGGTTTGCGGCGCGTCCATCGGGCACTGAAGATATCTACAAAATTTATCTTGAATCATTTAAAGGTGAAGCGCATTTGGCTGAACTTGAACATGAGGCAAAGACATTGGTTGACTCAGTGATTAGTTAACAAAAAGCTTCTACAAGCCATACTCCTCGTATGGCTTTTTTGTATCCCAATGCGGATTATTCAACAATATCAATTTGGAATTATGACGTACTTAGCAGAATTAAAACAAAGCGGTGACTTTCTTACTATCACGAGAAATAACGAATTTACACTTGAACCCGTGAACTTCACTTTAGACAACGGTACCTTGGTGGAAGTCCAGGATACTGGTGTGATCCAGTTTACGCCCGCAGGTGAAACAACGAAAGATATTGTGCTATCGAGCGCTGTGCACGGTAATGAAACCGCACCAATTGAAATATGTGACGAGCTTATCCAACATATTATTACTGGTAAACTGGCGTTGGCACAACGGGTGTTGTTTATTTTTGGCAACCCGAAATCCATTAATATTGGCCAGCGTTTTGTCGATGAAAATCTAAACCGCCTATTTAACGGCGCACATAATCAAGAAACAGATAACCCTGAAAAGGTCAGAGCGCAAAAGCTAGAAGGTTATGTTAGGGCTTTCTTTGAACAGGGCGGTGACGAACGCTATCGTTGTCACTATGACCTTCATACTGCTATTAGAGGGTCTAAAAACGAAAAGTTTGCAGTTTATCCGTTTTTACATGGTAAGCCGTGGAAGAAATCACAGCTACAGTTTTTATTGTCATGCGGTGTCAATACCGTATTAATGATGCGCTCGGCTGCGACGACATTTAGTTACTTTTCTTCTTACCAGTTTGGGGCCGACGCTTTTACTATCGAACTTGGACAGGTTAAGCCGTTTGGTGAAAATAACATGGCGAGCTTTGCAAAAACCAAAGAAACGCTAAAAGCATTAATTAGCCAAAAAGAAGTAGAATATAAAGAATTTAATGCAAATGACTTCGAGCTGTTTACGGTTTATCGCACCATCAATCGTACTCAAGCAGAATTCTCTTTCCCATTCCCTGATTCTGCTGAGAATTTTACAGGCTTTGCAAAAGGTGAATTACTAGCGACGGACGGAGATAAGCAGTATTTCGCTGAGGTTGAGGGCGAAGCTATTATCTTCCCAAATGCCAATGTTGCTTTGGGGCAACGTGCATTACTAACGGTTATCCCGTTAGAGGTTGATGAAAACTTTATATAAATCATAGATGTAAAATTCTACTTGTCTTCGTATCAAAATCTTTCCAAAAACATTGATGCATTTTCACGGTTATTCATCTAGGATTAGTTGAATAACCGTTTACGTTAACGTAAAGTTGAAACGCTTTAATTTAATTTACTTACTTAAATCGCAAATATTATTCAGTCTTTGATAAGTTGTTAGACCAGTTATTCATACTAACCACAAATGTGATCAAGACCAATTAACACAATCATAAATGCGAGGTGAGTTAAGACTCTTTTCGTCTTACGCAATCTGAAGCCAGATCTCGTATGAGAAAGTCGGGTTTGAACTCCGTAAGTTTGTTATGACAACAAGAGAAGGTAGGTTATGACTAACCCCAATAATATATCCTTAAATATCAGCCACGCGCTGGAATTTATAGATGGTCATGCACTCAATATCCCTACATTACAGATTTTAAGTGACCAAGGCGATGTTTTAGACGGTGCAACAGCACCAGATATTGATAAAGAAACGGCATTAAGAATTTATTCAACGATGCGGTTTATCCGTTTACTTGACGAGCGTATGCAAGGGGCTCAGCGTCAAGGACGTATTAGCTTTTACATGCAATGTCTTGGCGAAGAAGCTGCTGTTACGGCAAGTGCCGCAGCGCTTAAAGAAGATGACATGATCATGGCTCAGTACCGTGAGCAAGCCGCAATTCACTATCGAGGCTTTTCGCTTGAGCAGTTCATGAATCAGCTATTCTCGAATGAGAAGGACTTAGGCAAAGGCCGCCAAATGCCTGTGCATTATGGTTCTAAAGAATTACATTACCTGACTATTTCGTCGCCGCTAGGAACGCAAATTCCTCAAGCAACGGGCTATGCCTATGGCCAAAAGTTAAAACACATTGATAAAGAAACCGGCGAGCTAACATCTGAAATCGATAACGTCACGATTTGTTATTTTGGCGAAGGTGCTGCCTCAGAAGGTGACTTCCACGCTGGTCTAAACATGGCCGCGGTACATGGTTCACCAGTTATCTTCTATGCACGTAATAATGGTTATGCGATTTCAACACCTGCGGATGAACAGTTCAAAGGTGATGGTATTGCCGCTCGCGGTGTGGGCTATGGTATTAAGACCATCCGTGTGGATGGTGCCGATGCGCTTGCCGTTTACGCCGCGACACAAGCCGCGCGTAAAATCGCAGTTGAAAACGGTGAGCCTGTGATGATTGAGTCTATCGCATATCGTTTGGGTGCACATTCAACTTCCGATGATCCATCTGGTTACCGTACCAAAGATGAAGAAGCTGAATTTAAGAATAGTTGTCCAGTAAATCGATTTAAGCAATGGCTTCTAAAACAAGGTTGGCTGGATGAAGCCCAAGATGATGCGGAAAAAGAGAAAATCCGTGAAGATATCTTGGCTGCATTGAAGGTCGCAGAGAAAGTACAGAAGCCTGCATTAGAAGATCTGGTCTCAGATGTTTATGACACGCCAATTCCATCGCTGCAGAAGCAATATGATGAATTGAAAGCGCATATTAAAGCTTATCCAGACGCATACACAGTCACAGCAGGGAGAATTAAATAATGGCTAAAATGAACATGCTACACGCCATTAATTCGGCGCTAGATATCACGATGGCGGAGCATCCGCAGGCTTGTATTTTTGGTGAAGATGTCGGCTACTTTGGTGGTGTATTCCGTGCAACGTCAGGCCTTCAAGAAAAATATGGTAAACACCGTGTTTTTAATACGCCATTGACCGAGCAAGGTATTTTGGGTTTTGCCAATGGTCTTGCAGCGTTTGGTGCCCCTGCGCTAGCTGAAATTCAATTTGCGGATTATATCTTCCCAGCATTTGACCAAATCGTGAACGAGTCGGCCAAGTTCCGTTATCGCTCGGGTAATGAGTTTGACGTGGGTAACTTAACAATTCGTACGCCATACGGTGGCGGTATTGCAGGTGGTCTATATCATTCACAATCACCAGAAGCTTACTTTGCACATACACCAGGTCTTAAAATCGTGGTACCGCGCAATCCGTATCAAGCGAAAGGCCTTCTGCGTGCTGCTATCAAAGACGATAACCCGGTTATTTTCTTTGAGCCTAAGCGCTTATATCGCGCTTCTATTGGTGAAGTACCAGAAGAAGATTACAGCATTGAGCTTGGTAAAGCCGAAGTGATTAAAGAAGGTACCGACATAACGCTATTGGCTTGGGGCGCGCAGATGGAAATCATCGAACAAGCGGCGCAAAAAGCTGAAGAAGCAGGTATTAGCTGTGAAATAATCGACTTAAGAAGTATTCTTCCTTGGGATATGGACACGGTAGCCAAGTCAGTGGTTAAAACGGGTCGTTTGGTCGTGAGCCACGAAGCGCCAATCACGAATGGTTTTGGTGCTGAGATTGCAGCAACCATACAAAAAGAGTGTTTCCTGCATTTAGAATCTCCAATTGAGCGAGTTTGTGGATTAGACACGCCATATCCTTTGGCACTTGAAAAAGAATATGTGCCAGATGCACTTAAAGTGTTCGCCGCTATCAAACGTTCTATGGAATTTTAAGGATAAGTCATGGCTAAAGAATTTATCTTACCAGATATTGGTGAAGGCATCGTAGAGTGCGAAATCGTCGAGTGGTTGGTGGCTGTTGGCGATGAAGTAAAAGAAGATCAACCTATTTGTGACGTGATGACGGATAAGGCGCTAGTGCAGATCCCTGCGGTACATGATGGTGTGATCACCAAGCTGCATTATGAAAAAGGTGAAATTGCAAAGGTCCATGAACCTTTGTTTGCGATGGATGTTGCCGGCGAGCAAGCTACTCAGCCAGAACAATCGGAAGCTCAATCCTCGCCAACTACTTCAACCAATGCAGTACTTGAAGACTTTATTTTACCAGACATCGGTGAAGGCATTGTTGAGTGTGAAATCGTTGAATGGCTTGTCGCTGAAGGCGATGAAATCAAAGAAGATCAGGCGGTTTGTGATGTAATGACTGACAAGGCACTAGTGCAAATTCCAGCCAAGTACGATGGTATTGTTGAGAAACTCTATTATCAAAAAGGCGAGATAGCACAGGTGCATAGTCCGCTATTTCAAATGAAGTTGGCGTCATCTCACACCGTAAAGTCAGACGATCCAATCGCTGATGTTCACAAACCTAAAGAAAGTACAGCACAAGCTGCTACTGCAAGCGATGAGGCTACGCGAAGTTTGCCGAAAAATGGTAAAGCGATTGCCTCTCCAGCAGTACGCCGCAAGGCGCGCGAAGTTGGTATTGACCTCTCTGAAGTGCCTGGCTCTGGTAAAAATGGTCGCGTTTATAAAGAGGACATCGAACATTTCCTTGAGTACGGTGTAAGTGACGCTTCGACCACGAATGAAGCTAGCACAACGTTACAGTCTCAAACGCAAAAGCCAACTCCTACCTCAGAAGGTGGGAAAAGAGTTGAGCCTTTACGTGGTATGAAAGCGGCGATGGCCAAACAAATGGTGGCCTCTGTATCGACGATCCCACATTTCACTTACTGTGATGAGATTGACTTAACCGATTTAATTGCGCTTCGAGGTGCTTTGAAAGAGCAATATGCCAAGCAAGGCATGAAGTTGACGATGATGCCATTTTTTATCAAGGCGTTGTCACTTGCAATCAACGAGTTCCCAATTTTGAATGCAAAAGTAAATGATGACTGTACAGAAATCACTTATTTTGATGACCATAATATTGGTATGGCGGTGGACAGCAAGCTTGGTCTTCTTGTACCAAATATTAAATCATGCCAAAGCAAATCGATTGTTGAAGTTGCCCAATCTGTTACTGAACTGACAGAAGCCGCTAGGGAAGGGCGCGTATCTCCTGATTCACTGAAAGGCGGTACTATCTCAATCTCAAACATAGGGGCTATTGGTGGTACGGTTGCGACACCGATTATCAATAAACCTGAAGTTGCTATCGTTGCACTTGGCAAGGTTCAGCAGTTACCACGCTTTGATGCACAAGGTAATGTGGTTGCGCGCTCTATCATGCAAGTAAGTTGGTCTGGCGACCATCGTATTATTGATGGTGGCACGATCGCACGTTTCAATAATTTATGGAAAACCTTCCTAGAGGAACCGGCTAAAATGATGATGGCAATGCGCTAACCCTTGTTTTTGCTAGTTTCTACTTGTTGTAAAGGGCCTTTACGGCCCTTTTTTGGTTGCCTCAAAAAAGCTAGGGGATTCTATTTACGTGGTATTGGTCTGTAATCTTAAAATTTAACCCCATTCAGACATATCGTAAGTAAACTTATTCCTTCCTAAAAATTAGCGCCTTTACTAAATAACCTGAGCTGCGGATAATTAATGCCTTTCTAGCAGCCAGTTTTAGCGCTAACTGCGTTGAATTCACTTCCAATAGCCAGCTATTGGTGCGTAAATTCGCCTTGTTTTCCCTAAAACTCTCTGGCTATAC
>NZ_PNDS01000059.1 GCF_005886535.1 Pseudoalteromonas sp. S2755
CTAGGTGAACCGTTTTCTCGAAATGGATGAGGTTGGTCACCTTGTTTAATTCTTAAATCTGGAAAAAGCTATTAAATTCTTTTGTCTACTTCAGTCTATTAACTTCTGTCGCTTATAAACCACTTTGGCGTTGTATGGTTAAGCCTCTCGGGTAATTAGTACGAGTTAGCTTAATGCCTCACAGCACTTCCACATCTCGCCTATCAACGTTGTAGTCTTCAACGGCCCTTCAGTTGACTCTAAGTCAAAGTGAGAACTCATCTCGAGGCCTGCTTCCCGCTTAGATGCTTTCAGCGGTTATCAGTTCCGAACGTAGCTACCGGGCAATGCAATTGGCATCACAACCCGAACACCAGCGGTTCGTCCACTCCGGTCCTCTCGTACTAGGAGCAGCCCCTCTCAATTCTCAAACGCCCACGGCAGATAGGGACCGAACTGTCTCACGACGTTCTAAACCCAGCTCGCGTACCACTTTAAATGGCGAACAGCCATACCCTTGGGACCGACTTCAGCCCCAGGATGTGATGAGCCGACATCGAGGTGCCAAACACCGCCGTCGATATGAACTCTTGGGCGGTATCAGCCTGTTATCCCCGGAGTACCTTTTATCCGTTGAGCGATGGCCCTTCCATTCAGAACCACCGGATCACTATGACCTACTTTCGTACCTGCTCGACGTGTCTGTCTCGCAGTTAAGCTTGCTTCTACCATTACACTAACCGTACGATGTCCGACCGTACTTAGCAAACCTTCGTGCTCCTCCGTTACTCTTTGGGAGGAGACCGCCCCAGTCAAACTACCCACCAGGCACTGTCCTCAACCCCGGTTCAGGGGCCTAAGTTAGAACATCAACACTACAAGGGTGGTATTTCAAGGTCGGCTCCACAGAAACTAGCGTTCCTGCTTCAAAGCCTCCCACCTATCCTACACATGTAGGGTCAATGTTCAGTGCCAAGCTGTAGTAAAGGTTCACGGGGTCTTTCCGTCTAGCCGCGGGTACACAGCATCTTCACTGCGATTTCAATTTCACTGAGTCTCGGGTGGAGACAGCGTGGCCATGGTTACACCATTCGTGCAGGTCGGAACTTACCCGACAAGGAATTTCGCTACCTTAGGACCGTTATAGTTACGGCCGCCGTTTACCGGGGCTTCGATCAAGAGCTTCGCCTAAGCTAACCCCATCAATTAACCTTCCGGCACCGGGCAGGTGTCACACCGTATACGTCATCTTACGATTTTGCACAGTGCTGTGTTTTTAATAAACAGTCCCAGCCACCTGGTCACTGCGGCTCTCGTTTGCTTACAGAGCAAGTCTTTCACAAACAAGAGCGTACCTTCTCCCGAAGTTACGGTACAATTTTGCCTAGTTCCTTCACCCGAGTTCTCTCAAGCGCCTTAGTATTCTCTACCTGACCACCTGTGTCGGTTTAGGGTACGATTCAGTATGAACTGAAGCTTAGAGGCTTTTCCTGGAAGTAGGGCATCAACAACTTCACCACCTTGGTGGCTCGTCTCGACTCTCAGCCTTGGCAACCCGGATTTTCCTAAGTCACCAGCCTACAGCCTTTCACATGGACAACCAACGCCATGCTTGCCTAGCCTGCTCCGTCCCCCCATCGCATTCATACCGAGTACGGGAATATTAACCCGTTTCCCATCGACTACGCTCTTCAGCCTCGCCTTAGGGGTCGACTCACCCTACCCTGATTAACATGGGATAGGAACCCTTGGTCTTCCGGCGGAGGAGTTTTTCACTCCTCTTGTCGTTACTCATGTCAGCATTCGCACTTCTGATATGTCCAGCATGCCTCCCGGCACACCTTCAGCCACTTACAGAACGCTCCCCTACCCCGCGAATATACCCCGAAACTATCTCTTGCCAACTCAACGTGTTGGTCGCTTGACCGTTGGGCACTTCGTGCGTCAACGTTAATCTTAAAATAGTTTGGGTGGTATATTCGCAGCCGTAGCTTCGCTG
>NZ_PNDS01000006.1 GCF_005886535.1 Pseudoalteromonas sp. S2755
CCTGTTGTAGAGCCTGAGCCTATTGTAGAGCCAAAGGCTGTTGTAGAGCCAGCTCCAGTCAGATCCGCAGTCCAACCAGAACAAAAAGATGTTAGTAACACAGCTGAGACGGCAACCCCCCCTCAAGATCCGAGTTTACCGCCAGGACTTGTATTGCCGCACATGAGTGACGCTAATGCATTAAACAATCCGGCACCTATTTACCCAAGATTATCCCGTAAATTTAAAGAGCAAGGGACAGTCTTATTAAAAATTTATATTGAAGCGGACGGCAGCGTCTCTGAGATAGAAATACATGAGTCGAGTGGCCACGGTCGCCTAGATCAGTCTGCAAAAGCAACTGTAAAGCACTGGCAATACCAACCGGCAACTCAAGACGGACAAGCGATCGGTTATTGGTACCTACAGCCTGTCAATTTTGCATTAAATTAAATAAGGAACAGTCATGGAGAACCCATACGGAATCGCCGCCATGTGGGCACAAAGCGATATCGTCATTAAAGCAGTAGCGTTTAGTTTGCTGTTTATGTCAATCGCAACTTGGTGCGTCATATTAATTAAAGGCATTAAGCTTTATAAATTAAAACAGCCACTTGTTGGCTCCAAGCAGTTTTGGCACGCACAAGATGTGCAGTCAGGTATTTTATTACTCGAAACTCCAACAGGCCAAGCAACGCCCTTTAGTACACTGGTCAACGAAGGCATGCATGCCAAGGCACATCATGAACAACACAAAGACGATTTGCATGGTAATTTGCCTATCGCGGAATGGTTAACAGCCAGCTTACGGACTTCTATTGACGAAAGTAAATCGGAACTACAGAGTAACCTAGCGATACTTGCTTCCATTGGTGCCACCGCGCCCTTTATCGGCTTGTTTGGCACAGTATGGGGTATTTACCATGCCCTGATCAGCATTGGCGTTAGTGGCCAAGCAAGTATCGACAAAGTGGCAGGCCCTGTGGGTGAAGCATTAATTATGACCGCTTTTGGCCTTGCCGTCGCTATCCCAGCGGTATTGGGTTACAACGCACTCACCCGGGGCAACAAACGTGTCGTGAACCGCCTGAATCACTTTGCTCACGAATTACATGCATTCTTACTGATGGGCTCTGCACCAAGTGCAAACGCAAAGCGCCCTGTATTTAAGACCGTAGGAGGTAAATAATGGCGTTTGGTCAGGGGTTTGAAGATGACGAAGAGGTCATGGCTGAAATAAACATGACACCACTTGTGGATGTGATGTTGGTATTGCTGATCATTTTTATTATCACCATGCCTGTGATCACTCAGTCCATTGAAGTGGAGCTGCCCAAAGCAGCCTTGCAAGAAACCAGCGCAGAGATATTGCCCGACAGCGTCTCTTTAATAGTACAAGCGAATGGTGATATTCAATGGCAACAGCAAGCCATTACGCTCGCGCAACTTCAACAACGCTTAGTTGAAGTTGCTGCACAATCACCGCAGCCTCCTATCCAATTGCAAGGGGCTGCCAAAGTCCACTATGAAAAAATAGTCGAGGTTATGGCACTGGCGCAGCAATCGGGCGTTAACTCGCTGAACTTTGTAACACAAACCAAGTAATAAAAACCAAGATAGCGCTAAGCGGGGTGTCGCCTTGTTATAGCGCTATGAAAATAGATAAATAGACTGAATTTAGCTTTTTTAACACGGTGCAACAGGCAGAGATTAAGCACTAAACAGCGAAGGATCTCGTCAACAAGCTTAAATACGAATTAATTTCATAAATGTTTAAACAAATTACATTCTCACTCGTCTAATCCAAAATATAGTTTTAGTTGGGCTTCTGATTAGCCATACCAATTCGCTTAATTAAGTGATCTATTTTGAGGCGAGAAAATTTTTAACACAGTTAGTGTCTGATTTGTTCCTTCAAATTGAGCAAATATGAAGACTAATAGGTATTAATAGCGCCCTGTCGTTCTCGATGCTTAGCAGGCCCTCGGGCAAGGCCTAACGGACTGAGCTAATCACGCTTTATATATGTGGAACGTCAGCCAGAGCTGTCATAGCATAAAAGTATGATTTTCGAAAACAATCACATGCAAATTTTCTTTTCAAAAGACCTAGTCACTGTACGTAATCCTAAAGTGAATTTACGTTTATTAAGGATTTACACCAAAAAACATCAACGCCTCCAGTTACTGATAACACGACGCTAGTGGACTAGCCTCGAACTAAAACGGGTGGTTGAGAAAAGCTCTGCTCAATCACCTCATAAATAAATCTGCTTCTCAAAAATAATAAGGAGTCTTTGTGAAACAACAACGCTCAACCCCATTGTTAACCCTATCACCCATTGCTGCCGCCATTTTAGGTTTAACACTGGTATCAACTGCACATGCTGAAGGTAACTCGCCAAGCAAACTAAAAGCGGTTACCGTCAATGCTGATGCCGACCAAGAAACGGCAACAGGTCCGGTTGAAGGTTACAATGCACGCCGCAGTGCAACTGGCTCAAAAATCGATGTCGCAATAATTGAAGTGCCACAAACTATCAATGTTGTCACCGCAGATAAAATTGAAGCCATCGGTGCAACGCGTGTGACAGAAGCATTATCATATACCGCAGGTGTAAATACCGCACCTTGGGGTGACTTACCACAATACGATTGGTTATACATTCGTGGCTTTGATGCTTATGCACCAGGTTTCTATCAAGATGGTCTACAGATCCGTAACAGTGGTAACTGGGGTTTATGGCAGACCGAAAGCTACGGTATGGAGCGTATAGAAATTCTTAAAGGCCCTTCTTCGGTATTATATGGTCAAAATGGTCCGGGTGGCGTCGTTAACCTAGTTAGTAAAATGCCAACGCCATTTTCGCAAAATGAGCTGCAGATCAAGCTTGGCAATAACAGCCTAAAACAACTAGCCGTTGATATGTCTGGTCCAATTGACGACGACAGCGAGTATTTATATCGCGTGACGGGCTTAACCAAAAAATCTGATTTGAGTACCGATCCACTAGAAAACAATCGCGACTACTTAGCCCTATCAATGACTTGGCAACCAAGTAGCCAAGGGAAAATCACCTTTTACTCACAGTACTACGACATTGAGTCTGGCGCTGCTTGGCACGCCTACCCAACAACAGGTACTATTTTACCTAACCCTAACGGCCAAATCCCGTTTTCAACATTGATTGGTGAGCCTGATTTCAACCGCTACAACCAAGAGCAGTGGGTAGTTGGTTATAAAGGCGAGTATCATTTCAATGACAGCTGGCAAATCAAGCAACACGCACGCTATGCGGAATTTGACGTTGACTATGGCATCATTTGGGGTAAATGGGCACAGAAAAATGCTGATAACCCAAATGACCCTGAAAACTTCCGTTACTTAGCCCGTACTCCACTATCAAGTAAAGAGGAAGTCAGCGGCGCAACTATCGACACGCATTTGATCGGTCAATTTTCACACGGTAACGTAGAGCATACCTTACTCATTGGTGCCGATTATCAAGATACTGAGATTGAAGTGAGAGCGCGCTACGGCGGTGTGTTAGCTGATCTTGATATATTTAACCCGACTTACGGCTCAAGCGTGATCCAGCCTGAACCTAACATCAAGGGTATTTCCAAGCTAGAGCAGTTTGGTATTTATATCCAAGACCAAATCAAAATTAATGAGAAGATCATCATTTCTTTGGCTGGTCGTTGGGATGAAGCAAAGCTAAAAAATGAGACGCTAGAAGGCCAAGTAGACCCGACATCAGTGCGTACAGACAGAGAATTTAGTGCTCGCGCAGGTGTTGTTTATTTAGCTGATAACGGCTTAGCTCCTTATTTTAGCTACTCTGAATCTTTTGCACCGACGACCAATGTTGACCCTGCTACCGCTCGCCCTTTCTCACCTGAAACAGGTAAACAATACGAAACCGGTGTGCGCTATCAACCAAAGAACTCAACTTCAAGCTATAGTGCAGCGGTATTTGAGATTGAACGTAGTGACTTCACTCAGTGGGTATGGACAACCGAACCTGCTGGCTACAAACAAACGGGTGCCGTCGTTGTGCGCGGTTTAGAGGTTGATGCCTTTGTGCAACCAACTGAAAAAATGAACTTAACCGCTTCTTACGCTTATATTCCAAAAGCGGATGTCACTGAAAGTGGTCTAGATCCAAGACTTGCTGACGAAGTGGGCAAACAGGATAAAGCCGTTTCAAAGCATCAGTTTAATATCTGGAGTGACTATCAACTTACTGACGACTTCACAGTAGGTTTAGGTGCACGTTACACAGGAAGTAACAAAGGTACTGGTGAAAAAGCACCTAAAACCGTTGAGGGTTACACCCTGTTTGATGCCATGGCAAGTTACGATCTGGCACAATGGCGCTTTGCACTGAACGTACGTAACCTAACTGACAAAAAGGTTATCGCTTCATGTGGCGCGACATCATGCTCTTATGGCAGTCGCCGAAACATCGCATTAACTGCAACTTACCAATGGTAAGTGCTAGCAACTAGAGTTAACTCTCACAAAAACGGCGCTACTCAGCGCCGTTTTTATTTTCAAAAGACAAATTGTTAATAGAGCCCGGCGCTCTGTTTAGTAGACGGCAAGTATGGGAATTAATTTTAAGGAAAATGCTAATCGTCAGCACTCTAGGTCGTCTTTTTCTGATACATATGTTTGTCTGCTCGAGCAAATAAGCTAGCCATGCTTTCAAACTTACTTTCACACTTGGCAAACCCTGCAGAAAACCCACATTTAGGAAGCTTTTTCTCTTTTAACGCTTGATAGAAATTAGCCTCACTTTGAAAAATGAAGTCGTTTACGGCTTCTTCATTATCTCGTTGTACAATAGCCAAGAATTCATCACCGCCATAACGCCCGATAATATCATCTTCGCTACTTGTGGCCTTCAATGCTTCAGCCAAACTTTGTAACACTTGATCACCGATTTTATGACCATAGCTGTCATTTATCGGCTTAAAACCATCTAAATCAAGAAAAATACAGTAAAGCGCACCACCCAGTTTCAAGACAATATCACGCTTATGTTCACCGAGTATTTCGGTCGCGCGACGATTCAACACTTCAGTCAACGGGTCTTGCATTGCAATGGCTTTTATTTTGCTATAACGCTCAATCATCACCAAATCATCTTCTAACATATCGCGTAAGTGCTCTATAAACTCGACCAACGAAGCGTTGTAATTTGTAGGCTTAAAATCCATCACACACAAAGTGCCAAACGACTTTCCGTTGGGCCAGTGAATGGGCACGCCCAAGTATGACTCAAAACCATCAACGGCAACCTCAGGGTTATCGTCCCATTGACGGTTTGCACTGCCATTTTGCTCGTATAAATTACGGTTATTAGCAACGACATGCTTACAGAAAATATTGGTTTCTTGCGGAATAAAACCACCAGCAGGATACGGATTTTCTTCTTGGTCACTTGCAATCATCACTGCAAAACCATCTTCTTTTTTTTGCACGACAAACGCAGCAGGCGCCGAAAAAATCTTTGCCATTAAATCGACCGTTTTTTGCCATTTTAATAATGTTTGTTGCGAGGATTCTGGTTTGAGCAAATCTGCATACGGCACAGTGATACCATTTCGTTCAATTACAATGTTATCTAAACAGTATAGCGGACAGCTGAAGAGAGGATGAATTATTGTTTAAAAAGAAAGCAATACAGACAGCACGCTGACGGATACGCCAGCGTGTACTGAGAGATTATGGCTTTAATGCGACTTTTCTATCGTTGTAATAAGCAATCAAGTCATCAACAGTTTGCTGACAATACTCACGGATCCCTGAAACTAACATGTGCTTTTCACCATAACCGACTTTAGTACCGTTAGACAGCAAGTTAAAACGCAGGTTGATCTTGCCGCGTTTGCCTTCGTAGCTAAACTCTGGCGTAGCCGCTTCCAATGCTACTTCCGTTACCGATATATCATCCATATGAATAGACATAGATTCGTAAATCACCATTGGCCTTGCAGGATTAATCATTACTTCTTGCTCACCCATCAATGGGATGATCACATGAGGGAAAGTGGTGCCAGAAAATTCAACGTAATTTCTAGTCAAACTATTGATGAGTGTTGGGCAATTACTGGTTTCACCAGTGCGCGACACGGACAGCATCACTTTATCATTTGCGGTAATATCGAATTGTGCAGCACCTTCTGGCAATATGAGCGTTGTCGTTTCATCCACCATGCCCACAAAGCTAAATTCCATATTCTCGCTTAAGCCGTAGTGCTTTAACACTAAGGAGAAAAGTAGATCACCCGGTACACAAAACTTCTTTGCATCGATGTCGTGCAATGGGTTGTAGTCGTCCGCGACTCCTTTTGCAAATAAACTCCCCTGCTCTCTGGTAATGGTGATCTCATTTGCTTGCTGTTGATAATACGGCTCTAACATCGCTACTTTTCTCTAACCTCTAAGATAAAACTGCGCCATGTTACCAGAATTTTCTGAAATAGAGGTCATATCTGTTACGATAATCTGTTAACAAATATTACATTGACCTGACTTGATACTAAAGGGTTAAGTTACATTAACCCTTGTAGTGGCTCAGCGCCCCAAGTAAAGAGTAACAAAGCAGAAAGCGCAATAAAGATTAGGTATGCAACAACACCCGATTTCATGACAGGTGTGCTAACTACATTTTCCTGCTTGCCAGTTACTAACGTCTTTACTAGGTTTTGACCTCTTAGGCGATACACCACAATAGCAAATATATGCAGTGCAATGGCGGCAATTAACAGCTCAATGTTGGTGTGATGTATATCGCCTGCTAATTCAACTAAGTCGTAAGATACATATTGTGCAAGTGGCCCTTCCACCAAAATATCATCGGTTGTCATCAAGCCTGATACGAGCTGAACAAGGATCAGCACAAAAAATAGCAGCACCATCAAGCTTCCCGCAGGATTATGCCCTACATGGCTTTGTTTTGTTTTAATGGCCGATAAAATTGCTTTAGGTGAATGAAATAACGCGCTTAATTTAGCGGTTTGACTACCAATGACACCCCAAATTAATCGTGCAGCCATCAGTGCTAATAATAAATAGCCAGTAACAAAGTGAAGATCCATCATACCCTCTTCACCGGTAATATATAAGGTTACTAGTCCTGCTACGAGCAGCCAGTGAAACCCGCGGATAAATCCATCCCACACTTTGGTCATCGTTTATTTGCCCCATAGGTAAAAATCATTGCAATGATGACAGGTTATAAAACTCAGTACAAAGAGTTAAGGTGAAATAACCGCTTATCTTGATTTGGCACCGTATTTTGCGTCCAATTTATATACATCCGTCTGATGTTTGTTAGGCTTTTAGACATGTTTTTGCAGCAAACTTCGCTGCTCAGAGTAATAATGTTCTATAGTAAATTGGTGCTTGCTTTACTGGGTTGGAGCAATAATGAAATATTTACTGCTAATGCTGCTGTTATCTGGTGCGTGCTGCAACGCAAAAATATTGCTGATCTCGAATGAACCTGCCGATGAACAAAGGCTTTTTACCAGACAAGCTCATAGTTTAGAGTCAGATACCAACAACTTACTTTTAAACCAGTTTGGCCGGGATTACTTTGACTTTAACATTGTCACCCCAACCAAACTTAACCAATTACTAGCAAGTGAAGAGCCCGTATGCGCTGTATCTCGCCTAAAAACACCAAGTCGCCAGCAAGCTTTCTTATTTACCATCCCCATTCACCTATACCCAAGCCATAGATTATATTATTTCAAACAACACACCCCGATGGATTCCAGCCTTGTGAATAGCACGGGTAAGCTAAAGTCGCTTGCAAGTTTAATGGCTTACTATCCACAGGCCACCATCATCAAAGAGGTCGGCAAATCTTATGGCAATACTATTGACTCCGCATTAGCGCTACTTGAACCCAAAAATGTTGCCATTAGACCGTATAAAACCTCAGCACAAACTATTATGGAGCAGTTCAGTGCAGGTAAGGTCGACTTTATATTGGCCTACCCCGCTATTTTTCAGCAGAGCTTTCCGAAGGACAAAGCTCATCTTGTGGGTTCATTACCGATTGCAAATAACCTTCCTCATCTTGAAGGCCATATTGCTTGTAGTCATACCCAAGAAACACGCGCATTTATCGAAAAGGCCAACCAGATGATCCGTGCGCTGTATTCCACCAGTACCTACTTAACCACACACTTAAAATATCTCCCCAAGCAAGATCACGCATTGATCACCAGGCGGCTTGCGATGCTAAGCGCCAAATATCAACATATTCCTGAAAAATAATTTCAACAGCTGTTGCACAAGGGCCAAACTTAATCTAAATTAAGTCGCGCACGATTAAATCACAAAAGATTAAAGATGACGACACTCTATCAGTTTGAAGCAAACACATTACAAGGTCAGGCATATCACTTTACCGACTTACAAGGCAAAGCTGTGCTTATTGTTAACACCGCCAGTGAGTGTGGATTAACACCACAATATGAAGGACTACAAGAGCTACACCAAAAATACGCAGATAAGGGACTTGTGATCATCGGCTTTCCCTGCAATCAGTTTGGTAAGCAAGAACCCGGTGATGCAAAACAAATTCAAGAAGGCTGCTTAATCAACTATGGTGTTGATTTTCAGATGATGGAAAAGATTGAGGTTAATGGCGATAAAGCACACCCACTTTATCAATACCTAAAGTCCGCGCTTCCTGGGCTATTTGGTAATAAAATCAAATGGAATTTCACTAAGTTTTTATTTAACCAGCAAGGTGAACCCATTAAGCGCTATGCCCCAATCACCAAACCTGAACAAATAGCCAAAGATATTGAAAAGTTACTAAATGAGTCAATCTAATCCGCAGCTCAATCTCGATAACCAGATCTGTTTTCGGCTATATAATGCATCAAGACAGGTCACCCGACTTTATCAGCCGTTACTCAAAGAGGTTGGGCTTACATATCCACAATATATAGTGTTATTGATTTTATGGGAACAAGACGGACAGCTCGTGAAAGAAATAGGCGAGCGAGCTGAACTCAATAGCAATACCCTAACACCGCTCCTTAAGCGCTTAGCAGAGCGTGGCCTCGTTACCCGTAGCAAAAATCCTGATGATGAACGACAAACCTTCATTCACTTAACCGAAGCAGGTAAAATCCTCGAGCAATCATGCGATTGTATCCCAGCACAAATGATGGCAAAAGCAGGCTTAAGTATGGAGCAAATTCAACTATTAAAGCAGTCTCTTGATGTGTTGATAGCACAAGGAAAGCGGTAAACACGAAACATTTCAAACAATAAAAAAGCCGCTACATCAGCGGCTTTTGCAATACGGTCTCGCTATTATGCAATAGACGGGTACTCACGGTATGCTTTTTCAAGCTTTTTCGCTTGCTTTTTAGATACACCAATATGCTCTAGTGCCACTCTTAAACGCGCACGAGAAAGGTCTGAACCTAACACTTCCATCGCATCTACTACTGAAGTCGATGAGGTTTTGCCAGTAATAGCAACGAAGATAGGCTCTAGGAACTCTTTGATCTTTAACTCATGGTGTGTCGCCACAGCCTTTGCAATAGAGAAGATCTCAGATTTGTTCCACGTACGCAGCTTTTCCAATTCCCAAATAAAGAATTGCAGTGCCTGACGAACCACTTCTTCGTCCGCTTTACCAGCCGTTAATAACGCGGGATCGTATTCAGGTAAGCCCGCCACAAAGTGACCTGCTAGCCCCACCAAATCAGATAGCGTGTTGATACGCGCCTTGGCTTCAGGAAGTACGCGAGCCAACATATCACCGTTAAACTTCCAGTCGACAAAGCGCTGGATAAGTTCTGCATCGGTTAGGTTTTCGCGGATCCACAGACCGTTTAACCAGTTAAGCTTGTCAATATCAAAGATAGGCCCACCAAGCGATACGCGCTTCATATCAAAATGTTCAATCATCTCAGCCAAAGTGAACTTTTCACGCTCATCCGGCATTGACCAACCCATACGACCTAAATAGTTAAGCAGTGCTTCTGGTAAGAAACCCATTTCTTTGTAGTAGTTAATTGAAGTTGGGTTTTTACGCTTTGACAGCTTAGACTTATCAGGGTTACGAAGTAGCGGTAGGTGACCAAGTACAGGTGCTTCCCAGCCGAAGTCTTCGTACAATTTTAGTAGTTTAGGCGCAGAGTTGATCCACTCTTCACCACGGAAGATATGGCTAATCTCCATGTGATGGTCATCTACTACGTTTGCAAGGAAGTAAGTTGGGAAGCCGTCGGCTTTCAACAAAACTTGCATGTCTACGTTTTCCCATGGGATCTCAATTTCACCACGAAGGTAATCGTTAAACTTAAACGTACCTTCTTCTGGGATTTTCATGCGAATTACGTAAGGCTTGCCTGCTTCAAGGTTTGCTTTTACTTCTTCTTCAGATAAACGTAAGCCACGGCCATCGTATTTAGGACGTAAGCCTTCTGCCATCTGCTCTTCACGCATTTGGTCTAGCTCTTCAGCCGTTGCAAAGCAGTAAAACGCTTTGCCATCATCTACAAGCTGCTGTGCAAATTTTTTATATAAGTCAGAACGCTCTGATTGACGGTATGGACCAAACTCGCCACCCACATCCGGACCATGATCCCAGTCAAGCCCTAACCAGCGCAGGCTGTCCATGATAGCTTGCTCAGATTCAACAGTACTACGTACCTGATCGGTATCTTCAATTCGTAATACAAACTCACCACCTTGCTGCTTGGCAAAGCAATAGTTGAATAAGGCAATATAAGCCGTTCCTAAATGCGGATCACCGGTTGGAGAGGGTGCGACACGAGTACGGATAGTCATCAAAATTCTCTTAAAAATGGATTAGTCGATTAATGGCGCTATGCTAGCATAGCGCCTGATTAGCGCATAGTAAGGCGCGTCAATTAAGCTGCTTTTTCCAGCTTTTCTAGATAAGCAACAATGTCACTGGATTCGTATAACCAAGTAACTTCGCCTTGCTCTTCGATTCGCAAGCATGGCACCTTCACTTTACCGCCCTGCTCTAGCAGCTCTTGGCGATATTGCTCATCATTTTTGGCATCACGAGTTTCAAGCTTAAGCCCTTCACGCTTGGCAGCGCGGCGCACTTTTACGCAAAATGGACATGCCTTAAATTGGTATAACTTTAAGTTTGCCGTCATAGCATCTAGCTTTTGCTGTTGTTCTGCGGCACGTTTTTTACTGCGCGGGGTAAAAATAAAATCAAAAAGTAAAATCAGACGTCCTAAAAACCATCTTACAAATTGCATAACGTTTCCCAAGCCTTTTGCTAAATTCGCTAAAAAATAGGGTGGGGAGTTTAGCATAATCTTTAAGCGCTATATATAAGCGGAGCTTAAAACAACTCTATTTCTGCACATGCGTATTGTGATTCAGCTAACCCTAAAGCGAGGTAGTTTGTAACTTGGTTTCTGCCATTTTCTTTTGAGTGATAAAGCGCAAGATCGGCTTTATGAACTTGCTCAGAAACTTGTAATGTATCGACCACTTCAGTAAAACCTAGGCTCACAGAAACATGCTCTACTTGCGGAAATCGGCTGGAAGCTACTGTACTTCTCAAGCGCTCAAGTGCTACTGCAGCAGAGTCATCATTGCGACTTTGAAATAGCACCGCAAACTCCTCTCCGCCATAGCGAAACACATAGTCTTCTGCTCTAAAGTTAGCTTTAATCTTTTGCGCTACCAGCAGGATCACTTCATCGCCAATCACATGGCCAAAATTGTCATTCACCTGTTTAAAGTGATCGATATCTACCATCGCTAAATACCACTTGCGGTCTTCGCCGTCATCACGGCATACCGTAAACCCATCCCCATTGGTTATTTCCATGACTTTTTCATCAAACGTTTGGCGATTGAGTAGCTCGGAGAGCGGATCGATACGAGCAAAGTGCAATGTGGCCATTTGATGCGCAAACACAGTGAGTAAGTGCTTCATTAAAGTCGCAGTGGTGAGGTTTACTTGGCCTTCTATATATAAAAAACCAACGAGCTGAGCTTGGTGATAAAACGGGATAACACTATCGCCGTGGTATTGAATGAGGTGCTTGTCATCTTGGCGCTGCTGTAATTTATCCACCACGGCATCTACCGGCCCCACCACAACACAAAAGTCGCGATGGCTCACAAATATGGACTTGGGGACTTCTTTTTCCGATAGGCTTTTACTGAAATAAAACGCGTAACTTTCCTCACAAACATCAGAGATCACCCGCTCAAGTGCCTGTGTTAACACCAGTTCACTCTTTTTCGCCAAAAGCTCTAAAGTAAGTTCGTGACCACAAGGTGAATAGCTAATCGACATTCAAGGCCTCTCAATAAAATTGACTCTTGATAAGTGTAGAACAGCTATCTGAATTTACTGTAATTTATAAGCTAATTTAACGCCTCTTGTTGGCTATGTTGATTCAAGAGCACCAAATTATCACGGTGGATGATCTCCTCAGCACTTTCAAAGCCGAGGCATTGCGCAAATTCACTACTATGACGGCCAATTACCAAACCAAGCTCTTGATTACTTAAGCTAGTTAAACCTTGCGCCTGTAGCATGCCTTGTTGGCAAAACACTTGAACCAGCTCACCACGTTTAAATTGTCCTTCAATCGATACTATGCCTTTTGCTAGTAAACTTGCTCCTTGATTACATACCGCATTGATTGCACCACTATCACAAATTATTTTACCGGTTGATTTAGGGCCTGACAGCAACCAGCGCTTGCGTCCTCCAACCGGCGCGTCAAACTTCAAAAACGTCGTGCTTGGTGCAGTTTGGTTGAGTACTTGCGGTAAAATGTCATATTCGCTGCCTTTTGCTATCACGACATCAACGCCTGCTCGTTGTGCGATGTCGGCGGCTTGCAACTTAGTCGCCATACCACCCGTGCCAAGTTGTGTGCCACTGCCACCCGCTAGTGCTCTAAGTTCGTCGTTTATATGTGTTACTTGCTCTATCAACTGCGCATCTGGATTGGCTCTGGGATCTGCGGTAAATAGACCATGTTGATCGGTGAGTAATACCAATTTATCGGCATTTGCTAAAATTGCGACGTAGGCTGAGAGGTTATCGTTATCGCCAACTTTTATTTCAGACGTTGCCACTGCATCGTTTTCGTTGATGATCGGCACGACATGATGCTCTAGAAGCTTAGTGAGCATATCCCGTGCAGTTAGATAGCGTTCGCGGTGCTCAAGATCAGCTCGTGTCAGTAGCATTTGCGCCACATTTACGTCGTAAATGCTAAATAATGACTGCCATAAATGGATTAATTGACCTTGCCCAATCGCAGCCAACATCTGTTTTTCAGCGAGTGAATGACCAATTTGTTGCTGCAATACACCGCGCCCAGCAGCAACAGCACCGCTAGATACAACAATGACCTGATGACCAGCTTGACGTAACGTTACACACTGCCTTACCAGCTCAACAAGTCTGGGTTTGTTTAAGGTCTGACTGCCTGCAGTTAAGACACTTGTGCCGAGCTTGATAACAATGGTTTGTTTATTGTTTTTGGTCATAGTATTTGTTGGTTTTTACAGCGATAGAGCTTCGTTATACCACGGAGCTTCCCCCCTCCCAAGTAATAATACCAATTGCATTAACTCTCCAACCAATTTGAAGGGTGAAATACCATATTAGCGTCGTTAAAAATTTCTCATTTAGAACAACTAAATAGCAAAATTTTTGCCTTGCCTATATGCAT
>NZ_PNDS01000060.1 GCF_005886535.1 Pseudoalteromonas sp. S2755
CGTGGCAAGTGCGTTCGGGCCAGCTTTGACGATGAATTCAGGGCAGAGCTTATCTTCGGTTAATGGTCGTTAACGAAGTATGCTCTCACCCTGGGTTGCTCTACTTATATTCTTATTTCTTACATAATCGTGTGAAAATATTCCTAATAATTCTAGTATTTAAGACTATGCTTAAAAATTATGGCGCGTTATGCTAGCGGAAAAGAATAAAATCTTCGTATTATGTTGAAGAACTTTAGCAATGTCACTCAGAGGCTTAGGCGGCTCAGTTCGCAGGAACTTGATGTATCGGGAACATTTCAAAGCTTCCTGATTGATTTACTTGATGAAGGTAAACGTACCTTAGACGTCACTCGAGTTTCTGTCTGGCTATTTGACGATCTTGACAAACCTTCTGAGCTTATCAATGTTGCGAATACGGATTGGCAGGATGATGAATTACCGATGCAATTACCAGCCTTAACGTATGAGAACTTTCCAGCTTATTTCTCTGCAATTAACAGCGGACAATCAATAAATGCGAACGACGCGGCTGCGGATCCCAGAACATCTGAATTTCAAGAGTGTTATTTAACCCCAAACCACATAGTAACCATGTTAGATACTGTGATCTTTAAAAATGGTATTCCACACGGGGTGGTGTGCTGTGAAGGAAATGATGGTGTACGCACGTGGCATAAAGATGAAATCGCTTTTGCAGAGATGATTGCAGACTGCTGTAGTCGCCGATTACTGGTTAAAGAGTTATGGCAGTTACAGCTGCAACTCACTGACATGGCGTTTAAAGATCCACTCACGGGATTGAGTAATCGACGCTTTTTAATGGATAACGCAAAACGTGAGATCAGTCGTCATGCCCGCTTTGATCATCCATTTAGTATGATGATGCTAGACATAGATCAGTTTAAAAAAATCAACGATAATTACGGCCATGAAACCGGTGATTTAGTGCTAAAAAGCTTTGCCGAAATCTGTGTGAATACCCTAAGGCTAGAAGATTGCATGTGTCGTTTAGGCGGCGAAGAATTTATCGTGCTGTTACCTAACACGCCAGTAAACTCTGCGATGGTGATTGCCGAGCGCTTGCGACGGGAAATAGAGCTAGCGGTTATTTCCACACCGTCAGGGGAGATAGCCATTACATCAAGTTTTGGAGTTGCTGAAGTTAATACCAATTTACCGTTTGGTCATTCGTTAAAAGCAGTAGACCATGCGGTGTACCAAGCCAAAGCTGCAGGCCGTAACTGCGTGATACTTGCGCAGTAGCTGTAGTTTTAAAAATGCCAGCAACAATTACGGCCAGGTTGCTATTTTGAATTTAGTTGAAGCGCCCAGCCCTTACGCGTTTTACTCGTAGATTTATCCAATGTCTCAAGCCGTGAGCATACAACCACTGCTTGATGCCAGTTAGATTTTTGTGTTGCTGATAAAGCGTATCTGGATTTGTAAAAACCCCTAAATCGCGTGTGATACTTTGTTTTTGAATATATGCACCCTTTAACGAAAAGCGATTATTGGGTTGCTGTAAACAGGGAGTGGAAATACCAAATCCAGTAAAGTTTCGTGCCATAGAGAACTGTTGCTGAACCTGTTTAAGGTAGCCGTCATCTATTATGTAACCTTCAAGCTCTACCCAGTTCGCCTCTAGATAAACCTCAACCCAACTATGGATAATACTTTTTGGAGCAAACCACGTCAGTAGGGGAGGGATTAACCCTTGTTTAAGATCGTTGGCTATCTCAAACCCATGAACTCGGGTGGGAATACCACAAGCCCTGAGCAGTGCAACCAGTAATGTTCCTTTGGTATTACATTGTCCATAGCCTTGCTTAAGCACTTGGCTTGCAGTTAGTGTATCAGTCTTACTATAGCCAAACTCAATGTCGTCTTTGACGAAGTTATAGATTTGCTCCGCTGCCGTGATTTCATCAAGTTGCCGCCAACCTTTTGCTTCTATTAAACTTTGGATCTCTGAATGTTGATAATCAACTAAGGGGGTAGTTACTAAAAATTGTTTCATGGTTATGCTCCTATTTTGGTAGTAGTGTGATACAACTTAGGTAACTAAGCTTGAATAAACTGGCTAAGTTCATGGTTAGTTAATGGGTATACATTTAGATTTTTTATTTTGTATTTAGGGAAGGATCCTATGAGAAAAGCAACAGAGGTTGTTGACAAGATATGTACTGAGGAAGCACGGACGCAGCGATCAAGTGACCGCGATAACATATATTACGGTTATGAAAGGTCGCTTGCATGAAATGGAAAGTCTTATTTTATTTCTTACTACTGACGTTTATTGCCTCAATCTATGATGCATTTACGCTGCCGGATCATTTAGCAATAGAATCAAGCATGTTTACTGGGATTGTGTTATTGGTCGCAGATCTCTTAAATGTATTTGGTGCCTTTTGCGTCGCTTATGGTAAGCGTCCTATCACGGATGTGTGGTTTTGGAGCGTGTCCTTAGCACTATTTGTTGCTGCTAATGTTTACATTCAGCTTCAGGCATTTATTCAGTTTCGTATTGGCTATACGGTCGATGAGATGATTGTTCATTCGATTATTTTTCTTGTCGTATTAACCATATCGTCGCTGCCTATGGTCAAGTTGATTGGTGAAGCTTATAAACGAGGTAATAAACAGACGGCTTAGTTTATAGTGCTTTGTGTTTTTAATGCCTCAGTCGGTGTGATGCCAAACTGCCGTTTAAATGTACGGCTCAAATGAGCGCTATCTGCAAACCCCGCGAGCATGGCAGCTTGTGTAAGGTTGTTGCCTTGCTGTATGGCAACAACTGAGCAGATCAGCCTGCGCCACAGCACATAAGGTCGCCACGCTATCCCCACTTGCTCGGTAAAAAGATGTAAAAAGCGACTTGGTGAGAGATAAAGTGACTTGGCAATCGTATTGGCGCTAAAGTGACTGGGTTTAAGGCAAGTTTGTGCGTTAAAACAAGCATCTAATTGCGTCAATAGACGATTAATTCGTGGATCTAAATCGGTCGTCGGGAGCTCGGTAAGTCCTACTGTGCGTATTAACTCGGCAAGCTTGGCATTGCTCTTTGGTGCAGTATTTATCTTGATTGTTGCGCAGCTGTTGCTCTGGAGTTGCTTACCATACAAGCTTTTTGGCTCGACTAGTATTACCCACCCGGAGGTCATTTTTAAGCTATGTTCTACACCGCCTGCAATTACGCTTGGGCCAAATAGCGTCTTGTCACCAACTTGTGCGATACAGTTGCTCAAGGGTAGGTTAATTTGAATAAGGTGATGTGAATGGCACGCGGCATTCAAGTCGTTGACAAAGGAAGCGAATATACCAGGAGTGAGGTGCAGCATAAAAAACAGCCGAGGCGTTCACCTCGGCGTGCAGTATTAACCAGCAAATGCGTCTTGCAATGGTGGTACAACTTGCTTTTTACGGCTCAGTACGCCGTCCAACCATACTTTGCTTGCTTCAGGCTCAACGTCGTATGCTTTTGCGATGATCGCTTCATCATCAGAAGCGATCAGCATTTGTGAGCCTTCTTTCATGATATCAGTAAGTAGCAGCATCACACTGTGGCGACTACCTTCTTCTTTTAAATTTGCGATATCGGCATGTAGCTCATCTTTGATCTTATCAAATACAGCAAGATCAACCACTTCAAGCTGGCCAATACCAACAAGGTTGCCATTCATGTTAAAGTCTTTGAAATCACGCATAACCAAGTCACGAATTGGTGTGCCTTCAACTGCTGATTTCACCTTGAACATTTCCATGCCAAGCTCTTTAGCATCATCAACCCCCGCGATTTTTGCAAGTGCTTCAACACATTTGATATCCGCAGTAGTACAAGTTGGTGATTTGAAGATGACCGTGTCACTTAGGATTGCACACATCATGATCCCAGCAATGTTTGCTGGGATTTCGACATCGTAGAAGTCGTACATCATTTTAATGATCGTGTTACTACAGCCAACAGGGCGGATCCAACACTCAAGTGGTGTTGAAGTTGTAAGGTCGCCTAGTTTGTGGTGATCAACTACGCCAACCACAGTTGCTTTATCGATGTCGTCTGGTGCTTGTGTTTTTTCAGTGTGGTCAACGATATACACATCTTCGCCAGCATAGCTCATCTTAAGCTCTGGTGCTTCAAAACCAAAACGGTCAAGAATAAACTGAGTCTCTGGTGAGACTTCACCCAAGCGCGTTGGGATTGCCTCTTCACCAATTTGGTTTTTTAAATAAGCAAGTGCGATTGCACCGCAGATTGAATCTGAATCAGGGATCTTATGACCCACTACATACATTGCCATTGACGGAACTCCTTAAAATTTTGCCCACATTCTAGCAAAATAACTTGCCATTTAAATAGTGTAAATGCGCAATTTGGCGTAGATCGGGTGCGGTAATGACAGATTGTTAAATTAGGCGGAATCGCCTCAGCGAGCGAGGGCTAATTGAGCATGTATAAATGCAAATTAGTATTATACACTAGCCGTTCAAACGCTTAGGAGATGGGTATGATTCAAATGAGCCGTAAGGCGTGGAATAACGTGGTGATCTTTTCCATGTTACTGATGATCTTTTTTCTCAACGGACTCCACTATAAATTGAATCCCAGCGACGACAAAGCAAAGATACAAGCTGTGCTACCAGAGCAAAGCTTTGTCTTAACCGTGGCATTTCCGGGCTATAAAATTGAACGCATTGGCACGAGCTGGCGTATAGAGATACCGCAAGGCTCAAACCAGAGCTTTAGTGAAGATGCCTTACGTGCGCTTGTCGCCAAGTGGCAAAGTTTACAGCTATTGGTTGTTGAGGCGCCAAAGCAGTTGGAACCCGCGCTCAGCGCTGCGCAGTTTTGGCTGGCAACTCAAGAGCTTCCGCTCAGCTATCAACTGTATCCAAGCGATAATGGCTTTGTATTATTTGATAAACAACAACAGCGTTGGTTTGAGCTTGATATTGAGCAAGCCAAAGTATTGTTTCAACCGATAGAATTGTAATACCACACAGTAATAGAGTGAATTATGCCTGAGTTACCAGAAGTCGAAGTGAGCCGTTTAGGCATTCAACCGTATTTAGAGCAACACATTATCCAAAGCGTAAAAGTACACAATGGTAAGTTGAGATGGCCTGTACCAGAGGAAGTGCAATTGCTTGAGGGTGAGAAGGTGCTTGCGGTTAAGCGACGGGCAAAATATTTGCTTATCGAATCCAAGCATGGCACTGCGATTTTGCATTTGGGGATGTCAGGAAACTTACGTGTTGTTGATAGCACCGAGCCACTAAAAAAGCATGATCATGTGGAGATCATTCTGGCCTCAGGTAAGTCGCTCAGATTGAACGACCCGCGTCGCTTTGGTGCCTTTTTATGGCAAGGTGCGGGCGAAGATCATAGCGTTTTTGAAAAGCTGGGTCCTGAGCCGTTGACCGAGCTCTTTACTGCAGAGTACTTATTTGAAAAAAGCAGAGGCAAGAAGCAGCCGATTAAACAATTTGTTATGGATAATCATGTGGTGGTTGGTGTGGGTAATATCTATGCTAATGAATCTTTGTTTAAAGCGGGGATCCATCCCAAAAAAGAAGCAGGTAAAATTTCACTTAAACGCTACCAATTACTGACACCAATCATCAAGGAAACCTTAAGTTCAGCTATCAAACAAGGGGGGACGACACTTAAAGACTTTGCTCAAAGTGATGGTAAACCGGGTTATTTTGCTCAAGAATTGCTAGTGTATGGCCGTAAAGGTGAGCCTTGTATTAGCTGCGAAACGCCACTAAAAGAGATACGTTTAGGGCAACGCAGCACAGTGTATTGTTCTAAATGTCAGCGCTAAAGTAAAGTGCAGGCTAGGAGCCCGCGGTTTTAAAGTCTATCTTAACTTGGTTTTCTTGCAGTGTTGCTGAGCAAGGGGGATAACTGCGGGTTGTTTTATACACGCGGTCAAATATATGGATTTCCACTCCTGAATGAAGCGCTTTGTTTGCCGTAAGTTTCGTGTTGTCGAGCAAATCGTGTAAATCGTGATCAAGTTGGCTGAGCTTTTGCTCAAGATGCTCGGCCTGCTGGCAGTAGTGCATTTGTGTTGCGCCAATTTTAGTTTTGAGTTGCTGCTTTTTAGCAGCATCTTTTACTAATTCTGCTTTTTCAATCGCTTGTTGTAATTGGTCTAAAGAATCATTGGTAGCGGCGACTTCTTTGAATAAAGTGTCGGTTTCTTGGGTGATTTTAAGACCTTTGCGTGCCAGATAAATCATCATTTTAGCGCCAGACTCACTGCCAATTTCACCTGCAACTACCATTTGCGCATCAATGATTGAGCCACCTATCAGCTTGCCACTTGGGTGATCGCCGGTACCAACTTGTACCAGCTTTTGCGCTTTAATATCGCAGTGATTGCTTTGCTTATTGATAATAATGTTATCGCCCTCAAGATAAGTATATTGTCCATGGGCAATCTCAACATTGCCTTTGGCGATAAGTTTGCAGGTTAAGCCTTGCTCATTATTTTGATGGTCAACGTGGCCGATCACGCCACCTCGTACCTCAATGTTACCGCCAGCGGTAAGTTCTCCAGATTCCACCGTGCCGAGCACTGTGATATCGCCTTGTGCAGTCACGTGCATACCCGGCTCCACATTATGGGTGACCACAACGCTGCCATTAAAGTCAACGTGACCACTTTTTACTGTGACATCGGCAATCGTAAATACGTCATCCACGCGCATACCGTTGGCGATATCTGAGGGGCAACCTGCGATAGTTGCGATAAGCTCTAGTGGATTGTTGGGGTTTATCTCGGTGCCTTCTCCCGCCATAAGCTGAAATGACTCGCCAGGCTTTGCTTCAATACTTTCACCGGTTACAGTAAAGCCTTCTTTACCAGGCGTTGCGGGCTTTTGAGTCACTAGTAAGTCACCCGGTGCCACGCTTGCAAGCTTACCAAAATCACGCATGTCAACGGTGCCATCTTCACGCATTCTAGGCTGCTTGAGTCGCTCTTTTAAAGTTTGTACATGCGGCAGTAATTTTGCTGACTGGCCGTCTTGCGGAGGTCGGCCTTGGGCGATTAATCCAGATGCTTCTTCGCCAGGTGGAAGTTCAAATTGTTTGCGCAGGATATTTTCTAGGTAAGCTTGCTTATAGCCACGACTGACGCCTGCTTTAACAATGGCTTTTTTCGCTTCTTCTAATGATATCGCTTTACCACCACGAGCCGTTTTAAGTTGTCCAAATGCTTGCATTTTATCGTCACTTAAGGTGACTTCAAATTCAGCATCATGTTGTTTAGCAACGACGATTTGGCTCTCGGGGAAGTCGCTTTGGAAAAAGGCATTAATCGAGTCGTGATCGATTTCGCAATCTGCAAATTGTGACTTTTCAAGTGCTTCAATCACAAACGCGGCACTTGGCGGTGAAGCAGACTTCACATCCATTAAGATATTGCCATTGTGCGCAAGCTTGAACACGATAACTGCCTCGTCGAATTTTTATCCTATAGTTTCAGCTTGCTAAAGAAACATCAATTGGTCAAGTGCTTAGGCCAATTTTCTTACGTTAATATGGGTTAAGTTAAAAAACAGAAATAAACCGTGACTTTCTAATACTTTCAGGTGGATAAAAATCAGCGAGCATTAAAAATGCTCGGATCTATCATGCGCTTCTTTCAGTAGCGTTTTAATTGCTTCAGGAACAACCTTTTTCTGTGTTGAAATGGCATAAAAATACTCATAGATATTAGGCAAATCTTGATACTGTTGTAGCACCCCTTGGGCGATTTCGTCTTTTACTACTACGGCAGGTAAAACGGCCACCGCGCCACTGTCTCGTGCCAGTAGTCGCATCATCGCCATATCGTCGACCTCTGCCAAAATGTTGGGAAAGTACTGATGCTGAGCGCATAGTGCATTAAACGCGGTGCGTACATCCGAATTGGCGGGAGGCAAGATCCAGCGTGTTTTTTCAAAGCCTTGTGGAAATGGCGTGCTTGGCTTGAGCGCTGGCGGACCAATGATCGCAAGAGGTTGCTTGGCAACCAGTTGGCACTGCCAATAGGGATCTGAAGTATCTAGATTTATTGTGCGGTTGGTAAGTACTAAGTCCAGCTCATAATTGGTTAAGCCGTTGAGTAGTTCTGAAATACTGCCTGACTTTAACTTAAATTGCACATCGCTACGCCGCATTAAAGGACTAATAAAAGCTTCTACAAAGTTACGTGACAGAGTGGTCAACACCCCAATCGTCACGTGGGTGGTTGACTGTACGCCTTTGCTTAGCAAGGCTTCGAGCTCTTGCCCCGTGGTAAAAATATCATCGGCGTAGCTCAACACCTTTTTACCCTGATCAGTGAGCATTAGGCTACGGCCTACGCGCTCAAATAGCGATACTCCGACACTATGTTCTAACTGTTTGATTTGCGTCGAGAGCGCAGATTGCGAAACATGTAATTCTTTAGCAGCTTGAGTCAGGTTTCCGAGCTTGGCAACCTGCCAAAAGTAGTAAAGGTGGTGATAATTAAGTCGGCTCATCTATGCATAATTAAAACAGAACGAATAGTTAAATTATATCTATTTTTATTAAATTAAAAAGGTTGGAATAATGACCTAATTCAAGACTTAGGTGAGAAGCATACAAAGTGATGATTAATATCTTAGTGGTGTTGTTGCTATTACACTTTTTGATTGCTGCGTCTTTCATGAGCACAGCGTCTCGTAGTAACGCTGGGTTATTTCGTATCGCGAACGGTTTTGCTGTCGGTGTGGCAATTTGTATCGCTTTTGGCTGGGGGAGTTTGGCAACGCAAGGTGATATTGCCAGTAGCCTGTTTGAAATAAACTTTTTACGGCTTAGCGTGGTGTCATTGATTGGCTTTATGAGCTTTATTTTACTGCGTTACTCCATTCACTATTTACATGGAGAAAAACACCGGGGCCTTTATTTTCGCTATCTACTCACCACCTTACTGAGTGTGACTGTCGTGGTGCTCAGTAATCACCTAATCCTATTTTGGTTGGCTTGGGTCGGTATTAGTTTGAGCCTGCATCGTCTGCTGCTGTTTTACCCTAACCGCCCGAGAGCGGCATTGGCCGCACATAAAAAGTTTATTTTGGCGCGCTTGGCAGAAAGTGCATTGCTGGGGGCTTTTATTTGTATCTACCTCAGCACTGGCATGCTCCAGATTAACGATGTCACCGATTACTATCTAACTCACTCAACGACACTGACTGTGTTAGATCAATCAGCAGCTGGCTTACTTGCAATTGTGGCACTGATAAAGTGCGCACAATTGCCTGTGCATGGCTGGTTGATGCAAGTAGTTGAATCACCCACACCGGTAAGTGCTCTGTTGCATGCAGGGATCATTAATCTGGGCGGTTTTTTGGTGATGGTGTTTGGCCCTTTGATTTTACGCGTAGAAGCTGCGAAATGGCTGCTCTTGATTGTGGCAGGAATAACGACATTATTGGCCGCACTTATCATGACAACGCGGATCAGTTTAAAAGTGCGCCTGGCTTGGTCAACCTGTGCACAAATGGGATTGATGCTAGTGGAGTGTGCTTTGGGGCTATATGAATTAGCGCTACTACACTTATTGGCGCATTCAGCCTACAAAGCCCACGCATTCTTAAACTCAAGCCAGTGGATCCATGAAGATTTGACTCGTCGCTTGAGCGACCAACTTGAGCCACCCTTGTGGCAATGGCTTATTGCACTTGCCGTGGCAACTGGCCTCACTACAGCAGCTGCAGTTGTTATTGAATATCAAGGTCCTGTCAGTATTTGGGGATTAATGGTTGGCGCATTGACGGTGTGGCTAGCGCTGCGCTTTGAGGCGCAAGCCCCTAGTAGCTATTTTAGAATTATCACCGCAGCCGCGGTGTTATTGGCAGCCTATAGTGCGCAAAAGTGGCTATTTCATTTGGTGGTCGCGCTACCAAATGAGCTCAGGGCGCAAGCACTCGATGGAGCTGATATTTGGTTGCTCAGTCTGGTAGTGGTACTCATCGTAGTAAATTATCTGCTCTATTACCGCGCGCATTTGGTAACGGTGCAAAAACTCTCTCGGGTGTTGTATGCCGGCTTGTATTTAGACGAGTGGATGACGCGTTTAACCATATTACTTTGGCCCGTCCATTTGCCAAGTATTAAAAAGCAGAAACACTTAGCCATTCATCGCTATGCTGCAGGGCACGAGGAGCAGAAGTAATGATAGAGACACAAGACAACAAACAGACTCAGCTATCCAAGCCGCAACAGCAACAACTCCTGAGTGCTGAAACACGCATTGCGCCAACTTGGCCACTCGATCAATTGATCGCGGTGAATCCATTTTGGGGAATGCGCGATCTGCCCTTTGATGCGGTGGTCAATAAAATGAGTGCGTTGGCACAGGTTAGAATGCTGATGCCCGTGGCATTTTATCTTGAAAAATGGCAGCAAGAGGCGATTTCAGAGCAAGCATTGCAGCAATCTGCGGCACATTACGGGGTGGTTCGCAGCACCAATGCGCTACTTAATTGGCTCAAAAAAAGTCACTGTGGCGAGTTGCCACATTGGCATACATTAGCGGATTTGCTTGACCGTTATCGCTCTGAGCATAAGATGCCTTGGCAGGAGGAGATCAGCCACCAAATTAGCCAATTTTGCGCCGCGCATTATCAGCAGGTGCAGCCTATTCTCAAACAAACCCAAGGTGAAGATAAACTCTGTTTGTATCGTCACTGGCATGAAACCGTATCACGTGACTTGGGGATAAGCATCGTCATGGGGGAGTCAGGCTTAGTGGATTACTTTAAGGCTCTGCCAACATCACCTGAGTCTTTAATTGCACTCGCTGTCGACACCTTAGGGATTGGGTTTAATGAGCTGAGTGATTATGCGCACATGCTACTGCTAGACATTAATGGTTGGGCATCTTGGGCGGCTTATGAACGCTGGCAAGCAGAACTTGCCCAGCATCCAGCTTCCGATATGCGTGCGCTATTGGCAATTCGAATGGCGTGGGAGCTGGTGATTTGGCGTTATGTGAGTGAGCGCCATCCAACGACCTTTACCCGTATTCAATACCATTGGAACAAGCAAAAGCTGCAACTTGCTGAGATTGTGCTTGAACATAAAAAAGCATTGTTGCCACGGCTGGTATTTCAGCGGGCACTTGAGCTTAGTTATCAAGCCACTTTAGTGGGACAGATAAAAGCTCAGCAGGTAAAACCTGAAGGCGCTCGTGAGCAATCTAAACCGACATTACAAGCGGCTTTTTGTATTGATGTGCGCTCAGAGGTGATCCGTCGCGCGCTCGAAGCTCAAAACGCAGGTATTCAAACCATAGGTTATGCTGGCTTTTTTGGCCTACCGATTGATTATCATGCGACGAACTGCCGTTTTAGTCGGCCACAGTTACCCGGCTTGTTAAAAGCACCAATCACCGCAATACAAACGCCAGCCCCCCAGTACCTTGCCACAAAACGCCAGCAAGCTGGCCGTTGGCATAGCTGGTCTCACTCTGCTGCGGCTTCATTTTCGATGGTGGAGTCGATGGGGATGAGTTACTTTTATCAGCTATTTAGCAAAGTGTTTTCACTGCAAAAAACTCAGCACCCCGTCGATAGCCATATTGATTCAAGAAAGTGGCAGTTAAAACAAGGCGAGCAAGAAGTTACTGTTTTGGAGCAAGCTAAACTCGCAGCTGGCATATTGAAAGGAATGGGACTGACTGAATTTGCCGATACAGTCCTCTTGGTTGGCCACGGAGCGCATACCACCAATAATTTACATGAAGCCGGGCTGCAATGTGGTGCATGTGGCGGCCAGTCGGGGGAAGTAAATGTTAAAGTACTTGCGCAACTTCTTAACGACCAAGCTGTACGCGCAGAATTAATCGCGCTAGGCATCGCTATTCCGTCGCAAACCCATTTTGTTGCAGCGCTACATAATACCACCACTGAAACAATTACCCCCTATGGTGAAATAGATACAGAGATAACCCGCTGGTTAAAGCAGGCAGCGCATCTGGCTCGAGTAGAGCGTGCCCATACGCTTGCGATAACTGGCAAAGAGTTATCTGTACAGCAATTAGAGCAGCAATTTATAGCCCGGACTAAAGATTGGTCTCAAGTCAGGCCGGAATGGGGCCTTGCCAACAATGCAGCATTTGTGGTCGCACCGAGACAAGTTACGCAGGGAGTTGACTTTCAAGGCCGAGTCTTTTTGCACGAATACAGCGCCGAGCAAGACCAAGACTTTAGCCAGTTAACTGCTATTTTAACCGCCCCTATGCTCGTCACTAACTGGATCAATATGCAATATAACGCTTCGGTAACCGATACCCACAAATACGGCAGTGGTAACAAGGTGTTGCATAATGTCGTGGGGGGCAGAATTGGAGTGTTTGAGGGCAATGGCGGAGATTTGCGAATTGGCCTGCCAATGCAATCCGTTCACAACGGTGAAAAATGGATGCATACCCCACAACGTTTAAGCGTCATTGTACAAGCACCAACCGAGGCGCTTGAGCAAATCATGACAGCACACTCAGTTGTAAAACAATTGGTAGAAAACGAGTGGCTTTATCTTCTGTCTATTTCGCCTAATTGTAACGAAGTTAGACGATTTGATAATGGTAAGTGGGAACTTCTTTGAATTCAAACGAAACTCGTTGCAACTTAATAAGTTATTGTGCAGAGTATTGCAGAAATTGAAAGGTGTGGCAGGACGCTACGTAAGCTAAACGACCTCCTAGCCACCGACATTGGACTGTTTATACAAGGAGGCTGCTAGTGGCTTTTGATTATGGCTCTATTGATTTAGGGCTTAAAAACCCATTTAAAACGGAAGGTAAAATCACTGCTATTCGTGGTGCAATACAAACTATTGCGGGCATTGCATTACTGGTGATTGCCGCCAGCTCCGTTAAGAGCGATGCGGGTATGGGTTGGATCATCATGCTATTTGGCATGTTGATTTTAGGTATTGGGATCACTTCTCTTGCAAAAGGAATATATGCAACGCTGCGCTTTTTTGTGGGTCGTAATCACCCCACCTCTTTAGCTTATAACTTCAGTAAGTCAGAAACTTCAACCGCTCAGCAAGAAAAGGCTGATGTGGCTTACCGTGCTAAAACGCTAGAAGAAATGTTGATTGGCCGAAAGAACAGCACGTTTGTAGAACCGAAAGGTTTCTTATCGCGTTTGCTTCACAGCATTGCACCTAAATTACTTTTTCTCCCTTATCCTATCAGAAATATGAGCCAACGCTTATTTGGTGCATGGGTGAGTACATTAACCGCACTCGTGCTTTATGGTGTGGTGGCGTTTGTATCGCTATCGGGCTTTGCAGGTGATGCTGGGGAGCTGACTTTTCCAATCTATAGCACCTTACTGATGATATATATTTTGTCATGTTGGTACAGCGCGGCTAAACCGATTTCACGCAAAGCGGAACATGCTATTGAATCTTTGGGGAGTGCGACCCTTGCTAAAGTGATTTCGCTCTCTTTTGTGCTACCAATCTTGATAGGCCTAACTTTGTCTTACATCATGGATGAAGGGAAGTTAAGTAAAGCCGATATTGAGCTCTTTTTTGCGCCGCTACCTAGCCTTCACACTTGGGCTTATCTCACGGGCGTTATCGTGCTTGCACTTGGCTGTAGCGCCATTATTGCTGTTATGCTTAAAGCGCGTTTAGATAAAGTAAACCCAGTGGTTGAAGTGTCTGAATTAAGAGAGAACTGGCAAGAGTCAGTACATCCAAACGAGATATTTATTAACTTAGACAACTTGGTGATGGCAAATCGCCGCTACAAAGAAGTACCAAACCGGGTTTATCGTGAGCTAGATCCCAGCTTGCAAGAACAAGTTGATGGTAAAGGTGGCTTTAAAGGCGAAATGATCCAAGAAGTACAACCTAAAGTCCTACCCCTAGATTTAGGTAATTCATTTGAACGCTTTAGGTTTTTATCTTTGCTAGGTGGTAACTTACTGCTGCTAGTGACCCTTGGGTTAAGTGTCTTTTTTGCTTATGCCGTAGTAGATATTTACCACTATGTAACGAGCGCCAATATCAGTAATTTTTCTAGTGCCTTCAGCGAAGAAAACATTGCGTCGTTCAGCGCCGTTGTGATGGTAGCCGTGCATTTACTGCTAAGTGGCCTATTGATTAAATCGTTTGCGTCAATGCTAACCAATGCTGCACACGTATTTTATGCCGAGATGCAGTTTGAATCTCTGCTGGTTTATTTTAAGTGTGAAGGGACATTTACTGAGTCTAAAATATCAACAGGTACTGGCATTCACGATTCCACACGCTCTGAAAATACGCTAGTACGTAGCAGTATTACCCCTTGGGTAGTGGTGTCGAGAATAGTATCAACGACCTTCGCTGCCACGGGCATGAAAAACCTAGAGCACCCAAGACATATTTTAGAAATGCATAAAGACGATGCACAGCTAGGCGACATCCGTAAAGATGTGATTAACTTCTTAAAAGACCGAGAATCCATCGCCGCGATTACCAGCGAGCGTGATTTAGGCAATGCCTCACAAGTGTACCAACTCAATCAGCAAACGAGGGCGGTGGATCAAAACCACCAACTGCGTGCAAGTAGTGACGAAGCCGGTGCTTATCTGCGCCGAGAAGAAGCACTCGAAAATAAAGAAGAGTAACAGACAAATGCCACCCTCGGGTGGCAATCTAAACATATAAAAACTCAAAAACTTACCGAAAAGAAACCGCTCAAAAATGCCTGTTTTCCCACCAAACTGCCCACCACTTGTCTATGGCTTTTACTAAATCCTAGTGGTTAGCAATGGAAAAGCAGTACCGTTTTTATACTGCTGTTAGGACTTAAAAATAGAAGTTTTGAAGGGGGTTATCGAGTGATTTTTCAACATGTCATTTATTTGTGGATACAATAATATCCATTTTCTGCTTTATTTCGCTATAATAGATATAACTGTATCCATTTGGTCTTTGCGGATGAATTTTACCTTACTTGATGATACCGATGTAAGCCAAGCTTATGCGGCTTATTTGCGTGAGTTACGAAAGCAGGCAAAACTGTCACGATCTGCATTGGCTGAGCGAAGCTGTGTACCTGCTGCCACCATTAAGAAGTTTGAGCTAACTGGGCAAATTTCATTTCGCCAATTGCTGTTGCTATGGCAGACCCTCGATTCATTGGATAGGCTTTATCAGCTCACACAACCTAGCAAAGAACGCGCTGCAATCCCCACGAGTATTGATGAGGTACTAAAAGATGAGTTTTAAACCCATTCAAAAACTCATGGTAACTCGTAGATTAAGCTCAGGTGAGCAGGTTGCTGTAGGGGTCTTGGCGCAGAATCGGCAAGGCGTTTTTTTTCAGTATGCAAACAGCTATTTGCAGCAGTTTGGCAATTTATCACCTTTTACTTTGCAGTCGAGCACACAAGTTCAAGTCGCACCTAAAGCGCCGCATCAAGGTGTACATGGCGTATTTGGAGATTGTTTGCCCGATGGCTGGGGCATGCTGTTGCAAGATCGTATTTTCCGGCAAAAGGGCATCCTGCCTAATCTATTAACGGCGATGGACCGGCTGGCTTTTGTAGGTGATAAAGGCATGGGAGCGCTGTCTTTTTCTCCAGTGTCTGAGTTTTCAACCACGACGAACGCTAACATTGATTTAGCTACTTTAGGCTTAGAAGCGCAAACGCTGTTCGATTCTTCAATGTCAGATTATATGGATGATAATCACGATGAGTTAGATGGACATACTCAGCAGGTACTGGCTGCATTAGTCGCGGGTGGTAGTTCGGGTGGGGCAAGGCCAAAAGCGCAGATTTATATGCCTGCTGGGGAAACTCAGTATTGTCGAACCTTTGCTCAGCCTAGAGATGAGGCTTGGCTGATTAAATTTACCTCGAAGAATCTCGCGCTCGGCCATGAAGAAGGTTTGTGTGAGGCGGTTTATTTACAAATGGCAGAACTTGCTAAGTGTCAACCGCCGCAATGGCAACTCATTGAAGCACCACCTACAAGCGGTGCGCCTGCCTGGTTGGCGCTTAAGCGTTTTGATTACGTCACGGAGCAGACCAATTTAAGCGGCAATCGCAGTTCAGGTCGCCTGCATATGCACAGCGCTTGCGGGCTGCTGGATGCAGACTTTAGAACGCCAAGTTTAGATTACATTGATTTAATTAAAGCCAGCCGTCAGTTGTGTAAATCGCCAGCGGCTGGACAACTACAATTTCGCCGTGCCGTTTTTAACCTGCTGTCGTCTAATCAAGACGACCACAGTAAAAACTGGGCGTTTTTGCAAGTGGATGACGGTCAATGGGATCCTGCCCCTTTTTACGATGTTACCTACAGCCCACATCCATTTAACGAGCATGCCACTGCGTTCGGAGGTTATGGCAAAGCGCCACCGCTTAAGGTGATGCAAAAACTAGCGACGAGTGCTGGTTATGGGAGTTGGCATGATGCAAGGCAAGTCATTGAAGAAGTTGCAGAAGCCATCAGTCAATTTACTTATCTTGCACAGCAGCAAGGGATCAGTAAAACGACAGCATCTGCGATTACTCAAACACTGGAGCAGCGCAAACAAGAAAATGCAGCGCTTTTTCAATGACAGTAAAACAAACTTTTCAATTCACAAAAAATACATAGCAAGGTCATCGTGAGCGAATATCAATACTATAAATTTGAGCGTCTGGATGGGTATTTAGATACTAAAGCACGTCAAGCACTCAGAGCCATTTCAAGCCGTGCCGAGATCAGCGCTACGTCCTTTCAGGTGTATTACACCTACAGTGATCTAAAGGCAGAGCCTTTTGAGCTGATGTTAAAATACTTTGATATCGGTTTTTACTATGCCGATTGGGGCTCAATCGATGCCTACATCAAGCTACCAGCAGGAACGCTCCCTGAAGCTTTACTTGGCTTTTCAAGTGATGGGCTTCATGTTCACGAAAACGATGAGTGGCAGTTGCTGATCTTTTCCCTTGAGGAGTATGACGAGTATTTTGACGATGAGCATGCTGACGACTTTTTTCAGCATTTAGCCGCTTTACGCAGCGGGTTAATGCAAGGGGATTGGCGCCTCGTGTACTTTATGTGGCTCAAAGCGTTTGATTTTAATGATGACGTTGAACGAGTGCCGTTAGTTCAATTCGATTTTGAGCACCTCAGTGAAGAGGTGCTGGCGTTTGCAGCGCTGTATGATATTCCTTTAGCATTGGTTAAAGCACTCGCCATGATGCTGAACGCACAACCCAGCCATCAAGCCAAACAAGCCCAGTTTCAGTTTGATAAGTGGCTAAACAATCTCACGGAAGTTGAGAAAGACATGCTATTACGCGCGCTGTTTGAGCAAGGCCAGCTTACCCGTCACCAAGCTTTAGCGCTGACGCGAAAAGAACCTGCCAACACAGATGAGATCTATCAATACTGGTTAACCCCCAAGGTAATTTCCCCTTTCATTGAGCAAGCGCAAAGTCAATTACAGCAAGAGCAAGCCGCAGCTCTCGCAAAAAAATTAGCCATCGAAAAAGCAGAAAAAGAAAAAGCGTTGACGGATGTTTACAATCGGCGTGAGCACTACTGGCAGCAAGCACAAGAGCAAGCGGATCGAACTTGCGCCAGTGGTTACGATGCGGCATCACGCTATCTGCATCAGCTGTGTGAGGCCTATCAGTTCAAAGCGAATGAAGCGGCGTTTGAACAACGCTTTAAGCGCTTTGTTGTGGCGAATAATAGCCGTAAAGCATTGTTAAATCGTTTGAGTGATTTGTTTTAAACGATGAGGCTATAGGTCGGCCAAATGACGTGAGTAAAAAACTGATTTAGGGTTGATTGAAGGTTGTAAGCCCATCAAAAGGTCTACAGATTGTTACCCATGAAGTCACTTTGTGTAGACCTCTAACCTCTGCATTCCACCGTTCGGTAAAACGCATAGACGAGTACTCAACTTGCATTGCACACTTTATCGCGCATAAAAGTGTAATATTTTGCATTTTTATGCGCTTAAATGTGTTGTTGCGTTCTAATTGAGCAAGACCTTCCCTTTTTACAAGGCTTTTGGCACTCATCCCTGGGCTTTTGGGGCTTTTGGGGCAGTTTGGGCAAGACCTTAATTCACGTCACTTAGCCACACCCTAACCCTGCCCACAGAGCATTTATTATTTGGGGCACTATCTACAAACTGGGGCAAACTCCTAAATGAACTCAACAGATCAGTGAGGCTTATTTGGAAAAAATAGAAGCGATGAACCCAACTACACAATCACCCACAAACTCAGTACATTCAGCGCGTCAGCAGCGGATTTTGCGCTTGCCTAAGGTCGCAATCCATTTATGTTCTTTACTTGTTTGCAGAGATACTTGCTGAGAATTTCCGCGATACATTCGGAGTGGCGTGCGACGTAGCTGTAACTTTAGTTATGGTAACGCCATTATCCTTAGACGTAATTTTAAGCTTGTTTATAAAGATTAAGAGCCAGATTGGAGAGCTAGCTATTAGCTTAATGCATGACTACGCTCGCTTAATTGGGTTGGTTTTAAACGTGCGGGGGGTAGAGGTGTTAATGGCTAAAAAGCGCTTAAAGAATCAAACCGCACTTTTCACTGAATGCGAGAGCGTGTAAATTTATCTTTCATAATTAAAGGAATAGCAGTACTTATGAATCAAACTGGCATTTATGAGCAAATAATCACTAACTTGATCACGGGTCGCCTCAATAAAGAGCAATTCTACATTGGGGAGCGTGTGCTTGAACAAGCCGAAGCTGCAATATGGCTATCTCGGTTTCTAAGCAGGATCATTGAGTATGCGGTTAATTGCTTGCCTGCCGGAGACGACCAATTACAGCGTCAAATTGAGTTATCAAATCAATTGATATTATGGCTTAAAGATAGGGTCCGAGAAGATGAATTCTTCGATGAAAACTTACTAGCAGGACAAGGAAAAATACTTACGGCTTTATACGAAATTGAAAATCCTGTTGCCGCCGATTTAAAGAAGTATGTTGAAGATATATTTCCGCTAACGGGCTTAACACAAAGCGAATTATTTTGTGGCAGCAATGCAGGTTTATCTCTCGAGAGTGAGTTGAAGCGCGAAATAAGATCGTCAGACAGAATTTATTGGCTGGTCTCATTTATAAAATGGGCGGGGATCAGGATTTTCAAAAATGAGCTAGAGGAATTTACCCGCAGCGGTAAGCAGCTCAAAGTTATCACCACTTCTTACATGGGCGCAACCGATGCGAAAGCGGTTGAGTTTTTGGCTTCACTGCCCAATACAGAGGTTAAACTCAGCTACAATACTCAGCGTGAGCGACTACATGCAAAGAGCTATTTGTTTCTTCGAGATACAGGCTTTCATACAGGTTACATAGGCTCGTCAAATCTATCGCATTCTGCTCTAACCAGTGGCCTTGAGTGGAATTTAAAGATCACGTCACAAGAAATTCCGCACATTATTGAGCGTTCAATTAATACATTTGAAAGCTACTGGAATTCGAGGGAATTTGAAGTTTTTGATGGTCAAGTTAAGGCACGAGAAAAGCTTAGTATAGCGCTCAAAAATGCCAAAATGGGCGGCGTTCAAGAGCCAAACCATTACTTTGAAATTAAGCCATTTACACATCAGCAAGAAATCTTAGAGCAATTAGAGGTTGAGCGAGCTTTACACAAGCGCTTTAAAAACCTAGTTGTGGCGGCAACAGGTACGGGTAAAACGTTAATTTCGGCCTTTGATTTTGCAAAGTTTCTCAAACACAAACCCGATGCTAATTTTTTATTTATTGCCCATCGAGAAGAAATTCTTAAACAGGCGCGTCAGGCTTATCGAGGTGTTTTAAAGAACTCGACCTTTGGCGAGCTTTGGGTGAGTAACTACACTCCTGAGCGCTATGAACAATTGTTTGCATCGGTGCAAATGTTAAATAACCAACTTAACAACTTATCCCTTTCTAGAGACTACTTTGATTATATTGTCATTGATGAAGTGCATCACGTTGCTGCCAGCTCTTATCGCAGTATTTTAAATAAGTTTACGCCGAGTATTTTGCTAGGATTAACAGCAACGCCGGAGCGTCATGACGGTGCAAATATTCTTGATGACTTTTGTGGCGTGATTGCAGCTGAAATCCGCTTACCAGAGGCGATTAACCGTCGCCATTTATGTCCGTTCCAATATTTTGGCGTTGATGATGATACCGATCTTAGAAGTGTCAGTTGGAGTCGAGGGCGGTACGACATAGCTGCGTTAACCAATTTGTATACGCATAACCAGCAACGAGTTGAGAAGATTTATCAAACATTAAACGAGCTTATAACGTCTATGTCTTGCATGAAGGCATTGGCATTCTGTGTCAGCAAGGAGCATGCTGAATTTATGTGTAAGCAGTTCCTGCTTAAAGGTATATCTTGCGATTATTTGACCAGTGATAACAGCCAAGATAGAACTCAAAAGCAACAAGCGCTTCGTTCAGGCAATATTAACGTTTTATTTGTGGTGGATATCTTTAACGAAGGAGTCGATATTCCTGAAGTCGACACTTTATTATTTTTACGACCTACAGAAAGTTTAACGATATTCTTGCAGCAATTGGGGCGAGGCTTGCGCTTAGCCGACGGCAAAGAGGTGTGCACGATTTTAGACTTTGTCGGTAATGCCAATGCTGAATATGACTTTGCTCATAAGTTTAGAGCTTTGGTTGGCAAAACCGATGGGGCAATAAGTGATGAAATTAAAAATGGCTTTCCTCATGCGCCTTTAGGTTGTCGCATTGAGCTCTCGAAACAAACTCAAGACATGGTGCTGCGTAACATTAAGCAGGCGACCTTGACTAGACAGAGGTTAATTGGTTTAGCTGGTTCGTTTTCTCGAGACTCAACCTTAGAAATGAACTTGGCAAATTTCATAAAGGTATACCCACAAGTTGAAGTAGAAGCTTTGTATAAAAGACTATGCTGGACTGAGCTTTGTTTAGATGCTGGTTTGTTAAATGATGTGGATCTTGAGCTTGTTCGTAACTTTGCCCGAATGGTAAAGACAAGGTTGCTAGTGTGTGATGATCATGACTATCTAAGCAAATTAAAAGAATTCGCTACTAATGGAGCAATAACTTCAGATTTACACCAACTCATGTTGCATTATGATTTTTGGCAACAATCAGGAGAAAAGCTTGGCTTCCAAGATATAAACGACAGTTTAAACCGACTTGAGCATCAGTGGTTAAAATCGGAATTAGCGAGTCTAACCTCTTTGTTAATTGACCGTATACACCATAATCAAGAAACCATGCCTATGATGGGCAATCACCCGATAAAGCTTCATGCTCGTTATGCCAGAGAGCAAATATTGGTTGGTTTTGGTGTGTCTACTTTTGAAAAGCAGCCGAATTCTCGAGAAGGTGTTTTTAGCATTCGAGAGCAAAATATTGAGCTGCTATTCGTTACGTTGAATAAAAACGAAAAGCAGTTTTCGCCCACTACTATGTATCACGACTACGCGATAAATGAACAGCTTTTCCATTGGCAAAGCCAAAACTCAGCAAGGCCTGATTATGGTAGAGGTCTAGACTATGTCACTCACAAAGCAAAGGGTAAGCGACTTTTTCTGTTTGTTAGAGAGCAAGCAAAAGACGAATTTGGCAAAACCATAGGATTTGTTAATTTTGGCGAAGTTGACTATGTATCGCACATTGGTAGGCAGCCCATGAACATCACTTGGCAGTTGCGAAATACCATGCCGACATTTATGTGGAAACAGGCGGCTAAGTTAGCAATGGCTTAGCAGGTTGATATTGGAGCGTTAGCTTAATAAAGCGAGCATTTCCTTAATTGGCCAAATACAGTCTTTTTGTCCTTTAACCATGCAAGGGCGTTCAGCTAACCAGGCGGCAGTTCTATAAGGCGAACAATCCATGATGTTAATTTGGTCGAACCAAAGTTGATGTTCTATATCGCCTTTCATTTGATTCATCGTCCCTTGCACACTACGGTTATTGGCTTTGGCGATTGTTAGCGGGCCGAGTAATGAAGCTGCTTTTTGTAATTGCTGGTTAGTTGCACCTACTTTTAGCAAGGTATTCATAAAGCTATCAGCAAATAGAAAATCTAACTTTGCAAAATCTGGTTTGGTGAGACCAATAATAAATACCGGAAAGCGGGTTTGATTATGCATCAGGAGCACACAGTTTCTGCGCTGTATTGTGAGCAAATTAGCATGCCAATCTGACAAAGGGTGAGTGTTTGACGTGCTTAAATCAGTCAGCTTTGCATCGGAACAAGCGGGTATAACTCCTTCATTGACATGGAGCTTTGCAATGAGTTTTTGTGTACAGAAAAGGTTAATCATGCAGTTGCCTTTTTGTTCTAATAACAGTTGAAGTTTAGCGAAATTATGAAGGTTAATATACTTCATAAAATGAACCCAATAAAAAACCGCCGAGAGGCGGTTTTTCAAAGCTGATAGAATATCGGTGTGTTATTCAATATTTTGGATCTGCTCGCGCATTTGCTCAATTAGAACTTTAAGTTCAACGGCGGCGTTGGTGATGTCGCTGTTGATTGACTTTGAGGCTAGGGTGTTAGATTCGCGGTTGAATTCTTGCATCATAAAGTCTAAACGACGGCCACAAGCGCCTCCTTTTTTGAGGATTTTGTGGGTTTCTTTGACGTGTGACTTGAGGCGGTCGAGTTCTTCTGCAACATCTTGCTTTTGCGCAAGGTAAATCAGTTCTTGCTCTAGGCGGCCTTCGTCGATATCGGTTTTTAGTTCTTCTAATTTTTGTGAAAGTTTTTCACGTTGCCACTTAGTGACTTCAGGCATGTGGCCTTCAACGATGGCAACTTGCTCTAGAATACCGTCAAGACGAGTGGTGAGCATGGTTTCTAGGTTTTCGCCTTCACTTGCTCGTGCAGCTTTAAAGTCTTCTACTAGCTCAACAAAGCCACCTAACAGTTCGCTGTTTACGGTGTCTAAATCGACTTCTTCGGCTTCCATTACACCTGGCCAGCGCAGAATGTCTACTGGATTGATATCACCGCCGCTTTGTGATTGTAGCCACTTTGCGCTTTCAACAAGTTGCTTTGCAAGCGATTCGTTGACGGTTAGTTGGCCAACGTGCGCAGGATTTGCGGTGAACTTTAGGAATACTTCAACTTTGCCGCGTTGTAAGTGTTTACGCAGGCGTTCACGTATTACTGGCTCTAAGCCTCTAAATTGTTCTGGTGCGCGGATAAAGGTTTCGAGGTAGCGTTGATTAACTGAACGAATTTCCCAAACCCCAGTGCCCCAGTCACCTTTCACTTCTTTGCGGGCGTAGGCGGTCATACTATGGATCATATAAAGTCCCTAAATTAGCTTGGTTTAACTGAGGCATTATAGCCGAATTTCCACACAGCCCTAAAGTGAATTTTATTTTTAGTCGGATCGCGTGGCATAGTCTCTATGATCCCTTTATAATGTACGGCAAATTTTGATGATGGGGGAACGTGGATGCGTCCAAGCGAAAGAACTGCAAATCAGATCAGGCCGGTTACATTTACTCGTAACTATACAATGCACGCTGAAGGCTCAGTAATGGTAGAGTTTGGTAACACTAAAGTGTTATGTACGGCTTCTGTAGAAGCGGGTGTGCCACGCTTTATGAAAGGTCAAGGCAAGGGCTGGATCACCGCAGAATACGGTATGCTTCCGCGCTCTACACATACGCGCAACAACCGTGAAGCGGCACGTGGCAAACAAGGCGGCCGTACCATGGAAATTCAGCGCTTAATCGCACGCGCGCTCCGTGCCGCAGTTGATTTAAAAGCGTTAGGTGAGAACACCATTACTATCGACTGTGATGTTATTCAAGCGGACGGTGGTACACGTACGGCATCAATTAGCGGTGCTTGTGTGGCATTGGTAGATGCACTAACGCACATGCGTGCCAAAGGCATGATCAATGTAAACCCGTTAAAATTTATGATCGCGGCAATCTCGGTTGGGGTTTATAAAGGTCAGCCAATTACCGATCTTGAGTATCTTGAGGATTCAGAAGCTGAGACAGACATGAATGTGATCATGACTGAAACTGGCAAACTGATTGAAGTACAAGGGACAGCTGAAGGCGAACCGTTCTCGTTCGACGAGCTAGATGAGTTACTAGGTCTTGCGAAACATTCAATTCGTGAAATCATTGATCTACAAAAGCAAGCGTTAGCGTAATCAACATTCAGTAGGAAAGACATGAAACCGTATCAAAAAGAGTTTATTGAATTTGCCTTAGAAAAGCAGGTGCTTAAGTTTGGCGAGTTTACGTTAAAGTCTGGCCGTACTAGCCCTTATTTTTTCAATGCAGGCTTGTTTAACACAGGTCGTGATCTGGCCCGTTTAGGTCGTTTCTATGCTTCGGCATTGGAAGATGCTGGCATTGAGTTTGATGTATTGTTTGGCCCAGCTTACAAAGGTATTCCTATTGCGACAACGACAGCCGTTGCACTTGCCGATCATCACAATAAAGATGTGCCTTACTGCTTTAATCGTAAAGAAAAGAAAGAGCACGGTGAAGGCGGTAACTTAGTAGGTTCGGCGCTTGAAGGTCGTATTATGCTTGTTGATGATGTGATCACCGCGGGTACTGCTATTCGTGAGTCGATGGAAATTATCGCTGCTAATGGTGCTGATCTTGCTGGCGTATTAATCGCATTAGATCGCCAAGAAAAAGGCAAAGCTGAGCTTTCTGCTATTCAGGAAGTTGAGCGCGACTTTAATACTCAAGTGGTGTCTATCGTGAAATTGGCTGATCTGATCACTTACCTTGAGCAACAAGGTGGTATGGATGCGCACTTAGATGCAGTTAAAGCATACCGTGATAGCTACGGTGTAGCGTAAGCCCTACGATTTTCTGCAGATGGCTAGTACCATGCTAGCCATCTATTTAACCTGAGCTGCGGAT
>NZ_PNDS01000061.1 GCF_005886535.1 Pseudoalteromonas sp. S2755
GAGCAAAAGCGAAAGGCGCAAGCTGCCCTTAACCATCAAACAGGGTTGGTGGTAGAGCAAGAAGCCGACCTAGCTCGCGTACGAGAGCTAGAAACCAAAAGCTTGCAACAGTTAAGTCTTGAACAGCGTAAACTTGAACAAGAACTTGCCCAAGTTAATCAACAGTACCAAGTTGGTGCGTTGTCAGCTGAAGACTACCAGCACAAAAAAGACCGAGTTAGCCAAATCTTATCTGTGGTAAATAACTTGCTCGGTGATTTTAAGAATGCTCAGGATGCAGCTACGGATGCAACCAAGCGAGGAACCCGGGCAACTGAAGATGCAACAAAAGCTAATGAGCGCTCCTTAAAAAGCTTACGCCAACAAAAAGAAGAGTTAGAGCGTGTAAGCCAAAGCGCCAACCGTGCTGCAACCAGCATGAGTAACTATCAAAACCGCAACCGCCCAACGGTTGAGCAAATTGTTGATTACCAAGATAAGTATGAAACAGGGAGAGGTGCGGCATACCGCTTTGAAAGTGCAGAGGTAATTGCAGAGCGCGCCCGTCGCGAGCGCGAGAAAATGCAGCAGCAACAGTACGCGCAGTTTGAGCGTGCAATTAACGCATCCACATCAACGTCAGAACTATCCAAAATTTATGACCGGATATTTAAACAGCTCGTTTATATCGATGGCGAACAAAAACGCGCGCTGCGAGATTTAATTGACCGCCAGCGTGAATCGCTCAAACAAGTTGCCAGTGCCAAGCGTAATCCCACACGCTCAAACACAATCACACCGCGTGAAAACACTGAGTATTACAGCCCAAACCCCGTACCGACTAGGCCAAACATTAGCTCGCCACTGAGTGATGCCGTTAATGGCAAACTTGATAAATTGCTAACCCTGCTGACAGGCCAGCAATCCGGTAAACGCATTGTGCTGGAACTCAAACTGCCCAGTGGTAACACTGCAGAATTATACACCACCATTCGAGACCAGCTTTTAGACGAACTTGAACAATTGAGTAACGCCCAATGATAGTAATTAACGCCATAGAACTACCACACGCCGTGTGGACAGATGAGCACGATTATCAAGCCGTTGCTGAGCAAACTGAGCTTGCATTAAACGGTGCCTCACATATTGAAAAAACGCTGCTACCTGGTCGGCCTATCACAATTGAGAGTGTGCTGGAGACTGCGAGTGCCTACATTGCACTATTTGACCATAGCCGAACCACGCTAACCGCGTTTGATATATCGATACGTGGCACGGTATACACCGTGGTTTGGGACCACAGTCAAAAGCCCTGTACAGGTAGCGCCGTTAGTTATTACTCAGATGCTCAGCCTGACTATTTTGAAAACATAACCTTACGACTAAAAACGGTGTAACCATGTTAAGAAGTCACCTTAAAATATTTAAGCCCCAGCGGCTTGGCAGCGCACCCAATGCAGGTGGCCACCGCACCAATAACGCAGTGATAAGCGGTAAATTGAACGATGTGTTTAGCTCAATCAGCGACGTCGACCATGCGCGCAGCGCCTTTGATTTGGTCAAGCTTTACCCCGCTGTTGCAACTGATGACGCAACAAAATTATCGGATGCACATGTGTTTATTGCCGACCAACCAGCAGATCCGCTGGTCAGCACGCTACTGGTTGAGTCTCCAGATTTACGAGACGACTCGCTGCTCGATGATATGTTGGCGTTAATGACTGCCAGCACGACCAAGTACCACGGCCTCAGCAATCTAGTTGCGCCATACCAGCAAGGAGATCTCACTCTAAAGCTAAAAGAAGTACAACGCTCTCTCGCACCAACCGTTAAGCGTGTTGAAACCAAACAAGGTTTAAGACCTGCAACGGAAACTATTTATAAGTACAAGAAAGTCGAGAGCTTTGGCAATCTCAGTGAATACAATATCGACGTACCTGACATTTTACAGAGTTACAACGCAAACCGCTTTTTGCAGTATCGCTTTTATCGAGGGAATAACAATGGGCCTGGTGATTATTACGACAAAATAACTTATACCGTAAATAACTCAACCCTATCGGGGACAACCGTTTCTGGTAGCCTGCCACCTGGCCACTTTGTGTTCGAGGGTGACTTTCTTTGGCTTTATTACTTGTCGAACCAAGACTTTCGTTTTCATTCATTCTCGGATGGCCAAGGCCTGAATTTAGGTAGCACAGAAACCGTTGTACCAAAAACCGTTCGATTGAAAAAGCAAGGCTCTTCGCAGGTGATTACTGACGATGGTATAGGCCGCTTCATCCACTCCGGTTATGTCATTGCCCGCATTGACTATGATACTGGTGTAATAACTGAAATTGAACCCATTGATTACCAAGGGACGGTATCCGAAGAACTTGGTGCGCTAATTCAACGCAAACCACTCACATTGAGTGAACTACAATTTAGCTTGCCATCATCCAAGTTTTCCAGAAGTAGTATCTATATCCGCGCAAAGTCAGAAGCAGGTGTAGAGTTCAGTGCATCAAGCGATGACAATGGAAACATTACTGGCACCAATATCTCTGGTTCAGTGAACAGTACAGGAGTCGTTGAGCTTCAATTTACCGTGGATGTACTGCAAGACTCTATAAGCTACGACTATGACGAAGTCACCGAGATTAATGTGCCTAGCCCACCTGGTGGCATTGACCGCAGCAAACTGCCTGAAGGTGGCTATGTGCCGATATTTCATGAGTTTAATCTAGTGTGCGTTCAAGACCGTAACCGAACCCAACACGCAACACTGAGCAATGGCCAAGAGTTAACGGTAACCGTTGACGCTAACTGGGTAGATATTGTTGATAATGAGGGGCTATCGCTCTATAGCGCCAATGATGACAATTACAGTTATGACAAGGCCACTGGCAAAGTCACAATTAAGTCTGGAATAGTCAACTTTTCCGGCCCGTTCATCATAACCACCGTCTTGAGTGAGTTGGTCTTAGTGGATGCAATCGACGGCGACACGCTCAAAATACTCTCACCACTTAAGCGAACATATGACGTTGGCGCAACGGTCTCAAGCACTTACGTACTTGGAGACCTACAAGCGCTAACTAAAGACGAGCGAACCCTGAGTGCTTGGAGTACTAACTTTGGTGATTTTGGCTCTCCGGCATCAAGCGCAATCAACACCACACAATACCCAATTGAGTTAAGTAACCTTGGCACTATTGCCCAGCGCTGGGCCATTGTATTTACCAGCACGACTGCGTTTTATGTTGTGGGCGAGCATGTAGGCACCATTTATAACGGCGACATTACCAGCGACTGCACGCCCATTAATGCCAATGCAGGCTCACCATTTTTTGTTCTACGCAAAGAAGCGTTAGGGTCTGGATTGAATCCAGGTGAAGCGTTTTTATTTGAAACCACCACGGCAGGCAAACCAATTATGGTCACGCGCTCGGTAAGCCCTGGACACACCGAAATTAAATACGACAAATCCACGCTCGGATTTAGAGGGAGTAAAGATTAATGCCAACACCAGTAACTGTATATAGATGGGATGACGATGGTGCACCACAAATCACTGAGCCGTACGGTACGGCCAACCAAATCAAGGCAGTGCTGGATGCGTGCTTAGTAAATGGGTATGGTGCTAAACAGCCGTTGGGTTGGTCAAAAGTATTTGATGACGCCAATGGTGTGGTTTATCAAAACGATACGACAAACGGCGGTAGCGGTGGCATGGTGCGGTTTTGGCCGTACAATGGCGCTTGGGAAGCCAGCTTCCCTCGCTCAAAAGGCCTTAACTTTCAGGCTGCGAAATCCTTTGTTGACTCAGAAACACCACATCACCCGGGGTTTTATCAAGCCATTAATCATCCTGAGTCCAGTAACAGCAATACTAAGGCTTGGGTTATTATTGGTACAAGCACAGCATTTTATTTAATCCTTAGTAATGTTAGCGAATCCCAAAACTCATCGCACCCTAAAGATAAAATATCTACTCAAAACTTTTCTCAAGGTGAAATATTCGTTGGAGATATTGAATCTGAGCTGGACTATGACGCAGGAGCCTTTATTGCTTTTCACTCTGCAACAAGCAGTGATAATGATTCTATCTCTTGGGACGATTGTTTAGGTTACATTACAAGGAGCTTTAGCTCATCAAGAAGTACTTCTGGAGTGAAAATATATCATGCCGACAACTCTGAAGCGTTTGATATTTATCAACCCAGGCTTACTTTTCCTAGAAGTAGAACACATGTTCATTCTTCAGAGCCTCATGTCCTCGGCATGGCCCCTGTACCTATATGCAGTGAAGCAACTGACGATATACCAGCCATTATTGATACATTTTCACCGCCTTTAAGAGGCTATATGCCAGGCATGATTAACATTATGCGTGGCTTAAATAAAGACTCATATTGGCCACAAGAGTTAATCATTGAAGGCCACAAATACTTTCAACTGCATTCAACCGATGTTAATTGCAGTCATGTCTGGATAAATATGGAGCAGTGGTAGTGTATAAGCTGAAAAAAGTTCCTCCCTATTATGTGCAGAATTTAGGGGTTCTAGAGCTCGACCTAGACTCAAGCTCAACACGTGTGCTAGTACAAAACAGAAATGATCTTTCAGTTGTCTGGCATGCCCCAGTTACTGAAAACCCAACGGTCACTATTACTACGCCACTAAAGTACACCGTTGACCCATTGTTGACGGTTACCATATTTGATGATGGAAAAAATGGCGCTCCGCCTCAGTTTAACGCTGAAACCGTTGATAGAGTGCAAGCATCATTACCAGGAACTGGTGAATGATACAGGTTAGGTTTACGACACCTGCAAATAGCTATACCAGTCCGCTGGTTGTTCGATTTGGCGGTGGCACAACTCAACCGATTGAAGACAAGGAAGTCACGGCTTATTTTGATGTCGCTTACTCAAATAACGATAACTATGCCGTGCTGGTTGCGTTGCAATACACCAACGCGTTCTCACTAGACACAATTTATCAAATGGGCTGGGCGAACGCAGCTGTACTTCACAGAGAGACTTCCTTACTTTGGCATGCAAACCAAGCGGCTATTGAGCAGCAAGTAAATACAGGTTGGAAAAGCTGTATGTTGGTTATCACAAAGGAAAGTGAATTTAACTGGAGTAAAGGACAGGCAAAGTACGTTGAGGCAACTCAGGTTTGGCACGAAGCATCGCAACATGAAACCGCACTTTGCATCCATTACGGGCCGAGTGAACGCGCATATATTTGCTACCGAGTAAACCATCCTCGCAAAGGTAAGGTTATCGTGCGATTTGATAACGCGCTGAATGCCTGCCCGCAGATAGGCAAAGTTAAACTCAGAATGTCACCGTTTGAAAAAGTCTGCTACTGGGGGTTACCTGGTGGGCCTGTTCGCTCAGATGATGACATTCCCCCCATCGATACCAAAATCCCCATAGAGCCACAGATACAGAGATATTACATCATGCAACCATCAATCAGCTGTAATCGACTAAGTGATGATTTAAAAATTCTAATTAACAGTATAAGATTGAACCGCACACACCGGCCAATTT
>NZ_PNDS01000062.1 GCF_005886535.1 Pseudoalteromonas sp. S2755
CTATTGGTGCGTAAATTCGCCTTGTTTTCCCTAAAACTCTCTGGCTAGAAAAGGAAAAAACTAAGCTGTTCTTTAGAAACAATGAGTTGGAACATTCCTTATCCAAACCTCAGGTTAGATAGCTTAGCAGTTTATTTTTACTATTCTTCTACTAATTGAATGCTGCGATAAAACGCACCATCATCCTCAGCCAATAACGAAACCAGCTCAGGCAACACTTGATCCATGGTTTTCTTTAAGGTCCAAGGCGGATTGATCACCATCATGCCAGAAGCCGTCATGCCTCGTTCTTGGGTATCTGCGCGAGTGGCAAGTTCAAACACCTGAATATTACGCACTCCAGATTCAATCAGGCTCGATTCCATGGCATCAATGCGTTCACGGTCAACAACGGGATACCAGATCATATACACGCCGGAATCAAACTTTTTGTGCGCTTTTATGATACTTTTGACCGCAACATCATAATCGGATTTGATCTCATAAGGAGGATCCATCAGCACACAGGCTCTGCGTGAAGCTGGAGGCACCAATCCTAACAGCCCTTTAAAACCATCATTCCCAGTGACGCGCAGTGATTTTTTATGTGCCGTATTTTGCTTTAATAGCTCAAGATCTTTTGGATGTAGCTCAAAAAACCAGCCGTTATCCTGACGACGTAAGAAGTGCTCCGCTACCTTAGGAGAGCCGGGATAATGGCTTAATTTATCGCCTTCGTTAAAAGACTTGATTAGTGCCACATAATCGCTAATTGCCGACACGGTTCCTGAATAACTCCACAGCTTAGCGATGCCTTGCAGATACTCCTGAGTTTTTTGTGCATCACTACTCGCTAGCTCAAAAAAACCAGCGCCAGAGTGCGTATCCACGTAATCATACGGCTTATCTTTTTTAGCCATGTATGACAAAGCTTCTGCCAATACTAAATGTTTGATCACATCGGCAGGGTTTCCTGCATGAAAAGAATGTCGATAACTGAGCATAACCCCGCCTTGATAAAAATAATAACAACACAGGTGAAATAAACCTGAGCTAAATTTGGGCAATGATTCATCAATTTTTAACTTTAGACTGAATCACTTCTGAACAAAATATTCCAATATCGGCATTATCTCTTAAAAGTTGAGAAAAATCAGCAGAAAGTCGCGTAAACACTAGCATCCTTAGCCGCTTTGTTTTACATTTGCATGACAAATCACAGTCACATGAGCGCATTAATGAATAACCAAGATCTCCAAAAACTCGACCAGTTGATTGACCAACTTTTGAGCCAAAATAACCAGTTAAAATCGGAAGTTTCGGCACTGAAAGAACAAAATCAAAAACTCATCGATGAAAATGAAACCCTACAGCTTGAAATGCTAGAAAGCGAAGAAAAGCAAAAAGAATTTAGTTCATCTTTATCTGGCCTACTTGATAAGTTGCAAACACAACAGGCTAGCTAATGTCTGAGCAGAATAACCAAGTGACAGTGACGTTACTTGGCAAGTCACATCAATTTGCATGTGCACCAGATCAAGAAGAAGCGCTGCATAACGCCGTAGCGCTTTTAGACCGACGTGTAGAAGAAATGCGTAAACGCTCAACCGTTCGCAATGATCACAATGCGTTATTACTCGCAGCCTTACACCTTTGTCATGATTTACAAGCATTGGAAGCAAAGCAACAGCAAGACGCAGAGTTCGTTTCCACGCTCATCGACAAGTTAGTGCTGCCAGCAGGCGAATAATGCCGACATACTGGAGCAAACCTATCTTACGTCGCATCTCTCTTATTTGGGCTATCATTCTATTGGCGGCAAGTTTTAAAAGCACCGCCGCCAATGCTAATCGGTTCCATAAAGTCAATGACGCGGTTTATTTTATCCAAGGAAAAGATAGCGCTTTACAGCCCAATCAAGCTTTAGTTATTGGCAAGCAGTGTGCGCTACTGGCATCCATACATGGCGACCTTGTCACCACTGAAGCCTTAATTATTGAACTAAAAAAGCGTCTCACCGTCCCTCTTTGTTACCTAGTGTCTTTGCATTCAGATATCAAACAAGACACCAGCGTTGTGCTACTCAAGCATGCTTATCCAAATGTGCAATGGCTAAGCCCAACGGCAATATCAGCTACCTCACTGACGACTGCCTTTCACTCACAGCTTGAGCTTTTTAACCAAAGCGTTATGCTCAGTGAAAATCGTATCGCCTCTCTTGAACCAAGTGAACGGCCAAAGTGGCAAACCAAACTTGCGCTAGCAAAAAGTAGAATTGCAACCTGGTCCAAGCTCGCCACACAAGCGCCATCAAGTAAAACCATTGGTAACGCGCCTAAAACTGTGGAGCTAGGAGGTGTAGTGGCTGAGCTTACTCAAGTCACGGGCTTTAGCGGTCATGATATCAGTGTTTATCTGCCAAAATATCAAGGCTTGATTGCAGGTTTTAGCGTGGATCAAATTCCACTTGCGCATTTACCGCATACTATACAGTGGCAACATACTCTTACTCGCTTTAATCGCTATGCACTTGATTGGATACTGCCAGCAACGGGAAAGCCCTATCGCCCTGAAATGCTGACCACTCCTGCACAATTTTTAGCTTTGTTAGCGTTACAAGATACTCAGCAAGTGGTTGAAAAAATGAGAACTCTATATCCAAATAAACACATGCAGCAACGCGCGTTATTACAGTGGCAACACTTTCAGCAGCAAAGAAATTTTGAATAAAACTTAACCTCTCGGTATAGTTAAAGGATGAACAGAGCATTAATACAGCTGAGTGGGTTAATATTATTAGCTATGCTCGCTGGATGTAAAAGCAGCAGCAGTCCACAGGTGAGCAGGCAAGCCATTTTGTCGGCTCTCACTCAAGTGCCCGCAGAAAAGCCGGTCACGCCTCCCGCTTTAGTCAAAGCAAAGCCACTTAAAGTCAACACCGTTAAAGCCCCCCTCAGAGACGATGATCTATGGCAACACATACGCCAAAAGCTTAGTTTTAATACTGCACCTCACCCAAGGCTTGACAAGCGCATAAAATGGTATTTATCACAGCCTAATTATCTCAATGTGGTAAATAAGCGCGCCGCTCCCTACTTTTATCACGTAGTAAAAAAGGTAGAGCGAAAAGGTCTTCCGATTGAAATCGCATTACTCCCTTTTGTCGAAAGTGACTTTAGACCAAAGGCCAAATCGCAACAAAATGCGGTGGGAGTTTGGCAACTAGTGGATGCCACTGCCTACCATTTCGGCATCAAGAAAGACGAATGGTATGACGGTCGACAGGATGTGTTAGCATCGACTGACGCCGCGCTTGATTATTTGCTGTATTTACATGAACGCTTTGATGGCGACTGGCTACATGCGCTTGCGGCCTACAATAGCGGTGAAGGGCGTGTCAAAAAGGCCATCGCAAAAAATAGAAAAGCCGGAAAGTCGACCCACTTTTGGCATTTACCATTACCAAAAGAAACCGCGGACTACGTGCCTAAACTCTTAGCCCTCAGCCACTTACTAAAAACCTCACCCAAGGGTTTTAAGATACCAAGTTTGCCCAACAAGGCCACTACGTCGATACTTGATATTGGACAGCAATTTGACGTCAACCAACTGGCTAAACTCAGTGGCATCAAAAAGCGTCAACTATATGCACTCAATCAAGGGATCTTGAAACACAGAAGCTCGCCAAACGGTCCACACAAAGTGTTATTGCCATTATCCGAGCAAGCATTATTGAAAAGTGCATTTTTCAGGGAAAACTTCAGCCAAGGCTACACCGTCAAAGCTAACGACACACTCTACCGCATCGCATTAAATGCGGGGATGAGCGTAAATGCATTAAAAGCGCTAAACAATAAGACTTCCAATTTAATCCGAGTCGGTGAAAAGCTATTAGTTTCCGAGAGTAATGAGCAGTTGGACTTACTCGTAGACTATGACGTAAGCCCTTATATTCAAGAAATAAAACCCAAGCCCATACCACAAGTGGAACATCACCACACCATAAAACAAGGCGAGTCATTGTGGACTATCAGCCGTCACTACAAGGTCGCGGTAAAAGATTTATTAAATTGGAATTCACTCACAGCGCAGAGCCTATTAAAACCAGGCAAAGTGTTAATGGTGTTGTTGCCAGCTCCTGCTTCGGCAAAAAGCAATAAGACTCAACCGGCTAGCTCCTCAATCTCTAGCATTGAAGCTATCCAATCCATACTGCGCCATGGCAAGCCAAAGCAAGATGAGCGCCTAAATTAAAGGGATAGACTTGCGTCTAAGAAGCGCACTCACGTAAACTACACGCTTTACAGGTAGATGCTATATGGCGTCACCGAACACTATTTATTTAAGGTTTACTTATGCACATTGCAAAGAACACAGTGGTAGAGTTTCACTACACACTTCACGAAGGTGACAGCCAAATCGAATCAAGCAAAGAAGGCGAGCCACTAAACTACCTGCACGGTACTGAAGGCATGCTACCTGGTCTCGAAAGTGAACTTGAAGGTAAAGTCGCTGGCGATAGCTTTACGGTAACCTTAACACCAGAACAAGCTTATGGCGAATATCAAGAGGGTCTAGTACAACGTATTCCTATAAAGCACCTTCAAGGTCTTGGTGACAGTAAGGTTTGGAAGCCAGGCATGACTGCTATTGTCGATTCAAACCAAGGTCGTCATCAGGTTAAGGTAGTAAAAGTAGGACGCTTTAATGCAGATTGCGACTTAAACCACCCATTTGCAGGCAAAACACTTACTTTTGATGTTGAGGTCCTTTCTGTACGCGAAGCAACTGCAGAAGAAATTTCACATGGTCACGTGCACGCTGCTGGCGGCTGCGGACACTAATGATGAACAAAGTTGCCATCGTTACCGGTGGCAGCTTTGGCATTGGCGCCGCCATTGTCGACAAGCTGCTATCGCAACAATACACCGTTTATAACCTCGATATTCAACCCAGTAAACAAGGGATCTTTCGTCATTGTGACGTCAGTAAAGTCGCCGATGTAAAGGCAACCATTGCAGATATAGTTTCAGAGGCTGGGCAAATAGATGCGCTCGTTTCAAACGCGGGGAAACATCTGAGTGCAACAATCGAAGATACCGACGAAGCCACTCTCGACGCCCTTTTTGCATTGAATGTGAAAGGCGCTTATGCCGCCATTCAAGCCGTATTACCAAGCATGAAGTCACAAGGTAACGGTAGCATCGTATTGATGTCGTCGGATCAAGCGATTATTGGTAAACCTAACTCTTTCGCTTACAACCTGTCTAAATGTGCGCTTGCTTCGATGGCGAAAACCACAGCATTGGATTACGCCAAATTTAACATTCGCGCGAATGCCGTGTGCCCAGGCACAATTGAAACTCCGTTATTCCACAATGCCATTGATAGTTACTGCGCGCGCAGCGGCGCTGATAAAGCAGAAATCGTTGCAGAAGAAGCCCAGTTGCAACCATTGGGTAGATTAGGGCAACCGCAAGAGATTGCAGCACTGGTTGCTTTCTTGCTAAGTGAGGATGCGAGTTTTATTACAGGTAGCCTACAAAGCATTGATGGCGGTTATACTGCACAGTAAAAAAGGAATGCGTGATGAGTCTGAGAATTATTGATAGCCACCTACACTTTTTCGATTTAGCGTTAGGACAATATTCTTGGCTCAAGCACAACCCACCCGCTTGGCCTAATCTGGAAAAAATAAGGCAGAACCATACCCTTACAAGTCTCCCCCACCATGCACAGTTTACACTCGAAGCCTTAGTCCATGTGGAAGCTGGCTTTGATAATCACAATCCCATCAACGAGTTACACTGGTTAAAGCAAGAACTAGGAAGCTTTCCTTTTAAAGCTGTGGGTTACGCACCCATTAACGCTACGCCTGAGCAATTTAGCGCTGCTATAACGGCTTTAGCACACCCTCATCTCGTGGCGATAAGAGACATCACCGAGGGCAGTGATAGCCAACGTTTATCCGCACCTTTCGTGCACGAAAATCTCACCTATCTTGCCGAGCATGGACTACATTTTGAGGCGCAATTAGAATTTAAGCAAAGCGAAAAAGTCGACCTTTTATTACGACTTGCCGAGCAAGAAGCTGACCTTAAAATCGTATTTAACCATGCGGGATTTATCGACGCCACCAGCCCTTGTACAGATATATTAAGGCGCATTGGAGCGCTTAACAATGTCATGATCAAGTGCTCTGGCCACGAGATGTTAGCAAGCCCACTGACACTCACTCAGTGGCTTACTCACTTAATCACACATGCGGGAGAAGAGAGCCTAATGCTAGGTTCGAATTATCCGGTTTCTCTTATGCAAAAAAGCTATTGGCAAATATGGCAGGATTATTTAGACGTGATAGGCATATCGTCAACTTGGCATAAACTCAGCCGAGACAATGCCAAAAGTTGCTATGGATTATGAGCGGATCTGAACAAGATCGTAAGCAACTAGCTCAGGTACAATGCGCTGTAGTTTTTCTTCCGTTTGATCTAAAGTGTTTAAGCACTCGCAATATTCTGCCGCCTTTTCTTCTAATTGATGTGCTTTTTTCTGCAGCGATTTATCAATCTCTTTCGAAATAATCTCCATGCGTTGTCCCATATCGTTGATGCGATCTTCGATATTCCCTTCGCGAGATTTAAACGCATCTCCCAAGGAAACTAAAATAGAGCCCAACGAACCATGAACAGCAGAATGAATTTTTTGGCTGATCTCTTTAGTAAAGAAATCATCAATTTTAGAAAGTGATTGTGGTGCGATAAAAAAGAAATCATCCCCCCGCTTAAACTTATCCATCAGCGCACGTTCAACGTATTGCAGTTGCGTTTTGAGCACTTCAGGTTCTTTGTCGGACATCCCCTCAACTACTTGCTCAATCGCACTCAATCCGAGGTTTACACCATCGGTCGCCAGATTAACCAGCTCAGGAACGGTATCTCGTATTCCTACAGAATATTCGCGCACAACTTTCTCACCTTCCTGATCTAACTCAATCCAGCGGCCTAAAATAAAAAGCTGACTATCATTGTTGATTTGGATCCGGGTCTGACCATCATCAACGATACGAATTTCGTTGTCAGTGATGATAAGGCCATGCCCAAGTTCAACATCGCACTTATTTTTTGCATGTACAGAAGACGCCAATACGGCACAAGACAAGGCTATCGCGCTGAGTAATCGATTCATATGACCTCCTGTGTGCAGAACGTAAGACGGGAAAGGGGTGCTTCAGGAGAGTACCAAAAGATCAAACAATCCCAAAGCCATTTTAGACGGATGAAAGTAACAAGCTATGTCTGACTGGCAATATTAGAGATCCATATCCGTTAGCATCAAAGGCAATAGCAATACCACGGATAAGGGCTATTGATAGTATCTTACTAACCTGACAAAAGCATCCGCAGTTTTAATGGTTGGATTATTTTTACCATCAGCAAACTGATACACCCAAGCGAACTGAGGTTGCCCTGCTTGGGTTGTTGCAGACCAGTAATTATTACTTTTGGTCGTTGGAAATATCGTTATATTTATCGCTGGAGTGACGCACTCGTGATACACAATACTGGCCAGTTCTTTAACGTTAGGCACTTGCCAGTCGGTAAACCCTGCAAACTGATCTTCGTTGGCAACTACTAACGCCTGCTGCCAAGTCAGTTGCTGAGCGTTGTCTTCACAGCTTTGAGAAGTAGCGTTATAACTTTGCCCAAAATTGCAGCGCTGCCACATTAATCCAGTTTGGCTATCGAGCACAGTACCATTACTGTTTATCGTATAGCGACTGGTATTGGAGCCGGTACCAACGCAAGTTTGCGCTTGGCAAACAGCCGTGAATGACAAAGTAAATAGTGTAGTTGCAATAATTTTCATACCACGCTCCCTAGGGATTTCTTACTAACCTAACAAATGCGCTGCTAGACTTTTCTACGGCAAAATCATTGCCCGTATCCATGTCGATAACATAAGCTCTTCTCAGCGTGCCACCAGTCCCATCTAAACTCGACTGCAAGGTCCAGTAATAGCGATGACCAAGCGTGGTTGTGCTAGGTAAGTTAGGGAAAAGCGCTTCATCTATCACCGCAGTACTTGCACTACCGTAATCTAGTAGTCCAAGTAGTTCCATATAAGTTGGTAAGCGCCAGTTGTTACCACCACAGTAACTTTGCTCTCCAACGGCAGGATTATTCACTTCATCAATCAAAGCTTGAATACCACAATGAGTATCCTGCGGACAGGTTGTATTTGCTGCGGCCTGCACACTCCCCTCCGCAACCGCTCCGTCTACCTCAACATACCAGGTATAACTATTTTGTGCGTTGCGAGAAGAAGTATTTGGTAATGTACCCGAACTTGCTTCTTTTACTTCCCAAATAAGTCCTGTGACGTTATCACGAACGCAAGCAAAGTCCGTAGCGTCATCAGGCAGCTCATCCGCAAAGCGATTTAGTTTAGTAAAGTCAAAACCTGCTCGACCACTGCCTTCTTTCGCCACTTGAGTGGCGAAATTATCACGCCCACGCTGCGCATCTTGAGCCGTAAACTGCGTCATACTACAGGTGATCGCATCGGTATTGTTATAACACGTAGTTTGACCACTATCGTTTAGTTTACCTAATGGCTTTTTCTCGATATCAATGCGCACGGTGTCAGTAGCAGAGCGGTTTTGCGAGTCAGTAACGGTCAACTCAAATTCCACTTGCGACAAAATATTTTGATCTGGTGCATTAAAAGTTGTTGAACACCCTGTAACAGAACTTAACGCTATCTGAGTGCCAGACGTCACTTGCCGCCATACACACTGTTTCTGACCAGATACAGTATCACTGTTTGAACCATCAAGCGTGACCTCATCAAACTCTTGCACTTGCTGGTCGCTCCCAGCATCAGCCACTACCACATCCGAATTCGCAAGTAGTCCGAGGGTAAACTGGGTACTGGCTTGTCCGCCTTCATCATCGGTAACCGTCAACTGCCAGATTGATGCCTGAGAGACAGCCAACAAGGGATGTATAAAAGACACAGTAGCCGTATCTAACCCTGTAGGCTGTATTGTCGCAGGGCCACTTACTTGCTGCCATTGATAAGCAACCACTTGGCCATTTTCGTCAGGATCGGAAGAGCCAGCGCCACTGAGGACAATATTATCTTTATATTTGGCGGGTAATGTTTCCGGTGCACTTTGGCTGATACTTGGTATAGGTAATTGATTGTTAGATTTGATAGCAACCGTCACTTGGTCGCTTGCAAGGCTGCCATCAGGCGCAACATAATCAACCTGAATAAGTAAATTGACATCGGCTTTGATATCCGGTGCAACAAAAACGGCTTGTTGCTCTGCAATTGGAAATTCACTGACGTTTGCACCAGAGATAACTTGCCAGTTAAACGTACCACCTGCAGGTGATGCTTGTGCATTCAAGGTGACTTCTGTTTTTTCGGTTACTTGGACATCAGCTCCAGCGTTAACCGATGCGCTGACTTGGCTCGGTTCATCACTCCCAGAGCCTCCGCCACAGCCTGTTAATACTAGCGCAAGTACAGCCCAACTTCCCTTGAATGCATTCATATTATTCCTTATAAACTATAGATAACTTTCTTGATGTATCCGCACAAACAACTTAGTGCCAACTTTGCTATAATCTACCTTGTATTCTCGACCGTCTAACGCCTGAATAAACAACAACCGTTTCACTTCACCAAACACATCAATACTCGAAACGTGAACAACCTCTAAATAACGCTCTTTGGCTTCTCTGCGATTTCTCGGCAGCTCTTCCTTAAAAGGCACTAAACCGTTTGCAGTCACCTTGATTTTTGGGTGTGCTTCACCATTTACAATCACAAGATCTAACTTCTTCTCTTTGTGAATAATGGTATTACGCCCGCTTTTAATATAGGCCGTTTCTAAGCTCATATTGGTGTATCCTGTTACATCTTCAGTAGGTGGTTTGTTCTTTTAACAATGCTTTTACCACCTCTTTAGGGTTAAGTTTCCAGCGGTTTAACATGACTGAAAATTGCCAAATATCCCTGTCTAAGGCAGTCGCGGGGAGCAATAAATCATATCCCGTCACTGTCTTTAAATTATCCATCCGGTTTGCAAACATTGCCATTAAACCAGTATATTCTTTTCCCGCCTTGGAGCGAAAAACGGTTTCTTCTATCAACCATTCAGATGGGCAGTTGCCATTTTCGCAATGCATTTTAACAGCTTGTAAAAAAATATGCCGCTGCTCGATCAATAATTTACCCGCGAGTCGCGGTGTTAAATTTAATAAAAACGCATCAATATCATTAAGTTTAATACCAACTGCATTTAACTCAAGTGTTTCAACACCTTGTTGAACTTTGGGAATGCCGCTGGAGTGGAAGTTTACAATGGATAGCGGCCAAGCTCCATATTTATGCACATACCTAAACTCTTGTTCTGTAAAGTATAAGCTAAAATATGGTTGCTGACTTTTAAGGAAGCCAACAAAAATAGCCACTAGCATGGCGCTGGCAAGAAATATTTCTACAATAGTAATAGCTGTACCACGCAAGTTGACAAAAAGCATGATAACAACCAATCCAATTGCACCAACCAGCATAAATTCAACGCCATTGCGGTCAGCGGTTGCACGTAGTTTTGCTTCAAGCATAGGTATACCAGACATAAAAGATGTACATGATGATCGCCCATGCGACTAATTTGCGTATTGTGATGCATCGTTTACATGAATGATTGTATTTCATAATATTTAATTTAGGTACAAACACTTAAATTGAATTACATTTTCGTTTAATGCACAAATTTACAGGATATGCCGTCGACTTTGTTAGCCTTTAATTTTGTAAACTAGAGACAAATTATAATCTGGGTCACTTTTATGCGTCATCAATCAGGAAAAGCACTGTTTCCTTTTATCATTGTAGTGCTAGTCGTCATCAGCGGCTATTTATATTTACCAGCCTCGGAAGGCAAAATGAGTGGCAACTCTGCACCCGTAACCTCCGTTCAAGCTCATACCGTAACCAAAGAGGAACGTATTATTGCTGTTCACTCTATTGGTTCCGCCAGAGCAAATCAAGCTATCAACGTGAGTAGCGCTCAAAGCGACTATGTGGCAGCCCTCTTTTTCGATGACGGAGATGTCGTAAAAAAAGGCGATAAGCTAGTCCAGTTGCGTGATGCCGAAGAGAAGCTCGATATCGAGGCGCTGAAAGTGACGCTAAAAGAAGAAATCAGACAACTAAACCGCCTTAAAGACCTTGCAAAAACTCAATCGGCGGCTCGCTCTCAACTAGAAGCGCAATCAGCAAAGGTTGACACCTTAACGGCACAATTGGAAGCCACCAAAACAAAACTCACCGAGATGACCATTTATGCGCCATTCGATGGATTATTGGGTACTCGAAATATCTCTATCGGTAGCTTCGTAAACAACAATACTGTGATCACCACACTCGATGACATTAGCATCATCAAAGTGGATTTTCAGGTACCAGAAAAATACCTAGCGCAACTACAACTTGGTATGCAAGTGAATGCACAAAGCGAAGCTTACCCAGAGCAACTATTTACCGGTAAGGTCTCCCATATTGACCCGCGTATTAATGAACAAACGCGTTCGGTACGAGTAACAGCAAGTTTCACCAATCTAGACCATAAACTCCGCCCAGGTATGCTGCTACACATGGGGCTGGAATTGGCTCGATTACAAGCCCTTCTGGTACCAGAAAAAAGCATCATTCCAAGACAAAATAAGCATTTTGTATTTGTCATTGACGACCAAGGTAAAGCACAACAACGTGAGGTGCACCTGCAAACTCGCTTTAGCGGCTGGGTGGCTATCGACGAAGGGCTTACAGAGGGGCAACAAGTGATCACGGAAGGCACCTTGAAGATCCGCTCAGGCTCAAAAGTTGAAGTAAAGGGGTAAAGCGAGGTGAGAATAACTGATACGGCGGTTAAACGCCCGATCTTCGCGATCGTCATTAACTTATTGTTGCTAACATTTGGCTTAGTAGCATTTTCTATGCTACCGCTACGAGAATACCCAGATATTGAAACCCCAATTGTCAGTGTAAGCACTAACTACACAGGCGCATCAGCGGAAGTAGTAGAAACCAAGATCACCCAAGTATTAGAAAACCGAATTTCGGGGATCGAAGGGATCAAAAGTATAAATTCTAGTAGCCGTAATGGCAGCTCCAATATCACTATCGAATTTAATATCGATCGCGATATCGACGCCGCTGCAAATGATGTGCGTGAGCGCGTTTCACGCGCGCTGGATAGATTACCAGAGCAAGTTAGGCCGCCTGAAGTATCGAAATCAAACAGCGACGAAAGCCCTATTGCTTGGTTTGTACTCAACAGCGAAACCATGGATACCTTGCAGCTGTCAGACTATGCCCAGCGCTTTATCGTTGATCGTCTGGCGGTTGTTGATGGCGTATCGAATGTACGTATTGGCGGTGAGCGTCAATACGCCATGAAGATTTGGCTAGACCGAAAAGCGATGGCCGCCCGTGGGATCACCAGTAGTGATATTGAGCAAGTGCTACGCAGAGAGAACGTAGAATTACCGGCTGGTGAAATTGAATCTATTGACCGTGACTTTTCTGTTCGTATTGCCAGAAGCTATAAAACTCAAGAAGACTTTGACAACCTAGTGATTAAGCGCGGCGAACAAGGATATTTAGTGCGACTTGGTGAAGTTGCACAGGTGATACTTGAAGCCGCTGACGACGAAAGTACCTTCCGTGGTAATGGTAAAAATATGATTGGCCTTGGCGTTGTAAAGCAAGCCAAAGCCAATACGCTAGAAGTTGTCGACAACGCCCGTAAAGAGCTTGAAAAAATAAAACGCAACCTGCCTCAAGGCACGACCATAGAAGACAGCTACGATTCTTCTATTTTTATCCGTGAGTCCATTGCTGAAGTATATAGCACACTTGCGATTGCCATGGCTTTGGTGGTACTCGTTATCTACATCTTCCTTGGCAATATCCGCGCTACGCTTATCCCCGCAGTTACCGTGCCGGTAGCCTTAATTGCAACCTTTATGTTCTTGCTGGCCATGGGGTATTCCATCAACTTGCTGACGCTGCTTGCACTTGTGCTTGCCATCGGCCTTGTAGTCGATGACGCTATTGTGATGCTTGAAAATATCTACCGCCGTATCGAGCTTGGCGAACCCAAGTTATTGGCAGCATATCGTGGTGCGCGTGAAGTAGGCTTTGCCATCATTGCAACAACGCTGGTTTTGGTTGCCGTGTTTATACCCTTAGTCTTTATGGATGGTCGTATTGGTGCCCTATTTACCGAGTTTGCCTTTGCAGTAAGTGCCGCAGTGCTGTTTTCCAGTATTACCGCATTGACCTTGTCTCCAGCCCTTTGCTCCAAAGTACTAAAGCCTAGCAATAAAGAAAACCGCTTTAGTCAGTGGATGGATCGTCAATTTGGACGACTAGAGCAAGGTTATCGTCGTGTTTTACAAGACAACTTATCGCGTAAATACAGCCTGATTGTGATGTTGGCACTGGCGGGCTTTACCAGCTATAGCCTATTTAAACAGATCCCATCTGAACTGACACCAAAAGAAGACCGTGGTACTTTCTTCGTCATGATGAATGGCCCAGAAGGGACAAGCTACGAAAACAACTCGCAAAATATGGCGAAAATTGAAGAGCGACTGCTTCCTTATGTAGACTCAGAGGAACTTAGCCGCGTGCTTATTCGGGTGCCTGGTTGGGGTGGTCAAGGCGGTGTTGCTATTATCGGCATGCCAGACTGGGATGAGCGAAAACGCTCTACTTGGGAAGTCATGGATGAGATCAGCGGTAAAATGCAAGACGTTACAGATATTCGTGCCTTTGCTATTATGCGCCGTGGTATTGGCGGCGGCGGTAACTCACGCCCCATTGAGTTTGTCCTACAAGGTAACGACTATGACGAATTGGCTGCATGGCGCGATCGCATTCTAGAACGCGCACGAGAAAACAAAGGACTGGTTCGTCTCGATCACGATTACAAAGAAACCTTCCCACAGTTTTTGATAAGCATTGATAAAACCAAAGCCGCAGACTTAGGCGTGTCGGTAAGTGCCATCGGGCAAACGCTAGAAACCATGCTAGGGCAACGCCGTGTTACCACCTTTATTGACCGCGGTGAAGAATACGATGTGATCTTAAAAGGCACCAAAGCCGACTTCTCTGCCCCAGATAATATTTCTGATATTTATGTGAAATCTCGTAGCGATGAGCTCGTGCCATTAGACAGTTTGATCACCATAAAAGAAGAAGCCACAGCTTCTCGATTAAACCGCTACAACCGTATGCGCGCTATCACTATCACGGCAAACCTCGCTGGCGACTATACACTGGAGCAAGCGCTCGACTTTTTAAATAAAGTTGCCGCCGAAGAGAATGATATCGACGGCGCCATCGACTATAAAGGCGAGTCACAGCTGTTTTATGAAGGTGCATCAGCGATGACCTATGTGTTTATTCTGGCGCTCACCGTTACTTTCCTAGTATTAGCCGCACAGTTTGAAAGCTTTGTCCATCCACTGGTTATCATGCTCACCGTACCGCTGGGTTTAGTTGGTGCGATGTATGGATTATTTGTCACCGACAGCACGCTCAATATTTATAGCCAGATTGGTATTGTTATGTTGATTGGCCTTAGCGCCAAAAACGGTATCTTAATCGTGGAATTTGCTAACCAATTGCGTGACAAAGGTATTGCCTTCGAGCAAGCCATTGTTGATGCTGCAGCGCAGCGATTAAGACCTATTATCATGACCTCGCTAACGACCGTGATGAGCTCTATCCCACTTGTTTTTGCAACGGGCCCAGGGTTCGAAAGCCGCATGGTGATCGGTGTCGTGATTTTTGCTGGTGTCAGTGTTGCCACCATTTTAACCTTGTTTGTTATCCCAACCGCCTATACTTTACTAGCTAAGAAGACGCAATCTCCAGAAGAGACGACAAAACGTCTTGAGGAGCAGTCGAAACAACATCCTGAGCAGGAGGTATAATGGCAAATTTACAAACCGCAACTTTTGGTGGTGGCTGTTTTTGGTGTATTGATGCGGCATTTCGCCGCGTCAATGGCGTTGAGTCAGTGCAATCAGGTTACGCAGGTGGCCACACAGATAATCCCACCTATCAAATGATATGTCGGGGAAACAGTGGCCATGCTGAGGTAGTCCAACTGCAATTTGATGCCGATATTGTCAGCTTTGATACTTTGCTTAATATGTTTTTTACCCTGCATGACCCAACGCAGTTGAATCGCCAAGGCAACGACATTGGTACTCAGTACCGCAGTGTGGTGTTTTATCATGACCAGCAGCAACAGCAACAAACTCAAGATTGTATTGCGCAGCTTCAAAGCCAGTTAAGTGAAAAAATAGTGACTGAGGTTAGCCCTGCGCCTGAATTTTATCCTGCTGAGCACTATCATCAAGATTATTACACTGAAAACCCAAACCAAGGCTATTGTAGTGTGATGATCGCCCCTAAAATTGCGAAGTTTGAAAGCCATTTTGCGGCAAATTTAAAGCACTAAACTTGTGTGCCGAACGCAATAGATTGCGTTCGGCTTACGACTTACGGCAACATAGGTATAGCAAATACATAAAAACTAGTGCGGCCATCTTTAATCCGCAAATGCCCACGCATTACTTCCATTTCTAAATTAGCAGTATCACCTGGTCTTAAGGTATCTAAACCTTTAAGCGGAACAACACCTGAATTGATTAACTGGGCGTTGTGTTTAATGACCTGCGGAATATCTTCGCTCATATCCACACCCAAGAATTCAAACACATCAATCACAATACGGCTAAATTCTGTATAAAGCTTGTCGAAAATCCCTGGAGTCAAGGTATCTATTAAATCGAGGATCCACGGCAACTCTACTTTTGTCGTCACCACAGGCTTAAAGCTAGAAATTAAAGGATCTAACTCAAGTTGCTGGGTACGTACATCATACTTACCTTTAATGGTGACATTTTCGTTATTAATATAGACATGGATATAAATATTCATCCCAAGCTGCTTCTTACGAAACTTAGCGTAAGACTTCAAATCGAAGCCATCGATCAACACCGGGACTTTATTTTGCGCATCGACTCTACCTGCGATTTTCATATGCATTGTGCCGTAGAGACTAGTCGTATGGCTCACTTTATTTGAACTAGATTGCGCGGCAATATTGTTGACGATATCGGTCGTCAACTCTTTGTAGTTATGTTCCACATTCGAAAATTGCTGATGAATGATATCTGAAACCTGCGTATACATTTCCTTTGGACCTTGGCTAGATGTTGTCCTGCCAGTAGACCAACACTCTCCACCGGTATAAATCACAGGCACAGATATAGGCGTTAGGTGATCGTTGCCAGGGTGACGATAGTACATCATGCTTCGGATCCGACTACAGGTTTGCGATGGCGCGTTAAACCAAGCGAAATCGCCCGTCATTGATTGTGTTGAAAATTGAGGTTCAAGCTGGTTTTCAGGTAGTGAGGCTTGTGCTGATGTGACAATGCCAAGCGTAAGTAACCCAAATAATAGTGACTTCATGTTCTTTTCCTTAAGGTAGTAATAATACAAATCAAATCTATTATCAACCACGCATGAGGCAGAACACCAGTTACAAATGTAATGCAACTAGGGCCTGTTGATCTTTCAAGTTTGTTTTTGCAGCAGTTTGACTGGTATTTATACAAGGCAGAGCCTGCGTAGCATAGTTATTCTATGTAAGTCAGGTGATAACACAGTAGAAATGCCAGTCAAGCGCTGCCCTTTGGGTTCACCTGAGTGCGCTTTGTTCATTGTTGCTCAACTTTTGCCTAGATTACTAGGCGGCAAGTTGAGCGTCGCGATCAAAACACACTCAGAAGAACAAAAATCAAACAGCAAAGGTCAACAGGCCCTAAATGATAAATAAGAAAAGTGATCCATTACGCAGATGGATCACTCTGGGTATTGAAAAGCAGTTAACGCATTAGAAGCTGTAGCTCACACCAACGTAGGCTTGTCTACCTAGTGGCTTATAGCCCAGTAAAGAGCCATCTTTTGCTTCGCCCGCTGTGGCATTGAAATAACGCTTATCGGTTAGGTTTTCAATTCGGCCATTTAACTTGAATCCGTCGAAAAACGTATAGTTAGCAGCTAAGTTAAACAGCGTATATGACGGTAAAGTCACTGTATATGCACCTTCAGCTCCCCATACTTTATCGTCGCGATTACCTCTATGGACTAAGGTCAGTGTTGCGTCAACATTTTCCCACTCTTTACTGACTGAATAAGTTAAGGTACGTCTCGCTCTGCGCTGTAATTGCTTATCGGTATCAGCGTCTTTAGCACTCACATAGCTCGCATTTACCGTATGCTCGATACCAAAGTTGTCTTCAATTTCGATAGAAAGATCAGCACCTTCAAAGTCAGCGCGCTGAACATTGTAAGGGACATATTTCCATTTATCATTTTGCTGATAAACGATTTTATCAGTAATACGGTTATCGTATACCGCAGCTTCCACACGGAAGTTCTCGCCGCTCCATGTAACAATAATTTCGTTATTAGTGGCTTCTTCCGGCTTAATCTTTGGGTTAGGTAAATAGTAAGGACTATCAATCACAAACGCCTGTGATAAAGAAGGTGCTCTAAAGGCAGTACCATGATTCAACTTAACACTTAGGCCATCCATGAGTTGTTTGCCTACAGCAACCGTGTAAGTGTTTGCACGACCATGGAAATCATAATCATCCGTTCTCAGTACAACCTCTGCCAGCCAATTTTCATCGTTGTAAAACCCACCGAGTGCTAAAGATAGGTTATCACGCTCAGGCTCTGAAAAAGAGGCGGTAGAATCACCAACATCTTCATTTAGAAAGGTAAAGTTACCTGTGAAGATCAAAGCTTCAGTTAAACTATATTGCGACTGATATTCAAATTGGCTGCGTTTGGTGACATAAGTATTATCGTCAGCACTATTACCGATTTGAACATTTTGTTCCTTGCCTAAGCTGTATGACGCACTTTGGCTAAACTTATCAGTACGTCTTTTCCACGCCAGCTTATTGGTGTAGTTATGGAAACGGTAAGCATCACTACCAAAAGAGTCATACTCCCCTTCACCTTCACTGTACTGTGAGCGTAAGCTAAAAATGCCACTTTCTTCATCACCATACTGCACATTTAAACCGGCATTACCGTTATAATATCCATCACGGTCATGGTTTTTTGTGATTGCAGCTTCAGGGTCTTTCTCAATCACATCATAGCCATCGGTATGAGTATAACCCGCATTAGCTGCAATACTAAGCTTGTCTTTTTTGTAATTTACCGTCGCCTCGGTCTTGGAGTAATTGTCACTCCCAGTCGTAAGCGCGATAGTATTATTATTCCCTTCACGACTAATAATATTAATCACGCCAGCAATGGCATCTGAACCATAAATCGCAGCTTTGGCACCACGAATAATCTCAATTCTTTCGATGCTATTAAGTGGTAAGTTAGTAAGCGAATTGTCACCGGAGTTTGCATCCGTCACTCGAACCCCATCGATTAACACTAGCGTATGCTTAGCATCATTACCGCGTAGGAATAAACTCACGCTTTGGCCAAAGCCACCGTTTCTAACCGCTTGAATACCTGCGACATTATCGAGTAACGATACGACATCTTGAACATTGCTTTTTTCAATTTCAGCACGATCTATAACCGTAATCGCGGACAATGCGCTTTCTAGAGATTGTTCAAATTTATTGGCTGTAACAGTGATATGTTCAATATTTTGATCAGCAAATGCTGAAAAAGAAAGCGCCGTCGCTATCGCCGCGCTTAGAGCAGTTTTATTTAACATGGTTTCCCCTAACTTGTACCCACCGTACAAGAACACAAAGTGACTGTTCCAAGGCCGGTCTCCGGGCTCAGTAAATCTGCAGATTGGCAGTTCACTCTACCGTTGCGGGGGCAGCGCTGGCATAGAACCGATCCAAGCTAATCACGTGTAATAAAGGGCCTTACTCAATTTATCATTGATTAACGTAATTAGATGTTCCCTTGTGTTCGCACCAGTTTCCCGATTATCTATACACTTAGCAACCATACTAGGTTGTGTACAGCACCTTGAAAATGCGAGGCTATTGTCTTGGGTTTCGGAATGATTGTCAATGGACGTCTAGAAATCCAAAAGTGCAATCTATGCACTTTTGGAGTGAAGTTAAGCGTAATTAGTCGCGGAAGTTTTTGAATTGAAATGGCTGACCAAGCTCACCGGAGCGAACCAGTTGCATCGTTTCTTGTAAATCGTCACGCTTTTTACCCGTTACACGCACCGTATCGCCTTGAATTGACGCTTGGACTTTAACTTTTGAGTCTTTAATAAGCTTAACCAGTTTTTTCGCCATCTCTTTGTCGATGCCTTGCTTTAACGCCACCTTACGCGATACGTATTTGCCAGAGCGCTCAATGTCTTTTAACTCGAAGCTTGCCACATCAAGGCCGCGCTTCGCCGCTTTACCCACTAGCATATCGAATAATTGCATAACTTGTTGTTCTGCTTCCGCTTTAAGGTTGATCATTTCACCGTTTAGCTCAATTGACGCATCTACGCCACGAAAATCAAACCGCGTGTCAAGTTCACGAACCGCGTTGTCTACGGTATTTTTTGCTTCTGTCATATCAATTTCAGATACAATATCAAATGAAGGCATGCTTCTCTCCTAAAGTCATTTTGGCTCGATTATAGCAGTTTATGCTTAATTTGAGTTACTTTAAGTTTTTAAACAGCATATTAGGATGTTCACCCAATGGACAGTTTTCGATGTTATACTGCTCGCTTAGTCATACAGAAGTAGGATGTATTGTGACACGGCGCGTTTATAAAGCTCTTTTGATTATCTCTTTGATTATATGTACAGTGCTATTCGCAAAGGAAATTAGCTTGTCTCCAAAGTTGTTGCCAAATATCGATAAAGTGGCACATTTTGGCGTGTTTTTTGTGCTAGCATTTATTTCTCATCATGCTTTTAGGTTCAAAGTATGGTTTCATTTAGTTCTGCTTTCTTTATATGGAGCAGGAATTGAGTGGATGCAGCATACACTGCCTTACCGTCAAGCATCTACCGCTGACTTTTTGGCTGATGTAGCCGGTGCAGTCAGTTATTTTGTTCTACTTTATATTTGGACAAGTTGGCGCAGCAGAAAACATGGCTAACATACATATTTTAGGTGAAGGGGCGATAGGCTTACTGCTCGCCCAGCACCTTAGTCAATCTCATCACATTACGCTTATCACTCGAAACAAACGCGCAGCGACTTATCGCTATCAAACATCAAGTATTCAACAAACCATTCCTTGCCATACCGAAACACTTGCAAAACTCCCTGCCAGCAGTATAGATACGCTAATCATTCCCGTTAAAGCATATCAAATCATCGAAGCACTCCGAGCGCTTCGCCCTGCACTTTCAAAAAATGCAACGCTAATACTGAGTCATAATGGTATGGTAGATTGGTCTTGTGAGTTAGCGTCGCTTGATGCGACACAATCCGCCTACTTCTTAAGTACATCCATCGCAGGCTATAAAGTCGCAGACACTGTGCATCATACAGGACAAGGCGCAACTTGGTTTGGGCCGTTAAATTTACCAGCCAAATGCCATTACCAGAGTGTATTCTCGCAACTGTTTAGCGCATTTGAAAATGCCCAAACTACATTTGACATCATGCCAACACTTTGGAAAAAGCTGGCGGTTAATATTGCCATTAACCCGTTAAGTGCATTGGAACAAGTCGCAAATGGCCAGCTAAGACAGCCCAAATACGCAACTCAAATCCTTAATTTAATGAATGAAGTACAGCTTGTGGCCGCAGGTACAGGCGTAACCTTAGCGCTTAGCGAGCTAGTCTCGCTTGCTTACACCGTAATGGCGCAAACCGCTAACAATCGTTCTTCAATGAATCAAGATCTCGCGAATAATCGGCGCACAGAAATTGACGCCATGTGCGGGTATATTTGCGAGCTAGCAGCGAAGCAAAATATCAATGTACCGTTTAATCAACAGTTACTTGAGGAAGTGAATAAGCGCTGGCAGCTAGCGCGACAATAGGCGTAAGTTCTCAGCGGGTAAACCACCTTCCACAAAACTATTTGCACAGCGAATTAGGGATACAGCTCGTTGAGCGTTTTTGCAATACTTGCAAGCAGCTTAACTGCTAAAGCCGTAGAAGATCTCACAAGCAGCTAATACCAATTGAATTAATTATCTAATCAATTTGAAGGGTGAAATAGCATATTAGCTTCGTTAAAAATTTCTTATTTAGAACAACTAAATAGCAAAATTTTTGCCTTGCCTATATGGATATAGGTACCTTAGCGGTAGCACGACCCT
>NZ_PNDS01000063.1 GCF_005886535.1 Pseudoalteromonas sp. S2755
CAGTTGGTTAGCTGTTGCTTAAGTAGATAGCACTTAGCTAAGCCAAAAGACGATTATCTACGCGCCACACTCATTGTTTTACGTCTCAGTTCTCGTCGCCTTTTATACAAATACACTTTGTAGATCTCATTTCTTCTAAGCAAAGCACGATTAACTTAAAGCGCAAACTATGGTGATTTTTAACTCGCCTCTTTTCTAGTGATCTACTTGCGATCTGCCTTTATTTAAATATACTGTATATATAAACAGTTTTTGGTGATGTATGGCGAATTATATAGATCTTCTTGAGCGTAAAAACTTGCTTTGGCGTGGACGTGGACAGGCCGCGCAGCATGATGTCGTCAGTACTCGCTTTGCTGCGCTTGACGATTTACTGTGCGGTGGTTGGCCGCAACAAGGTGTGATTGGTGTGAAAACTGCAATGGGAATAGGAGAGTTAAGGTTGATATTGCCCCATTTTGTGGATGATAACCGTTTGAAGGTATTAATTAATCCTCCAGGGCAAATACATGCCGCAGCATTGCATTATTTATCGTTAGATCTGAGTGAATTTATGATTGTACAGCCTCCAAGTGAAAAAGAAGCGCTGTGGGCTGCGGAGCAATGCGTAAAAAGTGGTGTGTGTAGTGCACTTGTACTTTGGCACGAAGCGCTTTCTATTGCTGCTGTAAAGCGTTTGCAGTTAGGTGCACAGACGGGGAGTTGTAGGTTATTTGTTTTACATCAAGCACAGTACGCCCAGACTTTACCATTTACACTTTCAGTGGTTTTACAAGCACAGCACAGCAGCTTGGATGTGACAGTAAAGAAGCACAAGGGGCACTTTGCACATCGCAGTCTTAAACTAGAAAATACCCACTATTGGCCAGAGCTTGAAAAGCCAAATCTACCTCATGTTAGCGATAATATAGTTGCATTTTCGGGCTATGAGCGGCGTTTAACGAGCTAGTTATGTGGTTATATCTCTATTTTCCTATGCTGCAACTAGAGGGAATGACGAAGCAAACGGTTTCCGGTGATTTTGTTACACCCGTTGTTATTATTGATGGCCGCAAAAACCAGATAGTGCAGTTAAATGATGCAGCGCAGCAGCGAGGTATAAAAATAGGAATGGGCCTTGGGACTGCTTGTGCATTGTGTACACAGCTTCATGTTTTGCCCTACGACGACTTGCTAGAAAGACAGCAGCTATTAGAAATTGCCAATATGCTTTATCAAGTAAGTGCAGATATTGTAATCGATGAACCTAATGGCCTTGTGCTTAAAGTCGATTCTATGCTGTCGCTCTATCATGATTTGCCAAGTTATTGGCAAGTAATATCTGGACAATTAGCGCAGCTTGGCAAGAGTTATTATTACGGCATGGGTGAGTCCACAATAATGGCTAAGCTCTTGGCGCGAGAGCGTTGCAATGTGCTTGTACTAACGCCCTGCCAAAAGCGTCATTACTTGGGGAAAATAGGACTAACACGTACAAGTCTAGACAGCCGGGTGATTGAGCTGCTTGCTCGCACCGGAGTTAAAAATGTGGCGCAGTTAGAGCAGTTTGCACTCAGTGAGCTGGCTAAGCGTTTTGATACTGAACTCGTACATTATGTAGGCTGCTTGTTTGGAAAACTAAAGGAAACCCTTAACTATTTCCAACCTACGGAAACCTTTGAACTTACTGCACCTTTACTTTACGAAGTCGAAGTAATGGCTTGGTTAGAAAAGCCAATCGAACATTTGCTATCGCGTTTAGCGCTATTCCTACAGCAACGTAACTTGGTAACTCGAACGCTTTATTTTACCTTAGCACTTCGAGATAAAGAGGCTTTAGAGATCACATTAAACAGCGCAGAGCCTGAATATAAGGCGGCAAATTGGCAGCGTTTGTTAAACCTCAAGCTAGAATCCATAACCTTAGATGCGCCCGTACAAAGTGTTTCACTCAAAGTTGATGCTTTAGAAACGCAGCATGCCACAATAAAAGATCTTTTCTCAACGCAGCAAAGTGTGATGTCAGCGCAAGGACTGCGAGCTATTCTATGTGCCAAGCTCGGTGAGCAGGCAGTGCAAGGTTTACAACTTACAGGCGATCCTCGTCCTGAAAAGGCCAGCACTTATAGCCATAAGCCCTGTTTCACGGCACTAGATAGTAAGTTAAGGCCCAACATTTTATTTCCGAAGCCACAGCCTTTATGTGAAAGAGTCAATATTATTTCTGGTCCAGAGCGCATCGCTTCAGGGTGGTGGGACGGTGAGCCGGTCCAGCGAGACTATTTTATTGTACAAAATGAACAAGCGCAGCGGTTATGGGTATTTCGAGAGCAAAATAATCATTGGTATATTCATGGAGTATTTAGCTAATGTCTTATGCCGAGCTTTTTTGCCAAAGCAACTTTTCGTTTTTGACTGGCGCATCGCGACCAGAAGAGTTGGTCAAACAAGCAGATTTTTTAGGTTATAGCGCCATAGCCATTACTGATGAATGCTCTTTGGCTGGCATTGTCCGTGCTCATGCTTATATTCGTGATCATAAGCTCAAGATAAAACTGATAGTTGGGAGCTTACTAAAGTACAACAATATTGAATTGGTCGCTCTTTGTCCTTGCCAGCTCGCTTATACAGAGTTATGTCGAGTGATCAGTAATGCTCGCCAGCGAACGGAGAAAGGACAATATCGGCTTAGTGAGTGGGATATTATGTCGCTTAAGCATGTTTTATTGTTGTGGTTGCCAAAGGGTAATAACCAGGATATTCAATCATTACTGTGGCTATGTAAATACCACCAAAATAGAATATGGATTGGCTATCGACGTAACTTAAGTGCAGAAGATGTACATTATTTTACCCACTGTGTAAAACTGTCAAAAGCGTACCAAATACCTATTTGCGCTGTTGGTGGGGTGCTTATGCACTGCTCGTCTAGACTTGCGCTACAGCATACTCTGACAGCTATTCGACAAAACCGTGTGATAAGCGAGATCCCTGAGAAAATGATAAGCAATAGCGAGTCGGCACTGAGATCTATCTCTAAGCTTAATAAGTTGTTTTCACCTACCTTTCTTGAAGAAAGTGCCGATATCGCGAAGCGATGTGTATTCAATTTAGACTCATTGCATTATCAATATCCTCAGGAGTTAGTGCCTAAAGGCTTTACTCCAATGGCTTATTTACGCGCGTTGGTTGAAAAGGGTAAACAAGTTCGCTTTCCTGATGGCGTGCCGCCAGATGTAGAAGCCATTATTGATAAAGAGCTAGCGCTTATTGAAGCGCTTGATTATCCGTTTTTCTTTATCACTATTCATGACATTGTGATGTATGCAAAACAGCATCAAATCTTATACCAAGGGCGAGGCTCAGCCGCTAACTCTGTGGTCTGTTATTGCTTAGAGATAACCGCGGTTGACCCTCGGCAAGTGGGTGTATTGTTCGAGCGTTTTATTAGTAAAGAGCGTAATGAGCCACCCGATATAGATGTAGATTTTGAACACCAACGTCGTGAAGAGGTGATCCAATATATCTACAAAAAATATGGTCGTAAGCGCGCAGCATTAGCAGCAACGGTGATCACGTATCGTTTAAAAAGTGCCATGCGTGATGTTGGCAAAGCCTTGGGCATTGAAATGGCGCAAATAGAGTACTTTATTAAGCATCTCAACCGCCGTGATAAAGGACTTAACTGGCAGGCCCAATTAGTGGAGCTAGGGTTAGAGCCAAGCTCATTAAAAGGTCAGCACTTTATTCAGTTGGTTAATGACATTATGGGGTTTCCAAGGCATTTATCGCAGCATGTTGGTGGCTTTGTGATCTCAGAAGGCCCATTACATGAACTAGTGCCCATAGAAAATGCAGCTATGCCAGAGCGTACTATTATTCAATGGGATAAAGATGACCTTGAAACCCTCAAGTTACTCAAAGTCGATATCTTGGCTTTGGGTATGCTAAGCGCTATCCGTAAGTGCTTTGGTTATATTGCAGCGCATACGAAGCGAAACCTGGATCTTGCCCAGTTGACTCGTATGCAAGACGACCCTTTGGTCTATAAGATGTTGCAAAAAGGGGATAGTGTTGGCGTGTTTCAAGTAGAGTCTCGCGCACAAATGAGTATGTTGCCAAGGCTGAAACCCGCGAATTACTACGACTTAGTGATCCAAATAGCAATCGTACGTCCTGGCCCTATTCAAGGGGATATGGTGCATCCATTTTTAAAGCGACGGGATGGTGAAGAGCAAGTGACTTATCCATCCGAAGCGGTTAAATCGGTATTAGAGAGGACCATGGGGGTTCCCATTTTCCAAGAACAAGTAATAAAACTGGCTATGGTTGCAGCTGGGTTCACTGGAGGAGAAGCAGATAGCCTACGCCGAGCCATGGCATCATGGAAGAAAACCGGAGAGCTGATGCAGTTTAGAGAAAAGCTTATTCGAGGTATGCTGGCTCGGGGCTATGAAGCACAATTTGCTGAGCGGATTTTTGAGCAGATCTGTGGCTTTGGTGAATATGGTTTTCCTGAAAGCCACTCAGCTTCTTTTGCTGTGCTGGCTTATGCCTCTGCGTGGTTGAAATACTACTACCCCGCAATGTTTTATACCGCTTTACTTAATAGTTTACCAATGGGATTTTATTCGGCTTCACAGCTGTTGCAAGATGCATCAAGGCATAAGGTTAGCATTTTACCTATCTGTGTTAACCAGTCCGATTACGAACATCAAGTCGTAAAAGAGCCAAGACAAGCAACGTTTGCGATCCGCTTAGGACTTCGGCTTATAAAAGGATTAAGTGAAGAAGAAGCACTGCAATTATTACAATGCAGACCTCAAGAGGGGTTTGGTAAAATCGTGCAGTTACAACAAGCTGGTATTACCAACAGTACTATTGAAAAGTTGATTTCCGCGGATGCTTTACATCACTTTGTGGATAGCCGTTATGCTGCTAGGTGGTCGCTTGCAGATCAAAGTAAAGCGTTGCCACTATTCTGCGATATTGAAGAGAAAGAGTCGCAATATAGTCACTTCAGCGCCACAGAGTTTGAAAACCTACAGGAAGATTATAATAGCACTAAGGTTTCCTTACGCACTCACCCAATCAAGCAACTTGAGGAAGCAAAACTTATAGTCCGAACCGTTAAGGCTGACGAACTGCTTTATCGACCGCATAAATCGTTAGTAACAGTGATAGGATTGGTGACAGGAAAGCAAGCTCCGGGTACCGCAAAAGGCGTGACCTTTTTTACTTTGGAAGACGAAACAGGCAACATCAATGTGATTGTGTGGTCTGGTACTGCTCGAGCGCAGAAGCAAGCCTATATGGGTGCACAGTTATTAGAAGTAAAAGGTATAGTCGAAAAGGAAGGGGAAGTGGTACATGTTATTGCTGGTAGGCTAATCGATAGAAGTGAATTACTAGAAGCGATGACAATTAAGGCTCGCGCTTTTCATTAGTTGCTTTTTAGTGATTTTTTGTGGCTTAAAGCAGAGGAATGTTGTTTTCGTAAATGTGCTCTATATTTTTATAAAGTTAAAGCCCCAATAAAGAGGCTTTCTGTCATGTCTTCACTTTAGTCTTGGAGCAGCTTCATCATGGCTGCTATAAAACCTTCTTGCTTGATTATTTGGTACTTTTGGCACGAGTCTGGGTTTTTCAAATCGTGGCATAGGTATAGTGTATTGCGCTCAAGCGCTGGCTTTGGATGTAAATTTGAGTCAAATAGCACAGGATCAATACCAGGAAGGCCTGACCAATATACACTACTAGCCACAAGACCTAATTTCTCGTAAGTAATCAGTTGTGGTTTTGGCAAGACAATGAGTAGTATTCCAACGACTGCAAGTGTTATCCACTTACTCTTTCCCTTAGGTTTATCATCATCTGTAGTGGTTTGTGTTTGCTGCGCTTGTGCGGTTTGCTGCGCCTTCATCGCTGCAATTTGTTGTGGCGATGGTCGACGGTTTTTTGTTGTACTAGTGCGTTTCTTTTGGTTGGACTGTACTTGACCTAAAAGCGATTGTTTTTTTGATGGTTTTGCCATGCTTTAAGTAGCCTTTTAGTTGCAGGTCTCTATAATGCTTCTATGCTAAGTATAATAGCTTATTTTTACACTACAGCCTACGGGAAAGGACTATGGATCAAAATATCTCTATTTTAATCGTTGATGATGTAGGGACAGTTCGCAGCTTTTTACATCAAACCTTAATGCATTTAGGCATTGATCATGTGAGAGAAGCCTCCACTGCAACGCAGTGCGTAAAGTCATGTGAAGAGCAACATTTTGATATTGTCTTTTTAGATATTGAGCTGCCCGATGGTGATGGTAAAGAGTTAATTGCAACCCTAAATGAAATAAACCCGAGTATTAATGTCGTTATGGTGTCGGCACACTCAACTGTAGACAATGTTAAGGATGCGATTGAGCGTGGTGCTAAAGGTTTTGTTGTTAAGCCATTTTCACCAAAGAAAATCGCAGCTATGCTGAAGAAGTTTTACCCAGATTTAGAATTGGCATAAAATTGCACTGATTTTATCTTTTGATACCAAAGGTACAAATTACAGACATAAAAAAACCGACATAATGTCGGTTTTTTCAATCCAGCAACAAATTAAAGTGCTTTGATCTTAGCAACTAAACGGCTCTTATGACGAGCAGCTTTGTTTTTGTGGATTAGACCTTTAGTTGCGTAACGGTCTAGGATAGGTGCAGCAACAGCGAATGCTTGAGTTGCAGCTTCTTTATCACCAGCTTCAATTGCAGCGATTACTTTTTTGAAGTATGTACGCATCATTGAACGACGGCTTGCGTTGTGCTTACGACGCTTTTCGCTAGTGATAGCGCGTTTTTTTGCAGACTTGATGTTAGCCAAGGTTTGCTCCTAACAATCTTAAAAATAAGCTTAATTTAAAGGCCGAGGAATATGCCTGTTTTAATCGCAAAAGTCAATATAAATTAACAAGCGCGGCCTAATGTTCAACACCCAAGACTCGACTTGGGCTATTCTCAATTCTTAACCTGTACAAACCAAAACGTTGCGATGCGACATTTTTACTTTTATAGCAGGCAAGTAAACCCGTAATATCCCAAGTTGCACTAATAATTTGCAAAGCGTAACTTCACAAAGTGCCTTGAAAATCTCAGGTCTGAACCAAAGTAAACAGTTAAATTTCACAAGGTGAAATAGGCCTACCGAGGTTAATGGCGCGTATTGTATCAAAGCTGACAGGGCACGCCTAGTGCTAAATGCACAACGACTGTGGCATAATCTGCCGCGATTCACTGAATTTAGGAGTTAAGGTGGCAAAAGGGTTATTTAAATCGGGTATGATTGTCAGTGCCATGACTATGATTTCGCGGGTTCTGGGCCTCGTTCGAGATGCCGTCGTGGCAAACCTATTGGGCGCAGGATTGGCCGCCGATGTTTTTTTATTCGCCAACCGGATCCCTAATTTTTTACGTAGGTTATTTGCTGAAGGCGCGTTTGCTCAGGCCTTTGTCCCTGTACTTTCAGAAATTAAAGAAAAACATGGAGACGATAAAGTAAGGTTATTCGTTGCACAAGCCGCTGGAACACTCGGGACCGTGTTGCTCATTGTTACTATTTTTGGAGTGATTGGCTCGCCTGTCATTGCGGCATTGTTCGGTACGAGTTGGTTCATAGATTGGTGGCAAGGTGGTGCAGACGCCGAAAAGTTTGTGCTTGCAAGCGCACTATTAAAGCTTACCTTTCCTTACTTATTTTTTGTTTCATTGGTTGCACTTAGCGGGGCAGTACTGAATGTTTATAACCGCTTTGCCGCAGCGGCCTTTACGCCAGTTTTACTCAACGTGTCGATTATTGGCTGCGCTATTTTTCTCCATGATAAGTTTGCACAAGGTGCGTACGCGCTAGCACTCGGTGTATTTATTGGTGGTATTGTTCAACTATTATTCCAGATCCCATTCTTGTTGCGCTTAAAAGTCTTGAGTCGCCCTCAATTTGCATGGCGAAGCCCTGAAATAACCAAAGTCAGAACATTAATGATCCCTGCATTATTTGGTGTTTCTGTTAGCCAAATTAACTTACTACTGGACACCGTCATTGCCTCTTTCCTCGTGACGGGATCGATTGCTTGGCTTTATTATTCAGACAGATTAATTGAATTTCCACTCGGCCTATTTGGAATCGGTATTGCGACCGTGATACTGCCTGCACTTTCTAAACTTCACGCAGGAGAAAAAAGTGAAGACTTTCAGAAAACACTAGATTGGGGTGTGCGTTTTGTCATCTTTTTGGGATTACCAGCGATGCTAGGACTGATGGTGACAAGCCCACTTATCATTTCAGTACTATTTGGTCATGGTGAGTTTGTTTCTCAAAATGCAGATAATATAGAAAAAGTCAGCTTAGGGGTAGCCGCATATTCCGTTGGTTTATTAAGCTTTATGCTAATTAAAGTACTGGCACCGGGATTTTACGCTAGACAAGATACTAAAACGCCTGTTCGTATTGGTATTATTACCATGGCACTCAATATGGTTTTCAATCTTATCTTAGCGCCTTTTATTGGTTATCTAGGCCTTGCATTGGCAACTTCATTATCAGCGTCTTGTAACGCGTTTTTACTTTATCGCCAGCTGTCACATCAAGGTGTGTATCAGCTAAGCGGATTTTCTCTTGGCTTTACTGCCAAATGCTTTATTTCAGCGGTCGTGATGGCTGTATGCGTATACTTTCTCGGCGCCCGCTTTGAATGGCTTGAGTGGGGACTGATGGAGCAGGTGTTATTACTTTGCGGATTATTAGTAACCGCAATGGTGAGCTATTTTAGTTTACTATTTATACTAGGGGTGAGGTTGAGCACAATCCGAGATGCTTGATTCGCATTTTTAAGCAACTTGGGTATAATCGGGCTCTTTGATATTTGCTGCACAAAGGCACGGCACTATGCAACTAATCCGAGGGATCCATAATATTCGACCACATCATTTTGGTTGTGTGTTGACGATTGGAAACTTTGACGGGGTTCATCTTGGACATGTAGAGGTTTTGAAGGGGCTGATTAGCGACGCAAAACACTATCAACTTCCAAGCACGGTGATGTTATTTGAGCCTCAGCCCTTGGAGTTTTTTGCCAAAGATAAAGCACCAGCTAGACTGACGCGATTACGTGATAAACTAGTTCTGTTGCAAGAGCTTGGTATAGAGCGAGTCATTTGCGTCAACTTTAATCGCAAATTTGCCTCGCAAGATGCAGAGCAATTTATCAAAGAAGTCCTAGTGACAAAGTTAGGAACCAAGGCGCTCACGGTGGGCGATGACTTTCGTTTTGGCCGTGAGCGAGCTGGTGATTTTGCAATGCTAAAACGAGTGGGCGAACCACTAGGTATGCAAGTAAAAGACACGGCAAGTTTTCGCAAGCAAGATTGTCGTGTAAGTAGCACGTTAATCCGCACGGCGCTTGCGGCTGGTGATTTGCGTCAAGCACATGATATGTTGGGCCATACCTATGCCATTTCAGGCCGTGTTATTCACGGTTGGAAGAAAGGCAGAGAGCTTGGTTTTCATACCGCAAATATTGCGTTAAAACGCCAAGTGAGCCCTGTACGCGGTGTGTATGCGGTCAAAGCGACCGTGAATCACAAAACACATTATGGCGTAGCGAATGTTGGCACTAAGCCAACCCTAAACGGAACGAAAGCGCTTTTAGAGGTGCATCTGTTTAATTTTAATGAGACCATCTATGGTCAGTTTATGAAAGTGGAGCTAATTGAAAAGCTTCGCGATGAGCAAAAATTCGAAACATTGTCGCAGTTAACAGAACAAATAAGTCGTGATGTTAGCAATGCAAAACAGTGTTTTTCTTTAACGTAGCCGATACGGAAAGTAGGATAAATGAGCGACTACAAACATACTTTAAATCTACCGGAAACAGAGTTTCCGATGCGTGGTAATTTGGCGCAACGCGAACCAAAGATGCTGAAAAAATGGTATGAAGAAGATCTATACGGTCAAATTCGCATTGCGAAAAAAGGTAAAAAGCCATTTATTTTGCATGACGGTCCTCCGTATGCAAATGGTGATATTCACCTAGGTCACTCAGTAAACAAAATCCTAAAAGATATTATTATTAAGTCAAAAACGCTTTCTGATTTTGATGCGCCTTATGTACCTGGTTGGGACTGTCATGGTCTTCCAATTGAGCTACAGGTCGAAAAGAAAGTAGGCAAACCAGGTAAGAAAGTATCGGCTGCTGAATTCCGTGAAAAGTGCCGCGACTACGCTAAAAAGCAAGTTGATGGCCAAAAAACAGATTTCAAACGCCTTGGTGTGTTAGGCGACTGGGATAAGCCATACCTAACCATGAACTTTGATTTTGAAGCCAATGCTATTCGTGTGCTTGGTCGTATTATCAAAAATGGTCACCTGCACAAAGGTGCAAAGCCAGTTCACTGGTGTACGGATTGTGGTTCAGCACTTGCAGAAGCGGAAGTTGAATACCAAGACAAACAATCGCCAGCAATCGACGTGAAATTTGTGTTTGCTGATCAAGCGGCAATCATTGGTGCGTTTGGCTTGGCCGAAGGTCACGAAGGCAAAGGCGAAGTAAGTACCGCAATTTGGACTACAACGCCTTGGACATTGCCTGCAAACCGCGCTGTGGCAGTACACGGCGCGCTAGAGTATGCGCTGGTACAAATCGAAGATGAAGGTCAAGAGCAGCGTATTGTACTTGGTTCTGAATTAGTCAAAGACGCTGTTGATCGTTTTGGATTCAAGCACTTCCACGTACTAGGTTACGCGAAAGGCGCTGCGCTTGAGAATCTGCGCGTTGCACACCCATTCTTAGATTTCGATGTGCCTGTTATTTTAGGTGAGCACGTAACAACAGACTCAGGTACTGGTATCGTTCACACAGCACCTGGTCACGGTCAAGAAGACTTTGCAGCGGGTCAGGCTTACGGTCTAGAAGTTGCAAATCCGGTTGGTGCAAATGGTGTTTATCTACCTGATACGCCGATTTTTGCGGGTCAGCACGTATTTAAAGCAAATGATAGTATCATTGAGTTATTAACTGAGAAAGGTGTGCTATTCCGCCATAAGGCACTAACGCATAGTTATCCACATTGCTGGCGTCACAAAACTCCGATTATTTTCCGTGCGACGCCACAATGGTTCGTTAGCATGGATCAGGCTAATCTACGTACTGATTCACTGAATGAAATCAAAAAGACTGAATGGTTACCAGAGTGGGGTGAAAGCCGCATCGCAAACATGGTTGAAGGTCGCCCTGACTGGTGTATTTCACGCCAGCGTACTTGGGGTGTACCAATCGCATTATTTGTAGATAAAGACACCGGTAGCTTACATCCTGAAACGGAAGCTTTAATTGAAGCCGTTGCTAAATTAGTGGAAGAAAAGGGTATTCAGGCGTGGTATGACTTAGAGCCTAGCGCACTATTAAGTGAAGCAGATGCTCAACAGTACGTAAAAGTACAAGATACGTTGGACGTATGGTTTGACTCAGGTGTAACACATGCGTGTGTTGTTGATGCACGTGAAGAATTAACAGGCCCTGCAGATCTTTACCTTGAAGGCTCGGATCAGCACCGTGGTTGGTTTATGTCATCAATGATGACTTCAGTTGCTATCAATGGTCATGCACCTTATAAGCAAGTGTTAACGCACGGCTTCACGGTCGATGAAAAAGGCCATAAGATGTCTAAGTCATTAGGCAACGTGATCTCGCCGCAAGACATCATGAACAAGCTAGGTGCAGATATTTTACGCCTATGGGTAGCTTCTACGGATTATACGGCGGAAATGACCGTGTCTGATGAAATCTTTAAGCGCTCAGCTGACCGTTATCGTCGTATTCGTAATACAAGTCGTTACCTACTTGCGAACCTAAGCGGCTTTGATCCAAAAACGGATTTAGTAGCAATTGAAGATATGGTTGAGCTAGATCGTTGGATTGTAGCGCGTGCAGCGCAGCTACAAACTGAGATAAAAACAGCGTACGACAAGTACCAAATGCTTCAAGTAACACAAAAGCTGATGAACTTCTGTACTGGTGAATTGGGTTCGTTCTATCTAGACGTGATTAAAGACCGTCAGTACACGGCGAAAAGTGATAGCCATGCCCGTCGTTCTTGTCAATCAGCGCTTTATCATATCGCCGAAGCGATGACACGTTGGATGGCGCCAATCATGAGCTTTACTGCGCAAGAAATCTGGGAAGTATTACCAGGTGAGCGTGGCCAGTTTGTATTCACGGACACTTGGTATGATGCAATTGAAGGGGCGACAGAAGGCTCGTTGAACAACGAGTACTGGCAAAACCTACTGGCAGTGCGTGATGAAGTAAACCGTGTGCTTGAGAATGCACGTAAAGAAGAAGTGATCGGTGCGACGCTACAGGCCGAAGTAACGCTATATACAGGCGGTGACTTAGCTGAGCAGCTCAATACCATTGGTGACGAATTACGCTTCGTTTTACTGACTTCGAAAGCAACGGTAGAAGTGGTCAACAGCAAGCCAGATAATGCAATTTCATCAGAAATTGATGGTTTATACATTAGTGTAGCGGCAACATCGGCTAAAAAGTGCGATCGTTGTTGGCACTATACCGACGACGTAGGTATGGATGAGCAACATGCAGATATCTGTGGCCGTTGTATTAGTAACGTTGAAGGTGACGGCGAGCAGCGTCAATTCGCCTAGGAGTAAAACGTGACACAAACTACACAGAAAAGTGGTCTGGTGTGGTTGTGGCTTAGTCTACTGCTTTTTGCAGTAGACTACTTCACCAAAGCACTGGTTATGGCTGAAATGGAACTCTATGAGTCCATTGATATTTTGCCTATTTTCAATCTCACCTATATGCATAACTACGGCGCGGCTTTTAGCTTCCTAAGTGAAGCAGGTGGCTGGCAGCGTTACTTTTTAAGTGGTATTGCCATTGCGATTAGCACTTTACTGGTTTTCTGGCTACGCAAATTGCCCGCATCAAATTGGAAGTTGGGATTAGCCTATGCAATGGTATTAGGTGGCGCCGTAGGGAATTTATATGACCGTATCATTCATGGTTATGTGATTGACTTCCTTCATTTCTATTATCAAGATTGGCATTATCCCGCGTTTAATGTGGCAGACATGGCGATTGTCGGCGGTGCTGCACTATTAATTTTCGATGCCTTTACCAGTGGCGATAAACCACAGGAGAAAAATGCGTGAGTGAGCAACTAATTGGAGCAAAGTCTGAAGTCTTGTTCCATTTTTCAATTAAGTTATCAGACGGTTCAGCAGCAGATTCTACCAAAGTTCATAATAAACCCGCTAAGTTGTTTATGGGTGATGGCAGCCTGACGGAAAATTTTGAAAAGTGTTTGCTTGGATTAAAAGCGGGCGATGAGAAATCTTTTGAGCTAGAGCCAGAAGACGCGTTTGGACAACCAAATCCTGATAACGTCTATTATGTTGACAGAAGCAAATTTGGCGCAGAAACCCCCGCTCAAGTAGGTAGCATCATTGCATTTACGCAACCAGATGGTACTGACTTGCCTGGATTGATCCGAGAAGTAGCTGGCGACTCGGTAACGGTTGATTTCAATCACCCGCTTGCAGGCCAAAAAGTAACGTTTGAAGTTGAAATTCTTGAGGTAAATAACTAATGGATATCTTGCTGGCAAACCCAAGAGGATTCTGTGCAGGTGTAGATAGAGCGATCAGCATTGTTGAGCGTGCACTCGATATTTTCGAAGCGCCTATTTACGTTCGCCATGAAGTTGTTCATAACAAATATGTTGTTGATGGTCTGAAGTCTCGTGGTGCGGTATTCGTTGAAGAGCTAAATGAAGTGCCAGACGACAGTATTGTTATTTTCAGCGCGCATGGTGTTTCTCAGCAAGTACGTAATGAAGCGAAGCGCCGAGAGTTAAAAGTCTTTGATGCAACTTGTCCGTTGGTGACAAAGGTGCATATGGAAGTGACGCGTGCTAGCCGCAGAGGTACTGAGTGTATTTTGATTGGGCATCACGGCCACCCTGAAGTTGAGGGTACTATGGGTCAGTATGACAATCCGAACGGTGGTATTTATCTTGTTGAAAAACCAGAGGATGTAGAAGCACTTGAAGTAAAAGATGCTGACAATGTGTTCTATTGTAGTCAAACGACGCTATCAGTAGATGACACTGCAGATGTAATTGACGCACTGCGTAGCAAGTTTCCGAACATCAGTGGCCCTCGAAAAGATGATATCTGTTATGCTACGCAAAACCGTCAAGATGCGGTTCGCGACTTAGCGGACAAAGTTGAGTTGTTGCTTGTGGTAGGTGCGAAAAATAGTTCTAACTCTAACCGCTTAAGAGAACTTGCGGATAAAATGGGAACTAAGGCATTTCTCATTGATGATGCTTCTTCCATCGAAGAAATTTGGTTCGATGGGGTTGTAAAGGTTGGTGTAACTGCCGGTGCCTCTGCACCTGAAGTGCTGGTTCAACAGGTTATCTCACGACTTAAAGAGCTTGGTGGGGAAACGGTAATTGAGAACCCTGGACAAGAAGAAAATGTCGTGTTTGCCGTGCCTGTAGAACTCAGATAAGAGAGTTAGCACGATGACGCCGCGGATCAGGTTGTTGTCTGCACTATTGAGTGAGCGAGGTGTGCTAGCATTGCTAGTTGCCTCGCAAATCCTAGCCTTTTTATATACGCTGATTTCCGCGACAGCGTTTTGGCAATCCCTTGGATTAACCAGCTTATTTATTCATTTCACTGCCTTTTTATCACTTGCTGTGATAGCGGTTGTGCGCCACGCTGTTGAGAAGCGCTCAGATCTAGTTGAAGCAGGTATTCTCATTTCTGTCTTCGTGCTTTGTACTGTTTTCACTAGTACGGCTTTTCCCTATGGTTTTACATTGCTCGGTTGGATTGATGAGGCAAAAATTGAATTGAGCTTATGGCGTAACATCGCAATATGTCTTTGCATTATCACGCTTTTCGCGCATTTCTTAGCTATCTTTACCGATAATATTCGTAAGGTGAAAGCGCTATCTCAAGCGGAACTTGAAGCGTTACATGCGAGAATTCGGCCGCACTTTTTATATAACTCACTCAATACCGTGGCCGAATTGACTCATATCGATCCAAATGCAGCAGAAAAGTCAGCATTAGCCCTTGCCGATTTATCTCGCGCTGCGATGTCCACACAAAATATTGTTCCGTTGGAAAGTGAAATATCGTTATGCAAAGCGTATTTAGCACTTGAGCAGTGGCGCTTTGCAGAGCGTTTGAGGGTAGAGTGGGAGTTAGACAATGTCTTGGGAGATGTCTTGATCCCTGCGTTGATATTACAGCCATTGGTGGAGAACGCGGTTAGCCACGGGGTAGAGCCAAACCCAAATGGAGCGGATATTCGTATTCATATTCACTGTAGTAAACGCACCTTGTCGGTGGTAATTTTTAACAGCTATGACGCAAAATTAAAGCCGACGCACCAAGGGCATGGCATTGGGATAAGTAACATCAGACGCCGCTTGGCTTTACACTACAATCAGCCAATTGATTTTAAAACCGAAGCCAGTCAAGATAGCTATACCGTCAGTTTTTCGCTACCGCTATGAAAACAGTAATATCTTACCTTATTGTGGATGATGAGCCGTTGGCAAGAGCTCGCGTTAAACGATTAATGCAAAAGCACGTAGGCTTTCGTTGTATCGGTGAAGTTGACTGCACTGACGGTGTGGAAGCGCTACTAAATCAGGAGCCTGTACAGCTAATTTTTCTTGATATCTCGATGCCGGGTCAGTCAGGTGTTGAGCTTGCGAGTCAATTACGCCTGCAATTTCCGAGGATGAAAATCGTGTTTCTAACGGCGCATCCGGAATATGCGCTAGAAGCATTTGAACTGCACGCCAATGGTTATTTAGTGAAGCCACTAGATAGTGATAAGCTAGATGCTTTATTGACTACTATCTTTCCGAGTATGGAGACGCTCAGCTATTACGTTGGCAGTGAGTTGCGTTGCGTTCAGGTTTCGGATGTTATTGTTGCCGAGGCGGATGAAAAATATACGCGAGTAACCTTGAATTCCGGTCTACAAGCATTAATTGACATGTCACTCAAGTCACTGTTAGATAAGTTTCCAACACATTTTATTCAAATCCATCGCAGCACATTAGTTAAGCGAACGGAAATCACTGCTTTAGAACTACATGAACAAAAGCACTATGTTTGCCTCAAGTCGCTGCCCAATCGCTATGAAGTTAGCCGTAGAGCTTACACCCAGCTAAAAACATTATTTTGAGTGTTAAGCTAAGTGGTGAATAAACCGTTTATCGCCTCAATAGACCTTTCATACTATCCCATATTGAGTTTCAAAGACGACGGCTTACACTGAAGCTAGGACAATTGAATTCTGGTTGAGATATGCATATTTCGCTAAAGCAACATGGCTTCACACTGTTAGAAGTGCTTATTGCGTTTATGATTTTAAGCTTTGGACTGCTTGGTGCTGTGGCATTACAAGCAAAAGCTAAACAGGCAAGTTTTGATTCTATGCAGCGAGCCGCTGCGGTAGAGCTTGCCAGTGACATCATGCACAGAATAAGAACAAATGATGCGGCAAATATAACCACACTTTACGATGTTGACTTTAATAGCACCGAAGACGTACAGGTAAACACCACGTGTTATACACAGCGCTGTAATGCAGAAACGCTTGCGAAAACAGATATTGCTAATTGGCGTCAAGCGATAAGAGCAAGGGAAAATACAGGTTCATTGGATAACGCAGTTGTATGTATTAATCCTACCTCGGATGCTGGTAACGCATCAGGGGTGAATGTACAGGTTATTGTCACTTGGCGAGGGCGCCAGGCAATGACCGCATTGGAAAATAATCCAGCAGCCGGGTGTGGTGTTGAAGACGATAGACGGCGTGCAGTCGTAATGGAAACTTTTGTGTTGTTAAGGAGTCAGCCGTGAACAAAATCCGAGGTTTTACATTGTTGGAGCTCATGATCGCGATGTTTATCGGCGTGTTGTTGTTAGGTGGTGTCATTGCAACTTACGTCGGTATGAAAGCGACGACCAACGACACCATGAGTATTGGAGAGCTACAAGAGAAAGGACGCTTAGCGCTTTCTATTATGAGGCGGGATATCGAGCAAGTTGGCTTTTGGGGGACATTTTACGATCAAGGTTTCACCGATGATAATCAAGCCGCTCCAGCTAATCCAGGGAGTGACTGCTCTGGCGGGATAAACAATGGTAGTTTTCCGAACAATGAACCCGCTAATTTCAGGCCTATTTGGGCAACATTCACAACAAATGCAACGGCAATGGGGTGTATAACCAAAGCTCGACCACAGTCAGAAGTATTACAGGTGAAGTTTCTGGAAGGGAGCCCTGTAGAGGTAACAGGTCTTGTGCCAGATGCAAGTGCTATCCAATCAACCAAATATTATTTTATTGCACAGCAAGAGCAAGCCGAATTCATTGCAGGTGGCAATATTGGCAACATGCCAAGCGTGAATGCGACACTTTGGCCATATAGTCATCATGTATATTATGTGAGTGAAGAGCAACAGGTAATTAATAATCGTACTATTACTATCCCGGTTCTAAGAAGGCAAAGGCTACATGTAAATGGTGGTATGAAGGACGAATTAGTGATCGAAGGCGTTGAACAAATTCGTTTCGTTTTTGGTTTAGATACTAACTTTGATGGTCGAGTTGATCGATATAGAAATACAGCAAATATGTCCGATGCTGACTGGGGCGCTACAAGAGGTATTCTATCCTTACAGCTGTTTGTATTAGTCAGGGTCTTGGAACCGGATGTTGACTTTGGGGTACAGTCGCGATCGTATGTATTAGGGAATGATCCTAATAGGAGGACGGTTACTTACAACGATGCCATCAGACGTACCGTATTTACAACCACAATATCAATGTACAACATGGGAGGCTCGGCATGGGAAATGTAAAACAACAGGGCGTGGTATTGATCATGGCGATGGTCATGGTAGTTGCAATAATGGCGGTCGCAGTAACGTTAATGAGTACCAGCACGTTGGATATTAAAATGACGCATGCCGTCATGGAACGAGAAGAAGCAGAAAGCTTATTATTCGGTGAAATGCAAAGATTAATTCAGCAAGAGCAGCGGCGTTCGGACAATATTTTTCTGCGTTCAAGGCAGCAGTTAGCAGACGAAGGCACAACAGTACAAACACCGAATGGCTTACAAGCCACTGTAACCAACCTAAATAATGGAGAGTTAGAGCTGTTTTGTCCACGTCAATATGACTATACCGAGGGGTTTGTGTGTAACATGACGGAAGTCGAAGCCACTGTGGAATATGGTGATAGGGGACGTCACAACGTCACTATCGTGATGGGAATTGGTCAGGAAATTGTGAGCGTTTCAAATTAACCCCCTTTTTCGAGTAACTGATATGAATAAGTTAATATACACGATAGTTGCATTAACGGCGCTATTACAAACCGCTCAAGCAGAAGACATTGAGCTTTATGTTAAACATAATGTTTCTACTCGTGAGCAACCTCGGGTACTGATGTTGTTCGATACATCAGGCAGTATGGCGTGGGACTCGCAAAATGGTAAGGCGTGTTATGAGCGTTACTCATATCGCGTGTGGACTGGCTGGCGTTATGAAACACGTTATGGCTACCGAGAAACAGAGTGCTTTAACGGTAGTAACTGTTATCAAGCAAATCAGTACAATCAAGCTGTACAGGGCTGTGCTGATAGCCGCCTCAAAGTTGCGCAAAACGCGATGCGTAAACTGGTGAATGATAACGCAGATATCCAATTTGGTTTATCTCGCCTATATTCTTCAAGTGGCGGTTATATATTAAATGGTATTGGTAGTAGTAGTGATGACATTATAGAAAAAATAAATGCATTACCAGCGTCTGGCTCAACGCCGTTATCTGAAACCTTATGGGAGTTGTATAACTACCTTAAAGGAGGGGATGTCTACTGGGGCGAAAACGGTGGAAACGATAGAGATAAGAGTATAGAGCGTCGTGGTAATTATATCTCCGCGTTTACTCCAGCCCGTGGCGCGGAGGAACGTTGCGATACCTCAATTAATTTAATTTTAATGACAGATGGAGATCCAACCAGTGACACTAGCTCTAACAATAGCATAGTGAATGAATATTTTTCAGTCTATGGCTCTTATCCCAATTACTTTGATATAAATGAAGGCTCTGGCGTCACTAAAAATTATTTACCCGCATTAGCTAAAACAATGCGCGGTACGTCTCAAGTTAAAGTTGACTTATATCCTTCTACACCTGATGAACACGATTTTGCACGGGTCTTCACGATTGGTTTTGGTAATGGTATGTCGGGTACAGGCATAAATCTGCTTAAAGAAACCGCGACGCAAGGTGGTGGGCAATATCTTCATGCGCATACTGCAAATGAACTGTCGGACGTGCTCAAAACCACCATTACCAATATCAGAAATGTGAGTGCAAGTTTTAGTTCACCAACGGTGTCCGCAAATGCTGAAGATCAAACCCAAACAGGTGATGCACTTTACTACACCCAGTTTAAACCGGAAACACATACGCGTTGGCGTGGCAACCTGAAAAAGCTAAAGTTTGTGGGTACAGAAATAGTAGGTCAGGAGCGAACCAAAGCGATAGATAACAAGGGTGCTATTGATAGCAACATCACAACGTATTGGTCGCAAGCGGAGTCAAAAGATGGCAATAATATAGAAAAGGGCGGGGTTAACTATGCCCTTGAAAATCAGCTTACTAGAAAAGTCCTCTCTGATTTTGGTGGCAGCGATTTAGTTGATTTCACTTATAATAACGCCGAAAGTGCCTATGGTAATTTAACCAAACTTGCCACCGCAATGGAGCTAAGTGGTGCAAGTAAAAGCGAGATACAAAGTATTTTTAATTGGGCGATAGGTCAAGACGTTGACGACGATGATGGTGACGGTTTGAGATCTGAAAGAAGAGCAGACATATTCGCCGATCCCCTACATTCAAAGCCTGCAACGGTTGACTATGGCAATGGCGATATTCGCGTGCTCATTGGCACTAACGCGGGCATGCTTCATATGTTTAAAGATCAAGGAAATAGTGTAACTGAAAGCTGGGCATTTATCCCAGGTTCTTTATTACCTATCCTGAATCCAGTCAAAACAAGTAAAGCAGAAACCAAACTGTATGGTCTAGATGGACCAATTACTGTGTACTTTCACGATGTAAATAAAAATCGTAAGGTGGAAGCGGGTGATAAGGTTTGGGCCTTTGTGGGAATGCGTCGCGGTGGTAATAAATACTATGGTTTTGATATTACCAACCCAGATTCGCCCAAGCTGTTGTGGGGTGGACCTATTTCTGGTGATTCAAATAAGTTTAAGAATTTAGGGCAAACGTGGTCCAAACCTGTGGTGACTTTTATTGAAAAGCAAAAGGATAGACCGGTATTGGTTTTTGCCGCAGGATACAATATCAATAAAGACAATGTTTCACGTAGCGATGATAATGATAAAGGCGTAGGAATTTACATGGTTGATATCATGTCAAACAATGCTGATATCGTCTGGTCGCTTACTGGAGATGCGTTTAAAGGTAAGCACAGTATTGTTGCTGAGCCAACGTTAACAGACTCAGACTATGATGGCTATATTGACAGAATTTATCTAGCGGATACCGCGGGGAGTATCTGGAGAATTGACATACCCGGTCCGAACCCATCTGATAGTACGGAACCTTGGACGCATTTTGAATTGGCGCGTTTGGGGAGTAGCTCTGCTAATGAAGATAGGCGCTTCTTTTATCGTCCAAATATTGCTCGTACCTTTTATAGTAAGGTAACTGAGACTAGATATAATGGGAATTTAATAAAAGAGCGCAGAGATACACCGTTTGACGCCATCGTTATCGGCAGCGGTAATCGCTCTAAGCCGACAGATTCAAGTGTGACTGACTATCTTTTCATGATTAGGGATATTCATACGAAAACGCAATCTTTTGTAAACGATATTCCAGACCCTATATTAATTTCTGATTTAATGGAAATGAAGAGTGATCCGTTTGGAAACGCTGTAGATGATATTGATGACTTTGTTGAACTAGAAGTAGAATTGGCTAAGTTTAATGGCTGGAAGTATCAGTTATCAGGTGGTGAAAAATCGCTATCCGGTGCTACTGTAATTGGAGGAGTTGCTTACTTTACTTCATTTACACCTGCAGATCAGGCTACCCAGCAATGCACGTTAACGGGTGGTAAGGGGCAGCTATACATGTTCCACTTACATTATGGCACAGGGAAAACTTACGTGACTTCGCAGGATCTACCGGATACACCGACTCTAGTTGTACGCAAAGATGAAAATGGTAAAAGAGTTCCTTATATTGCAGGCCCTGGGATTATAGCTGATGACAGTAATCCATTTGTGCCGCCAGGAATACCGGGTGAACCAGTGCCAGTTGTAGGCGATGACGACAAGGTTATTATCTTTAAAGATAAAACCTCTGGGATCAGAACAAGGCAACTTTATATTTATAAGAGGGAAGATAGCGATGAGAAGAAATAGTACCCAAGGCAAAGCAATGTCAGGCTTTACCCTGATTGAAGTAATGATAGTGGTGGTGATCATCGGTATTCTCTCTGCGATTGCGTACCCTAATTACACTGAGTATGTGAGAAGAGGGGCGAGGGCTGATGCTATGACTTTGTTACTTGACGCCGCGAATAAGCAAGAGCAGTTTTTTGTTGATAATAGAGCTTACAGCGATAATCTAGCAGCAATTGGTGTGCCAACAGCAACAGAAAATGGCTACTTCAATGTAACACTTGAAAATGTCACCAACGATACTTTCAGAATCGTTGCAACAGCCGCTGCAGGGCCCGTTCGAGGTGATGAACAGTGCCCAGCTTTAACTATTGATGAGCTTGGCGTTCGTGGTGTTACTGGGACCACGAATCAAGACGCTATCGATAGGTGTTGGGAGCGTTAATTTTCGGGGGGAGTAATTGATCCCCCTTTGTATTAATACTACTTATCCGAAGCTTAGGTTATTTACTTTTGACACTCATCTGTATCTTTTAAAGTGCTTCTCCCTGTGTAGCTAACTGACAACGACAATCCCACGGTAGAATTTGCATTACAGTAGACAAAAGTACCGTTATAGAGTCCCGCAAGATGGCCAAAGCGGCGAAATATAATGGCGTTTCTTGGGTAGGTGAGCATGTCCCCTGAGTCTACTGAGTCCACAACAGCTAATTTATAATCATCGCCTGAAAACTCACCTTGGGGGTGGTAATCAATAAAAACCGTTAACTGAGTGTGCCATTCTTTGCTGTCGCAGCGATTATTTTTCAGTGGGCACAAAGTAACGGTTGCACCGCTTGCAACAGCTTGAATGCGAGCCAAATTAATCGCTCGCCGCAGTGCTTCAAGTTTTATTTTTGGTTTATCAAACTGAAATAAAGCCGTAAGACTGGGAAGAGAAAATAAACTGACGATGGTGATAATCGCCAAACACACTAAAGATTCCAGTAGGGAAAAACCCATATAGCGACGCATATCCTTTGCCTCGAATTACATTTTCCTTAAGCCTAGTTGTTTGTATGTTAAAGGCAAGGTTGAAGCGAAGAGATATTTTACGTATCAGTACTTTTGTGGCTATCCACAGGTATCTGTTGTATCTCCGCGATATAATGCTGTGCCAGCGGTTGAAACACTTAACTGTTGATTGTTGTCGTCACTGCCAGGACAATAGGTAAAATTGCCAGCATTTGAGCCACTTAAGAGTCCGCTTGAATCAAACCTTAGACGATTGTCACCAGAAAATACCATAGTGTCGTTATCGTCTACGACCTCCATAGTTCTATGGATAGTATCACCATTACTAAATGTGCCATTTTTATCACTATCAACAAACACGCTAATTCTGTTCGTTGCCCAATTATCTTGGCAAGTAAATGCAGTCCTAGCTTGAATATTGGTTGGGGGAGCTGGGCAGAGAATGACAATTTCGTCTGCAGCGGTTGCTTTTACACGAGCAAATGCAATATTGCGCTGTAATTCTTGTAAAAAGGACTCTGCTCGGTTACGTTGCAGCAGGTTGCCATCAAAGCTAAATGAAATGGCCAGCACGATAGCCAATATAGCGATGGTTATCATTAGTTCTAGTAGATTGAATCCCGCTGATTGTTTCATTACCGCCTCACAACCAAAAAGTAATAATTTATGATTATTATTATTGCGTGAAATCACTTCAACTTTCAATGTCTTTGTTTGCCTTGGGCAAGCGGATTGTCTAAAATCGACGCTATACCAAAGGAATCGAGATAGTCATGAAGAAAATAGAAGCAATAATTAAACCGTTTAAACTTGATGATGTCCGAGAAGCGCTTTCGGATGTGGGGATCACGGGTATGACGGTATGTGAAGTAAAAGGCTTTGGTCGTCAGAAAGGCCATACTGAGTTATATCGCGGTGCTGAATATATGGTAGATTTCTTGCCTAAAGTAAAGCTTGATATTGTTACCGCAGATGAAGACGTGGACAGAGCGATTGAAGTTATCCTAAAAACCGCGCAAACGGGCAAAATTGGTGACGGTAAAATCTTTGTGACGGATGTTGAGCGTGTGGTTCGGATCCGCACCGGTGAAGAGGACGAAGAAGCAATTTAATACGCCGCTCAGTCAAATGCTTACCTTTTAGGGCTGCTTTCCCTCCATTATGGGCAGCCTAATTCCTTCCTGATTACAACTACAATCAAATAAAACACGCTGACGATTAATTTCCATGTACAGGAAGCTAGTGCTTTTACTGCTGTAGAAAGCTTGAAGGTGAATACTGGCGGGAGATAAGTCACGATCTCAGCGGTATCGTGACTTAGCACTCTATTTATTTGTTACGTGCGTTAACCGATTTGGCTTTTTTCACGTTATCCGCAAGGTCCTGAAGGCCAAGTTTGCGATAGCTTTTTTCCATAATGTCAAAAGCTTGGGTCAGATAACTACTTTGAGAGTAGTGCTCGACTACATATTTACCACGATTTGCTGCGGCAAGGTATGCTTCACGTTCGAAGTAATATTCAGCGACTCTGAGCTCATAGCGAGCCATTTTGTTTAGTAGCCAGACTAAGCGCTTTTTCGCTTCTGGTGCATACGGACTGTTTGGATAGTTTTTAACTAACGTGGTTAAATCCTGAAAAGCAACACGGGTGCGATTGGCATCACGGTCAGCCCTGTCTACACCGAAATATTCTTGGAATGCGTTTTCATCAGCCTTGATGCTAACCAAGCCTCGCATGTAATACATGTAGTCGAGGTCTTTATGATTTGGATTTAAGCGAATAAAACGATCAATAGTCGCAAGTGCTTGGTCGGTATTACCTGTTTGATAATATGCATAGACTAGGTCCATTTGAACTTGTCTTGCGTAAGGGCCGAACGGATAACGAGCATTAATTGCACTTAATAATTCAATGGCGCGGGCATACAAGCCGGAATCTAATGTTTGTTTAGCGTCTTCATAAAGCGCTTGGGCGGATTTGTTTGGTACGCGTTCAATATCTTCTTGTTCTGGTGCAGATGAACAGGCTGCCAAACCTAAAACAGACGCGGCTAACGCCAGCCTAAAGGCGTGTGTCCTTAAGTTTTTAATCATTTTATTTTACTACCTTTGTTTTCTTCGGCTAGGCCAACTCGGCAAAACCGAGTAAACTATGCATTAATACGATTCTAACCCAGTCGAGCACGGCTTGCACTGGTAAATTAGGTAAAGTTTCAGATGTCAGAGCAAATTTCCCTCCAAGCGGAGGTTCCAGTTGAACTCGGTGGTAAACGTCTAGACCAAATATTGGCGCAATTGTTCCCGGATTTTTCTCGTTCAAGAATAAAAACTTGGATCCTTGAAGATAAAGTCACCGTAGATGGTGAAGTATTCAACACCCCTCGTGAAAAGTTACTTGGTGGTGAAAGTGTCGCTATCGAGACGGTTATCGAAGCGCAACGTGAGTACGAAGCGCAAGATATAGAGTTAGACATTGTTTATGAAGATGATGATATTCTCGTGATAAACAAGCCCATGGGGCTGGTGGTTCACCCGGGAGCCGGTAACCCGGATGGCACTGTGTTAAATGCTCTGCTTCACCATCACCCAGAGATCATTAACGTACCTCGTGCTGGTATCGTACATCGTCTAGATAAAGATACGACCGGCCTAATGGTTGTGGCGAAAACCATCCAAGCACAAACGCACTTGGTGAAAAACCTACAGGCCCGTGAAAACTTCACACGTGAATACGAAGCAGTTTGTAATGGCACGATGACCGCAGGTGGTATGATTGAAAAGCCAATCGGTCGTCACGCAACCAAGCGTACACATATGGCAGTGCATGAGATGGGTAAGCCTGCTATCACTCATTACCGTGTTGCTGAAAAGTTCAGAGCACACACGCGCCTGCGCCTGCGCCTAGAAACCGGTAGAACACACCAAATTCGTGTACATATGGCGTATCTGAATCATCCGTTAATTGGCGATCAGCTCTATGGCGGCCGTCCTCGCCCACCAAGAAATGCGACTCAAGGATTAACCGAGCAATTAAGAGAGTTTAAACGTCAGGCATTGCATGCTATAAAACTAAGTATCGCTCATCCAATTACTGGTGAGATGATGACATGGGAAGCGCCTGTGCCTGAAGATATGCTTAAGCTGGTAGCAGCGCTTAGAGAAGATACCAAAGAAAACCCGGATTTAACGTTATAAGATGCAACTTGCTCAGTGGCCATTAACCCAGTTCATTGGGACATTATCAACAACACGCAAAGGCGGTGTTTCAGCACCGCCGTACGATAGCTTTAATCTAGCCTTTCATGTTGGTGATAATGCAGAACATGTAGCCGAAAATCGCAGAATTTTACATGGTTATGTGGCCAACCCGATTGTATGGCTTGAGCAAGTGCATGGCGCAGAAGTAGTAGTGGTCGACGAGCAGTTTGAAATCGCGCAGGTTCATCAGGCCGACGCCTTATATACTCGCTTGCGCCAAACACCTCTGGCTATCATGACGGCAGATTGCTTGCCCATTTTGCTTGCATCAAAAGATGGCGAGGAGGTGGCCGCTATCCATGGTGGTTGGAAGCCTCTTGCTGCTGGAATTATCTCGCAAACACTGGCTAAGTTTAACTGTGCACCTGAAGAGATCTGTGTATGGTTTGGCCCTGCGATTGGGCCTAGTGCATTCGAGGTGGGTGAAGACGTTGTACAGGCTTTTGAGGCGCAACGAAATACGGCATTTGTTGCTAAAAAAGACGGTAAATATCTTGCGGATATTTTCGAGCTTGCACAATCGTTATTACGCGAGCAGGGTGTAAAGGATTTTTACGGCGATAAACACTGTACAGTAACTATGCCCGAGCAATATTTTTCCTATCGTAGAGACAAAACAACGGGCCGTATGGCAACTTTGATTTGGCGCAAATAATCAGGGTAAATTATTACTTTTACGCTTGATCTTCGTTCAGTTAATACCCATAAATAAGGTAATTCAATATTTTATATGGGTAAATAAATCATGCGTTTAGATAGATTTACAAGCAAATTCCAAGCTGCGCTTTCCGATGCGCAGTCATTAGCGCTTGGGCGCGATCACCAATTTATTGAACCTGTTCATTTAATGTATGCTTTGCTCCAACAGAGCGGCTCAAGTGTGCGTGCATTATTAGCACAAGCTGGCGTGAGTGCCGACGAGCTTAATACTAAGCTGTCACAAGCCATTGAAAAGCTATTTAAAGTAGAAGGTGTAGGTGGTGATGTACAGCTTTCAAATAACCTTATTTCACTGATCAATCTGTGTGATAAATATGCACAAAAGCGTAAAGATAAATATATCTCCAGCGAGTTATTTGTTTTTGCTGCGTGCGAAGATAAAGGCCCATTAGGCGAGATTTTCAAAGCGCTTAACATCACCCAGCCAAAGATAGAGCAAGCCATTAAGGCTATTCGAGGGGGTCAAAAAGTCGATGACCCTAATGCTGAAGACACTCGCCAAGCTCTTGAGAAATTTACCATCGATCTCACTGAGCGTGCTGAGCAAGGTAAGCTTGATCCGGTTATTGGCCGTGACGACGAAATTCGCCGCACTATTCAAGTACTACAGCGCCGTACTAAAAACAACCCTGTACTTATCGGTGAACCAGGCGTTGGTAAAACCGCCATCGTTGAGGGACTCGCGCAGCGTATTATCAACGGTGAAGTTCCAGAAGGCTTGAAAAGTAAGCGCGTACTATCGCTGGACATGGGCGCGTTGGTGGCTGGAGCCAAATACCGTGGTGAATTCGAAGAGCGCCTAAAGTCGGTATTAAACGAGCTGGCTAAAGAAGAAGGCCAAGTCATCCTCTTTATTGACGAAATCCATACCATGGTAGGCGCGGGCAAAACCGACGGTGCAATGGATGCGGGCAATATGCTAAAACCCGCACTAGCCCGTGGGGAGCTTCATTGCGTGGGGGCAACCACACTTGATGAGTATCGTCAGTATATTGAAAAGGACGCAGCACTTGAGCGTCGCTTCCAAAAAGTATTTGTTGCAGAGCCAACTGTTGAGGACACCATCGCGATTCTACGTGGCTTAAAAGAGCGTTACGAGCTGCATCACTCAGTGGATATTACCGATCCCGCGATTGTCGCTGCGGCTAATTTATCACATCGTTATATCTCAGATCGGCAGCTTCCAGATAAAGCTATCGATTTGATAGACGAAGCAGGGTCTTCAATTCGACTGCAAATTGACTCAAAACCGGAGCAATTAGACAGGCTAGAGCGCCGTATTATCCAACTAAAACTGGAAGATAACGCGCTGGCAAAAGAGAAAGACGAAGCGAGTCAAAAGCGTCGCACCGAGATGCAAACGCTCATCAATGAATTAGAAACCGAGTACCGTGAGCTTGATGAAGTATGGAATGCAGAAAAGGCCTCATTACAAGGCACGCAAGTGATTAAGGCTGAGCTAGAGCAAGCGCGTTTAGATCTAGAAGTTGCGCGTCGAGCAAGTGACTTGCAACGTATGTCTGAACTACAGTACGGTCGGATCCCTGAGCTTGAGCGAAAACTAGACCTTGCTTCTCAGGCTGAAATGCAGGAAATGAGTCTACTAAAAAACCAGGTCGGTGAAGATGAAATTGCAGAAATTTTATCTCGCTGGACTGGGATCCCGGTCGCAAAAATGCTTCAAGGTGAGCGTGAAAAGTTACTGCAAATGGAAGACGAGCTTCATAAAAAAGTGATTGGTCAAGACGAAGCTGTTAATGCGGTTGCTAACGCTATCCGTCGCTCGCGAGCGGGACTTGCAGATCCTAATCGCCCAATTGGTTCGTTCTTGTTCTTAGGTCCAACAGGGGTGGGTAAAACGGAGCTGACCAAAGCGTTAGCCAACTTTATGTTTGATACGGAAGATGCCATGGTGCGCATTGATATGTCCGAATTTATGGAAAAACACTCAGTTGCGCGCTTGGTTGGTGCACCTCCTGGCTATGTTGGCTACGAAGAAGGCGGCTATTTGACAGAAGCGGTAAGACGCCGTCCTTATTCTGTGATTTTGCTTGATGAAGTGGAAAAAGCGCACCCAGATGTATTTAACATCTTATTACAGGTCTTGGACGATGGGCGCTTGACCGATGGTCAAGGTCGCACGGTTGATTTTAAAAATGCAGTGATCATTATGACCTCCAACTTAGGGTCGGATGTCATTCAGGAGCAAGCAGGAAGTAACGACTACGCGACACTCAAAGAGCGTGTTATGGGCGTGCTGGCTAGTCAGTTTAGACCTGAGTTTATTAACCGTATTGATGAAACTGTGGTGTTCCACCCGCTTATCAATGAACACATTAAAGAAATTGCGAGTATCCAGTTAGACAGATTGAGTAAACGTTTAACTGAAAGAGGGTTTGCACTCGAGCTTAGTGATGCCGCGCTTGATAAAATCGCTGCAAGCGGGTTTGATCCTGTATATGGAGCTCGTCCTCTTAAACGAGCCGTACAACAATACATTGAAAACCCGTTGGCGCAGGACTTGCTGCAAGGTAAGTTTGTGACTGGTGATACCATTAAAGTCGAGGTGCTTGATGACCAGATAGTGTTCAATCACTAAATATAGCTAAACGCTCTTACAGCCATACTGTAAGAGCGTTTTTCCCTCCCATACCGTAAATTTCTTCAAACTCCTTACCCTTTCGCGTATTCTACAAAGATACCAAACTGTTTTCTAAGCAAGCCGCATATGATAAATAACTCAACCACTTATGGTATTTACGAATTTGGTGATAGCAGTCAACTGTGTAGCACCACTATTTCTTTGCCAACGCTAACCTTAGGCCAAGTGCTGGTAAAAGTAAGCAGTACCAGTATTAATCCTATTGAAGTGAAAACCAGACAAGGTCTTGGTTATGTTGCAGCGCAAAAAAGTGCAGATGCCTTTTTGCCGCTCGGATACGATCTGTATGGTGAGGTGGTTGAGGTTCATGGCTCAGATAGCCAATTTAAAGTAGGCGATCTTGTCATCGGTATGATTGGATTTGCAAGTAATCCCGGGGCCTATAGTGATTATCTAGTGGCGCTTGAGTCAGAACTCATCAAGGTTTCTTTGCAAGAAAGTCCAGATATTGCAGGTCTTTGTCTTGCGGGTCTTACAGCAAAACAAGCGTTAGATAAATTCTCTAATCGTGATCGTCCATTATATGTATTGGCACCAACTGGTGGCGTGGGGCATTTAGCAATTCAACTAGCACAGCTCCAAGGGCGAAAAGTTATCGCGGTCTCGACCCGCCCTGAGCACGAATTGTTGTCGAAGCTCAAGGTAACGGCAATAAGTTATGACGAATTTTATCAGCACCAAGTTGAATGCGATTTACTGGACTTAATTGGTGGCGATATTGCATTACAGTGTGTCGACTCGATGAAGCCGGATTCGCACCTAGTGACCATTCCCAGCGTCACCAAAGAAATCGTCTGTGAGCGAGCCACGACAAGGGATGTAAGGGCTGAAGGTATGTTGGTTGCGAGTAATTTAGACGATCTTAAATATTTGTATCAGGCGTACCAAGCTGGCAAAATCAGCATCAACGTAAGTCATTACTTTGCGATGGCGGATATTGCGCAGGCTCATCACTGTATGGAAAGTGGTAAGCATGTTGGCAAAGTTATTATTAAGGCCTAAGTGTACTAAAAGTAGCCATATTTAAATTGATTGCTCGGTTTAAATCACTCATTTGATGAATACACTTGGTATAATTTGGTTTCGACCCCATAAACTTGAAATTGGCCTGTAGGTTCGAGGAAGAATTTTTGAAACAATTAGACTTAAACACTAAGCTGGACTTTTTGTCTGACGGCGCGCATCGCGGCGTTTTCAAAGGTATCAAAAGAGGTATCGAACGTGAGGCATTACGGATCCAAGGGTCGGGAAAAATAGCGAAAACACCGCATCCAGAAAAGACGGGCCATGCACTGACCAATGGTCATATTACCACTGATTTTTCTGAGTCGCTGCTCGAATTTATTACACCAGTGAGTGAAGATCCACAAGAGACATTAGCGCAACTTTCTGATCTACAGAAGTTTACTTTGGCTAACATGGGTGATGAGTTACTGTGGCCTTTGTCGATGCCATGCTTTATTGAGGATGAAGAAGATATTGTCCTAGCGCAGTTTGGCACTTCTAATATCGGCAAAATGAAAACGCTATATCGTGAAGGGCTAAAAAATCGCTATGGTAGTATGATGCAGGCCATTGCGGGTGTGCACTTCAATATTTCGTTTCCAGAGACCGTATGGCAAAGCCTGCAAGTGATGTCTGAAGACGATAAACCTCAGCAATCATTTATCTCCCAACAGTATTTAGGCCTTATTCGTAACTTCAAGCGTGAAATGTGGCTGATAAGCTACCTGTTTGGCGCATCTCCTGCGCTTTGTCCGTCATTTTTGCAAGGCAAAAAGAGCGACTTGCCATTTAGTAAGCTAGAAAATGGCTCTATATACCTTGAATATGGCACCGCACTTAGACTGGGTGATTTAGGTTATACCAATAGCGCACAAAGTTCGCTTAAGGTGATGTATAACGATCTGGATGAGTATATTGCGGGCTTGCGACAAGCCATTCGTTGCCGCTCCAATTTATATCATGAAATTCCAGACTATCGAGCGGCAGAGCCAAAACAGCTGAATCGCAACATTTTACAGATTGAAAACGAGTTCTACTCGCCAATTAGACCAAAACGTAATGCCAAGTCTGGTGAAACGCCGACTCAGGCACTTGAACGTGGTGGTATTGAGTACATCGAAATTCGTGCGCTGGATGTTAACCCATTCGAGCATACTGGTGTGAGTCTTGAGCAAATCCACTTCCTAGATGTGTTCTTAACCTATTGTTTGTTAAAGCCAAGCCCTGAACTCTCGTTTGATGCGCAAAAGCTCGCTGGTAAGAATTTACATCAGGTGGTTAATCAAGGTCGCTGTACAGCACTTGAACTGAGTAAAGCGGGTGAGCCTGTGAGTGTGAAACAGTGGGGCACTGAGATTTTTACAGACTTACTTAAAGTTGCAAAAATGTTAGATGGGAGTACAGAAAAATCAGTCTATGTGGCAACAGTGGAAAAATTAATGTTGGCAATTGAAACGCCTGCACTTACTTTTTCTGGGCAGTTGCTATCTCAGCTGAAGAGTCGTACCTTAGAACAAGGCTCAATGGGCATTGAACTAGCGAACAAATATAAGCAGCTTCATCAAGATATCAAATACGGCTATTACGATGAAGATACGCTGAAGTCATTTGCACGTCAGTCTTTTGAAGATGAGGCAGCGGTTAGAGCGGCTGATTCTGTAGACTTTACTGCTTTCCTTGACGATTATTTTTCAAGGGCATAATGCACAAGGCATAAAAAAGCGCAGCCATAAGGCTGCGCAAATAAATTTCAGGGATGAAACAATGCTAAACTGCTGCATTCATAAGTTCAGACCAATGCAAATTGTAAAAGTTCATTAGGTTTCGAAAAAAATGCAAAAAAAATTAATTTTAATTAGTCTCGTCGCTGTTTTATCCGGATGTGCTACTGCACCACCTAAACAACCTCATGATATTTGTAAGATTTTTGAGGAAAAAGAAGATTGGTATTATGACGCTCGTGATGCTCAAGATAAATGGGGCTCACCAAAGCATGTACTGATGAGCATGATGTACCAAGAAAGCTCTTTTCGTCACGATGCGGCGCCTCCAATGGAATATTTCCTATGGTTTATTCCTGTTGGCAGAGTAAGCTCTGCTTATGGCTACTCTCAAGCCAAAACTCCGACCTGGTCTGATTATATTCGTGAAACTGGAAACTCAGGTGCAGATCGCGATGACTTTGAAGACGCCATCGATTTTATGGCTTGGTTCGTATACAAAACTCACAAGGTAAACGGCGTGTCGAAATGGGACGCCTACGCACAATACCTCAATTATCATGAAGGTTGGGGCGGTTATCGTCGTGGTACATATAAGAATAAGAAATGGTTAATGCAAGTCGCAAATAAGGTAAAGCATCGTGCTGCGCGCTATGCCGTTCAACTTAAACGCTGTGAAGATGATTTAGATAAGAACTGGTTCGAGAGAATTTTTTCTTGAGTAAATTGCGGTGTTATTTTCAACACCGCAATTGAGTTTAGGGTTTAGCTTTTACTCGCTTAAGAGTTATACCAATTAGTCTTAATACTTGCTCAATTTGAAGGATCAAATCTGACGCTAACTGCGTTAAAAATTTCTCATTTAGAGCAACTAAATAGTAAAATTTTTGCCTTGCCTATATGGATGTAGGTACCTTGGCGATAGCAGGACGCGGTAGCGGTGTTATCGACAAGATTTTCTTGCCTCAAAATAGACCACTTAATCAAGCTAATTGGTAGTAGAAGAAATTTTCACCATCTTGATCATGTTTTCTTTAATCTCAATGACTTCCATCTTATAACCAGAAATCGTTAAGCCAAGAGGCGCATCTGGAATATCTTCAAGGTGCTCTACAATCAGACCGCTGAGAGTTTTAGGACCTTCGGTAGGTAAGTCCCAACTCATTTCTTTATTTAAGTCACGCACGTTTACACTGCCGTCAACCATAACTGAGCCATCACGCTGCATGTTTACGTCTTCACTCGGCGCACGCGTCTGCGTGGTGGTAAAGTCACCAACGACTTCTTCAAGAATATCTTCAAGCGTAACCAGACCTTGAATGTCACCATACTCGTCAACAACAAGACCAATACGTTCTTTGGCTTCTTGGAATTTGATCAGCTGTGTATTGAGTGAGGTATTCTCCGGCACATAGTAAATCTCTCTTACCGCACGTAGTAGTGACGGCTTATCAAACTGCTCTTTTGTTAGCAGACGTAGCGCATCACGAGCATGGATAAAACCAACCGCGTCATCAATTTGGTCACGGTAAAGTAGCACTCGGGTGTGCTGCGCGTTCGTGAGCTGGCGAGCAATATCTTTCCACTCGTCATTGATGTCTATCGCATTGATTTCACTGCGCGGGATCATAATGTCTTCTACAGTCACGTGATCTAAGTCTAATATAGAGGTAAGCATGTTTTGGTGGTTTGAGGGCAACATAGCGCTTGACTCATTTACCACGGTTTTTAATTCTTCTTTACTTAGGCTGTGCTCTTCAATCTCTTGTGGTGTGATCCCGACCAAACGTAACATACCATTGGTGATCCAGTTGGTCGCCACAACTAAAGGAAACAAGACCTTCAACAATACTTTTAGGATAACAGAGCTTGGGAACGCGACTTTCTCAGGGTATAAAGCTGCGAGAGTCTTAGGTGTAACTTCAGCGAAGATAAGGACCACGAGTGTGAGACCAAAAGTAGCAACTGCGATACCCATATCACCATATAGGCGTAATCCAATGATAGTAGCCACCTGCGCAGCGGCAATATTGACGAGGTTATTTCCGATCAGGATCAGACCAATCAGTCTGTCAGGACGGTTAAGGAGGTTACTTACACGCTTCGCACCACGGTGATTCTCTTTTTCAAGATGGCGTAGACGAATACGGTTGATTGACATGATACCGGTTTCTGAACTAGAAAAATAAGCCGACATCAAAATGAGCACGCCGAGTATGATAAACAAGGCGCTGGTCGATATGTCTTCCAACAGTGGATCCCTTTTTTACTTACGAAAGAGTATTAAGCGTTAGTGAGTTACGATAGTCAAGTTAAAGTTTAAAACCTGCCTAAAATCACTTCTTGTATAAAGCGACTACCAAAGTAACCTAAAGTCACGATGCCAGAAGCCGCTATGATTGAAATCACCACAGACTTACCGCGCCAGCCGAACTGCTTATGCCCAAAGGCGACGACGACATAAATAAGCCATGCAACGATAGATAAAATGGTTTTGTGAATAGTCTCTTTGGCGAACATACCGTCTAAAAAGTAAAAACCGGATGCTAATGCCAGTGTTAATAAACCTGTGCCTACAAATAACAGCTGATAAAGCTGCCTTTCCACTTGCATAAGTGGCGGTAGATGGCTGGTCATGATCGCCAAATCGCGCTGTTTTAAGCGTTTATCAATAAACATAAATTGAATGGCGTAGAGCGTGGCGATGATAAGCACACAGTAAGCCAATAAAGAAAGTGAAATATGTAAAACGAGGCCAACATCTATGTTTATCGTATGCATAATAATGTGGTGTGGAATAAATAGGCTTGCTAATAACAAAATAGCCGCGAAGCCATACACCACGGGCAGCAATAATGTTGCAGGGAAGCGTAAAGATACGGTCGTTACAGAAACAACGATAACCCAACAGGTTAACAAGGCAACGTTGACGGTACTGAGATCTTGTCCTTGGTGCGTAAACACTGAATTTACCAACACTAGCATATGAGTCAAAATGGCGACAGTGCTTAATATTAAGGTTTTCTTTTGATCTGGACCTTGTTTGTCAAATAAGCGCGATAAAACATGGCTGGTGGCCATGATGTAAAAGAGACAGGCGATTAATGACAAGCTAATAATCAACATAAAAATAAGTGCCTAATTTTTGCTTTCCTTTTTTAGCTATTGTATTTAAAGCCTCTGCGCTTGCATAGGGTTTTATTTCAATCCGTTAACTTATTCTTATTTTCGTTCAACGAAAGCGTAAAAAGCAGAACAATCGGCTTGAATACTGTATTAGTAGCTCGCATATCAGTATAATGCCCGACAATTTCGAGATTTTGGAACCGATACATGTTTGAAAACCTCCAAGAGCGTTTAGGAAAAACGCTTAAAAACATCAGTGGCCGTGGCCGACTAACTGAAGACAATATTAAAGAAACACTCCGTGAAGTACGCATGGCATTGCTTGAGGCTGACGTTGCCTTGCCGGTTGTGCGAGACTTTGTAAAACAAGTAAAAGAACGCGCGGTTGGTGTAGAAGTCACAAAGAGTCTGAGTCCAGGCCAGGTTTTCATCAAGATTGTTCGTGAAGAACTTGAAAAGTCGATGGGTGAGGCCAACGAAGAGCTGAACCTAAACGCGCAGCCGCCAGCTGTCGTGATGATGGCAGGTCTTCAAGGTGCGGGTAAAACCACCAGTGTTGGTAAGCTGGCTAAATTCCTTAAAGAGCGCAAAAAGAAATCTGTGTTGGTGGTGAGTGCTGACGTTTATCGGCCAGCGGCTATCAAACAGCTTGAAACGTTAGCTGCAGAAGTTGACGTAGAATTCTTTCCCAGTGATATTTCACAAAAGCCGGTAGATATCGCAACGGGTGCTATTTCTCACGCGAAGAAAAAGTTCATTGATGTGGTACTTGTGGATACCGCGGGTCGTTTGCACGTAGATGCAGACATGATGGACGAAATCAAAGATTTACACGCGGCGATTAACCCAATCGAAACCTTATTTGTCGTTGACTCAATGACAGGTCAGGATGCTGCAAATACAGCAAAAGCGTTCGATGAAGCGCTGCCACTCAGCGGTGTTATCTTAACTAAAACGGATGGTGATGCGCGCGGTGGTGCAGCGTTGTCTATTCGTCATATTACCGGTAAACCCATTAAGTTTATCGGTGTGGGTGAAAGAACCGATGCTCTAGAGCCATTCCACCCTGACCGTGTTGCATCTCGAATTCTAGGTATGGGCGATGTACTGTCGCTTATTGAAGAAGTCGAAATGAAAGTCGATAAAGACAAAGCCCAAAAAGTGGCTGAGAAAGTCTTTAAAGGCGATGGTTTTACACTGGAAGATTTTGCTGAGCAGCTGCGCCAGATGAAAAACATGGGCGGTATGATGTCGATGATGGAAAAGCTGCCTGGTATGTCGAACTTGCCGGATGCAGTAAAAGGTCAAGTAAACGATAAGACCTTTAACCAAATGGAAGCCATCATAAGCTCAATGACGCCTAAAGAGCGTGCACGTCCTGAAATCATCAAAGGCTCGCGTAAAAAGCGTATCGCTGCGGGTTCTGGTACGCAAGTGCAAGACATTAATAAGTTGCTGAAGCAATTTACCCAAATGCAGAAGATGATGAAAAAGATGAAAGGCAAAGGCGGCATGATGAAAATGATGAAGAACATGAAAGGCATGATGCCGCCGGGCATGTTTGGTGGTGGGCCTAAGTTCTAACACCGTTTTATAGTTTTTATAATATGAAGGCAAGCCATGGGGCTTGCCTTTTTGTTTACTTAGTTATTTTTAAAATTGGGTACTATTGGCCTAAAGTTTTCTGCCTTCTTGGGATCGCCTGTACCAATGTACTGGGCTTCTTGTGGATAAGGATAAACAGGGCGAGTGAAAAGAATATTGCCCTGTGGATCTTCTTTTTGTGTCATAAGCGTATCCGGGGCGTTACCGGTATCAAGCCAATGCACTAGCGCTGTGATAGCATCAAAGGTTTCAGCGCCAGGTCCCTCGATACCACAATGCACCAATCCTGGTGGCAAGAATAGCCGAGCAAAGTCGTAGGTGTTATCTTTACCCATATAATTGATAACTGACTCATACCAATCAATAGTTGCATATGCGGGTATTGCAGCGTCTGACCATCCATGTAATACAATCATTTTGCCACCGCTATTTTTAAATCCAGTGAGATCAGGGTGATCGGCGTCCATAAAGCTTGAGATAGGTGAAAGCTCGCCAACCTCATTGTTATAAGAAAAGTCTCTCCAGTTGCCTTGATTGTATCTTTCTCGAGGAAAAGCCAAGTACTTTAAATACTCGGTTGCAGCATAATAGTGATAAGGCTTGATAAACGGTGCTTCAGGAAACAGCCAGCCTGTCCATTCAGGTTCGGAGCCATAGGGGAGGCCGCCATAAATCACGTTACCTTGTTGGTCGTAGGACGGTGCATATATTTCCTTAATTGCGTTGACTTGGCGAGGTGTCAGGCATTTACCCGTGGTGTTGTCGCTGCATAGGAGCGTTTGCGGGTCAAAATCGCAGCGTCTAGGGTCGCTTATTAACCCATCAACTAAGCCATCTTTATAGTCACAAGCTTGCATGACGGCCTGTGAAATAAAGTCAGTATAGCTTGCATCGAGCAGTGCGTTATCGTTTTCATCCAAAATAGCTTTTGCATTATCCATGCAGTTGATTAGGTTAACTTTGGTGTAATTAATCGTCGGCCCTCTGGCAATCACGCCATCAAAATCATTAGGGTAACGCTTTGCGGCCATTATCCCAGCATGACCCCCCTTCGAACAACCCGATATAAAAGAGTACGTAAGTTGTTTACTATAAAAGCGCTCAATAACCGCTTTTGCTGCAACAGCAACCACATGGTTCGCTCGGTAGGCAAAGTCTTCTCTTAATGGCACATTGTTTTTAGCCCATAAACCATCGAATCCAGCAGCGGTATGGCCGCCATCATGAGACATAGTCGCGTAATTACGCATAACGCCAGCCATTGTTGGGTAGTTAGATACTTCGCCACAAAAGCCCATACAGGCATTGAGCAAGAAACGTTGGTTCCAAATTTGCTCCATTGGCAACCTAAGCTGAAAACGTATCGTCGGTGCAGCATAGCCTTCAACCAAACAGTGCTCAGGTAAAGAGTTTGTTCCTTTTGGTACAGGCGCACCTAATAGGCGACTATACTTATATGTCCAGAGTTCGGTGTCGGCATCTAGGGTTTGGCTTGGTACATATTTGGCATTGGTGATACTCATTGCAGCATTGCCTTGTTCTAGCTGCGAAAAGTCACCAAAACGTAACAGTTTACAAGCTGTTATTTCCTCATTGCTTGCTGCCAGTGTTGAAGTTGCAACGAGCGTAAAAGAAATGAGTGGTATACTTAGGAATAGGTGTTTAATTGAACGTCTTTCTTTCCACATTTGGTTCATATGTGTGCTTTCCTTATGAATAATGAAACAATAGGGGTTTTCGACTTTCCAGTTGTGCTGAAAAGTCAATTTTTCGTACCGCTATTGAGACGAATGTGGCGTATGAAACTTCAGCGTTGATGCTTTAGCAAGGCCTAATAAAGCATCAACTATGGAATTAACTTGCATTGCGCGTGAAAATGCGTAAAATGCCCGAGCTTCCCGTAATGGGAAGTACAAACTTATTAATGAAAACAGTCAATCTATGTAGAGGACGGTATGGTAACTATTCGTTTGCAACGTGGCGGCGCTAAAAAGCGTCCATTCTATCAAATCGTGGTTGCGGATAGCCGTTTCTCGCGTGACGGTCGTTTCATCGAGAAAGTAGGTTTCTTTAACCCGATCGCAGCAGGTCAGGAAGAAAAAGTACGTTTAGATTTATCTCGTGTTGATCACTGGGTAGGTCAAGGCGCATCTCTTTCAGATCGCGTTGCTAAGCTGGTTAAAGACGCTCGTAAAGCGGCTTAATAGGCGTAAGTGTAACCATGAGTCAAAGTAAAACCTCGACAATCGTTGTTGGTAAGCTTGGTGCTCCTTATGGCATCAAGGGTTGGCTTAAGGTGCATTCATTTACTGATGATCCCCAAGGGATCTTCGATTTCAGCCCATGGTTGATAGGGCAACAAGGTAAATGGCAAAACCTTGAAGTGAGCGACTGGCGTCGTCACAACAAGGGATATATCGCTAAATTTGCTCAAGTAAACGACAGAGACGAAGCCGTGGCTTATACCAATGCCGAAATCGCTGTCTATGCTGAGCAGCTTCCTGAATTACCTGAAGGGGAGTTTTATTGGCGAGATCTCATCGGCATGTCAGTAGTAACCGATAAAGGTTACGACTTAGGCACAGTTGATGACTTGATGGAGACAGGTTCAAATGACGTTTTGGTTGTGAAAGCAAACAAAAAAGATGCATTTGGGCAATCTGAAAGGTTAATTCCATTCTTAACAGACTCTGTTATTTTGGATGTTAACCATGAAGAGAGAAAAGTTACTGTAGATTGGGATCCAGCGTTTTAATGAGTGATCAGCAAAAGCTATGGGTTGGAGTGGTTTCACTTTTTCCTGAAATGTTTGATGCGATAACTCAGCAAGGCGTAACGGGTCGAGCTGTGAAAAACGGCTTGATTGAGTTTAATTGTTGGAACCCGAGAGACTACGCCACTGATAAACACAGAACCGTGGATGATCGCCCTTATGGTGGTGGCCCGGGAATGTTGATGATGGTTGAGCCTCTTAAAAAGGCCATTCTTGATGCCAAAGCGGCAGCAGGAGATGGCGCTAAAGTAATTTACATGTCCCCTCAAGGGCGAAAGCTAGATCAACAAGGTGCGACTGAATTGGCGCATTCAGAAAAGTTGATTTTAGTAGCGGGTCGTTATGAAGGTATTGATGAGCGGATCATCGAGTCTTATATAGACGAAGAGTGGTCCATCGGCGATTTTATACTGAGCGGTGGTGAGTTACCTGCCATGACATTAATCGATGCAGTAGCACGATTAGTGCCAGGTGTGTTAGGTCATAACCAATCAGCAGAACAAGATTCATTTTCGGATGGCTTGTTAGATTGTCCTCATTATACTCGGCCGGAAACATTGGATGATAAACAGGTGCCTGCTGTATTACTCAGCGGAAACCACCAAGAAATAGCCAAATGGCGCTTAAAGCAGTCTTTGGGTAGAACTTGGCAACGTCGTCCTGACTTGTTGCGTAACCTAGCTCTGACTGAGGAGCAGGCGGCATTACTTGCTGAATTTCAGCAAGAAAATGGCCAAGCTTGTGGCTAGAAGACAGTTACACCTAGGAATGTGAGAAATAAAATGGCAAAAGTAAACCAAAATATTATTAAAGAGCTTGAAGCTGAACAGCTTAAGCAAGACGTACCTGCGTTCGGCGCTGGTGACACAGTAGTTGTACAGGTACGCGTAAAAGAAGGTAACAAAGAGCGTCTACAGGCCTTTGAAGGTGTTGTAATCGCTAAGCGTAACCGTGGTCTACACTCATCTTTCACTGTTCGTAAGATTTCAAGCGGTGAAGGTGTTGAGCGTGTATTCCAAACGCACAGCCCTCTTATCAGCAGCGTAGAAGTTAAGCGTCGTGGTGCGGTTCGTCGTGCTAAGCTTTACTACCTACGTGAGCGTTCTGGTAAATCTGCACGTATTAAAGAGAAACTTAACTAATACGTCGCATTTATCAAATGCAGATAAAACAGGCCGCTTTATGCGGCCTGTTTTGGTTTTACCTCTCTTATTATTTCCATTCTGTGAATACTCACTGACATATCAGGCGTCTTGTCACGATATTTTCATGGTTGTTTACTTTTAAAGCGGCGTACTTCTTGTTAGACTCGGTGTATTATTTAATTTACTACTGTGTATATAAGTTTACATCATGAATGGGGCTAACGATTTAGAAGCAATACGCGTTGCAATAGATGATTGCGATAGCGAGCTTGTCGCGCTACTTGCAAAGCGCAAAGCATTGACCGAACAGGTTGGAAAAATAAAACAGCAAAAGGGCGCACCGCTACATGTGCCGAAGCGCGAAGCTGAGCTGATCAAAGCCCGGCGCGCAGAAGCTGATGCCAAAGGGGTAAACCCTGATTTAGTCGAAGATATTCTGCGTCGTATGATGCGAGAAGCCTACGAAAACCAACAAAGTGAACTTGCCTGTGCTGCACCAAAAATGTCACCAGTCGTTATTGTCGGCGGTCAAGGCGCCATGGGTAAATTGTTTGCGAAACAGTTTAGACGCTCAGGCTATGAAGTACGCATTTTAGACAAAGACAATCAATCACAGGCTACTGAGCTACTGAGTGATGCTAAGCTAGTATTGGTGAGCGTACCAATTAATGCGCTAGAGCAAGTCGTCAACGAGCTACCCGCGCTACCTGATGACTGTATTCTTGCTGATATTACCTCTGTAAAGCAAGCCCCGCTAAAAGTACTGATGAACAAGCACAACGGCCCTGTGGTTGGTCTACACCCTATGTTTGGTCCAGATATATCTCATTGGGTTAAGCAAACTGTTGTGGTGTGTGAAGGGCGTTTGCCAAAGCAATGTGAAGGGTTAATCAAGCAACTAAAGATCTGGGGCAGCCAGCTGGTATCAATGGATGCTAAAAAGCACGACCAATCTATGCAGATCATTCAAGTGATGCGTCATTTAACCACGTTTGTGTATGGGCAGTTTTTATCAAAGCAATGCCATTCATTAAAAGAGTTAAGAAGCTGCTCATCGCCTATCTACCAATTAGAGCTGATGATGGTGGGACGGCTGTTTGCGCAATCCCCTGAACTTTATTCAGATATTATGCTCGCGCAATTTAATGATGTAGAAGGGTTGTTGGCAAGCTATCAAGATACCTTTGAGCAGACATTGACCAAGCTACAACAAGGCGATAAAGAAGGCCTAATGCAATCTTTCTCTGAGGCCAAACAGTATTTCTCAGAAAGCGCGAAACACTTCCTATCACAAAGCCGAGGCCTGCTTAACAAAGCCAATGACGCTAAAGTGTTAGATTATGAGGAAAGTATTTAGCGCCAAGTTATGCCTCCTACATCACGGGTCAAATAGTGTTGTGGGAGTGGCTTTACGCTACGATTTTATGTAGGTCGCCATTTATAGCGCAAATAACACCCGTGACTATCTGCATCAATGCTGATAATGCAGCTCCAAGTTTAAGGTGGGTGTCAGCGATTTCGTACTGTACTTGGCGACATGCTCACTGAGTATCAATTGCTCCGACTCGCAGAGTGGCTCACCTTCAGTAAGCTTACTGGTTATCCAATTACCTTTAAACAACTTGTGCCACCGTATCACAATCGCTTCATCCGACAGGCGCTTAGCCTTTTTATCATCAACATATAAAACAATGTTGGTGTGATTACTCATCACGGCATAAGCACAGACATCAATACAAAACACGGAGCCCAACATCATGAGCTTTTCTTCAACCCAATCCCGGCGGTATTCGTATGATTTTCCGGTAAATTTATTTTCACCGCACAGAAACGCAAGCCTTACACAGCGGGAGATACAGTGGTAGTATTTGGTGTCGGTTAAACTGATTTGTCTTTTACGGGCAGTTGCCGTAGTTTAGTTCCCTCAATCCTTTGAGTGCAGAACTAAAGCTTAGGCGGCATCTTTGGAGGGTGCAAATTAGTGGTGGGTGTCTGGCTTAAACTATGGTTTAAATCTAGTTAATGGATGGGATGCCCAAGGCTTGGCTGGCGTTCGTTCCTCACTTATTTTAGCCAAGCATTATCCGCCCCATAACCGGGCGTATGTTTACAAGGATAGCTTACAGTGAAAAGTCAAATGCGCTTGATTAAGAATGCGATGGAGTATCTACCTCTTGAGAACATAATTGACGTGGGAAAAGGAACTCGGGGTATCTACGTTCTTTACAAACGGAGGGGCTTCAGAAATGATCCCGCCCATCATTATGATGTTGTTTATGTCGGGATGGCCAGAAGCAGCATAAAAAATAGATTAGAATCACATTTAAAAAGTAAAGATGGTTTATGGTCTCACTTCTCAGCATTTGAAGTATGGGACAATATTACAAACATTGAAATTGAGGAACTTGAAGGTTTATTCAGGCATCTCTATCGTTTTGACAGTAATGCGAATGTGTTAAATGTACAACGGGCATATCAGCCATTAAGTGCGGTTGTCGCTAGTGAGTGGTTGTAAATATAACAAATGCCTGTTAGGCGTGCGTTAGTGGCAAAAAGGTAGGTATGATGAAAGTTGGTAGAAATGAACCTTGTTGCAAATTAGTGGTGGGTGTCTGGTTTAAATCTTCAGGTTTAAATATCGCGGCCCATTTCAACAAGCGACTATGCGTACTGCGTACGCATAAATACTAAAGCGCTAGGCGAAAACGGAGAAGCTATTGAACCCAGGATACGTATACATATTAATTAATGAGTCCATGCCTGGATTGATAAAAATAGGGAAGACACGAAGAGATAGTCGTTCAAGGGCTAGAGAGTTGTATAAAACGGGAGTTCCAACCCCTTATCAAGTCGCATTTGAGTTATTTTGTGATAACCATGCTCGAACTGAGAGTGAAATCCACGATCGACTTTCAGATTTTCGCATAAACAGTAATCGAGAGTTTTTTAGGTACCCTTTGGATAAAGCAATTAGTCTCCTACAAAGCATGGGCAATAGCTCATTCGAAGAGGATACCTTTGCAGCAATAGATATTACCAAAGACTTAATGTCAAAATATTCTCATTGGATGAAAACAGATGTTGTCTCAGTTCGCATAGTTCAACCTCTGGATCGGGTTTGGCTGGAAATAACGCAGGAAAAAGAGATTGCAGGGTATCTGGTGGATCAAATAGTCAACCGTACAGACTTGGGGTTTATTACCGGTGGTAAAGGAGAGAAGGATCTGTATTTCTCCCCAGGTAATCCAATCTCAAAAAACGCAGAGAAGTTTATCAATGAATTTGACCCGTACTCTATCATAAATACAACTGATCTATTTCATGATGAGGGAGCAAATGAAGTTAACGAAAAGTATAATCCGCACCGCGCCTAAAAAAGTGCTCAATTTGATCTCCTCTGCGACGCTTGTTTTACGGTTTAACGCTACGCTACCACAAAGCAAAAGCGTCCGTTTTGGCAAATTAGCACGGCGTTACCGCCCCGACTCTTAGCACCGCAACAACAGTCAAGTTCGATCGAACCCCACGATCAAACCTGACAGTGACAATTAACTATTTCAGATAAACATATTCCCGCTTGTTACTCACTCAGTATCTTATCTAAATTCGCTTTTGAGCGGGCGACGCTTTCTAGTGGTGTTAGGCCGCTTGGGTATTCTTCTTGTTCGATGACCAGCCACTGTGTGCCGCCGTGTTGCTGCATGGTCTGGATGAGCGCTTTCCAAGGGTAGTGGTTTTCGCCAATGATTGGGCTTTTGTCATCTCCTTGATGAGTGCGTATTTTAATATGTGTCGACACGGTTCTTCCTGCATATCGCTTAACGTAATCGCTGGGTGATTTACCTGCGTAATTCACCCAGCCGACATCGAGCTGCAGTGGGAAATCGCTTGGGGTGTTGGTGGCGATATAATCCCAAAATGTGCTATTAGCGTACGCGTTAAATTCCTTTTCATGATTATGAAATCCGATCTTCATATCGTAGCGCTGGGCAATTTGGTGCACTTGGTTAAGCTGTTTTACAAATGCTTGCACTTGGTTTTTATCCCATGCCCTTTCATCCCAAGGAATAAAGAGCGTGGATACGCCTAAGGTTTTGTAAAAGAGTAGGGTGCTTGCTCGTTTTTCTTCAGCTAATGCGTCAAAGCCGATGTGGGCGCTGCTCGCAACTAAGCCAAGCTCTGCTAACCTTTGTTTTAATTTGCTTGGGTTATCGGCATAGTTGCCAAAGTTTCCCGCAAATTCAACGCCATCAAATCCCATGTTGGCGAGTGCTTGCAAGGTGCCATCAAAGTCTCTTGCCAATTCCTCTTTTACCGACCACAGTTGAACGCTAATTGGTAACGACTGATAAGATGCCTGCGCGTATAGCGGCAGCGCGATAATAAAAGCAATGAACAGCATTACTTGTTTAAACAATACGATTTTTTTAAACATCACTTCTTCCTAAAACTAAAAAAAGCAGAGTCTAACTCTGCTTCGCTTGGGATTAGCCATAACAAAATGACTCAAGGGTTAGTCGCGGTAGGCATACTGGCTTAGCCCAAGCTCTGCGAGTACGCCATCTAGATGCGCCTTGGCTTCAGCAGTAGGTCCTGGATAATCACCTGCAATTGGTACATTGCCCAGATAGCCTATATCTTGACAGCCCTCAGGTGTGCAGAAGTAAGCGCCGAGAACGAGATCTTTAAAGCGCAAGAATGCTTTACCTATACGCTGAAATTGCTCAGGTGTTTGCGCATTAAAATAAGCAATATCATCCATAATCTTACTTTGCTGCGTTGCGCTAAGTTGCAAAAATGGCTTTTTAAAGCGCAAAGTCGACTCATCGTCAATCCAAGCGAGTGCATGGAGTATTGTCACTCTATCTTTTTGTTGTCCGTGATACGGTGCGCTTACCCATTCGTCGATCACACTTGGTACTTGTACTTCAGAAGCTGAAGGGTGTTTGCCCTCTTTGGGCACAATAAAATCAGCTAGTACTGCAACTAACGTGAGCTGCGCTTCGGTGAGGGTGAGCGGCCAAGGTGACTCTGGCGGCATGATCATGTTTGGATCGGTGCCATACCCTTGAGCACTAACTGGCTGTATTTCAATATCTGGCCAGTGCCCGGCAGTAGCCGTTTCACCTTCAATGGCCTTACTGCAACCAGTGGTGAGTGTTACCGCAGAGCCTGCCGCCAGTAAGCCTAACCATTTTAGCGACTCGCGGCGCGTCATACCGGAGATATATTTATAAGAATCAACGCGATCAGGTGTATTCATTACAGTACTCCTTTATCAATCTGTTCAGCCAACCAAGTCGAGTTGCGCATTGCTAACGTCATAATAGTTAACGTACAGTTTTTATGAGGGTTCGACGCAAAGACACCGGCATCCATCACAAATAGATTGTCACAGTCCCATGTTTGACCCCACTGATTCGTTACCGATTCTTTTGCTGAACTGCCCATTCTCGTCGTGCCGACCTCATGAATGATCTCACCGCCTTTTGAAATGGCTTTTACCGCAGGTGGTAGCTCGCCCACTTCGGCACCCATGTTCTCAAGGATCTGTTTCGCGGTTTTGAGACCATGCTCGATTTGCTTGAGCTCTCTGTCAGACCATTTGAAATGGAACTTAGCAACCGGGATCCCCCATTTATCTTTGACGTTTTCGTCAATTTCCATGTAAGAATCTTTATTCGGTAGCATTTCTCCGCGCAGTGCAAATCCAACATAGGAACCATAAGCGTCACGCACTTGTTGCTTTAACTTGGGGCCATAACCTTGTTTATTGCCAGACACGCCAGAGCCCGGTTGATTAAAGCCGCTGCTAATTTCAAAGTGATAGCCGCGTGGGAAATTAAGCTCACCTTTCTCATGGGCTTTGTGTCCCCACCAAGGAATAAAAAGGTGGTTACCGGTGTGGCCGTCTTCGTTATAACGTGGGCGGCCTTTTAACGCAGGGATTTGTGCACCAAGCCAAGCACCGGTAGAGTCCATTAGATTGCGACCTACCTGACCACTTGAGTTTGCAAGTCCCTTGGGATGTTTTGCATGTTTGGAATTAAGCAAAATACGGGCAGATTCACAGGCGCTGGCCGCCAAAATCACCACATCTGCATTGAGTGCATGTTCTTGCGCAGACTTTTTATCGACGTAAGTCACACCAGTTACTTTGCCATCTTCATTCACCGCGACCGACTTCACCATGGCATCGGTGATCACTTCAAGGTTCCCTGTCGCTTTGGCCATAGGAATAAGCGAAGTTGTGGTTTGGAATGCCGCACCAATTGAGCAACCATGGCCACAAGGTGTGGCGTAAAAACACGCTAAGCGGTCGTCTTTATTGCGAGTCAGCACAGCTCTGTGCATAGGAACCGCTGGGATCCCCATTTTTTTCGCGGCGGCTGCAACCAATAATTCGGGTACTCTTGGTGTTGGTGGTGGCTGTAACACGCCAGGCGCAGAAGGGGGCATGTCATCCAAGCCTGTATTAGTACCACAGATCCCAACTATTTCTTCTGTTTTGTCATACCAAGGCGCAATGTCTTGATATTCAAACGGCCAATCAGCGCCATGCCCGTCACGGCTTTTGCCCTTAAAGTCATGTTCACTAAAACGCAGCGAGTAGCGACCCCAGTGATTGGTGCGGCCACCGAGCATACGTGCACGCCACCAATAAAAATCGGTGTTTTCAGCGCGCGTGTATGGTTCATCTGGTACTTGCCAACCGCCATCAATTGTCGCGTCGTAAAACCCAAAGTTCTTATCCTTATTGCCAGCGCCCATGAGTGGGGCTTCGCTATTTCGGCGGAACATCGGGCTTTCTGTTTTTGGGTCGTAATTTCGACCAGCTTCTAGCATTAAAACTTTGTGGCCTAGCTTAGTGAGTGTATAAGCGGCCATTGCGCCACCAGCACCTGAGCCAACGACCAATACTTTATGATCAAATGTTGCCATGGTTACAGCTCCTTGATCTTAATGTTTTTGAACCAAACTTTGTCGCCGTGATCTTGCAAGCCGATGTGGCCTTTTTTACCTTCAGCAAACCCTTGCCATGTTGCAAATTTACTGTTCTTAACCAAAGCATTCCAAGTGGTGCTGCCAATCACGATACTCGTCGTGCTTACACCATTTTGCCAAACTTGTAGGTGGCTATCTTGCAGCTTAATACGAACTTGGTTCCAAACTTCAGCAGGTTTATGTGCCGTACTTGGTGCGGCGAACAGGTCATAAATAGAACCTGCAAGGTGAGAGTCTATTTTATTGTCTGGGTGTTCTTTGTTATCTAGAATTTGGATTTCCGGGGCGTGGGAGTAAATTGCACCGCCTTTTTCATCCGCCAATACAAAGATCCCACTGTTGCCTTTTTTAGAAATCTTCCAATCGAGCTGGAGCTCAAAATTCTGATACTGTTTTTTGGTCAGAATATCGCCGCCACCACCTTGGGTAAGTGTCATCGCGCCGTCCTCAACTTGCCACTGGCTATTTAGGCCGTCACTTTTAAAGTTGCGCCATTGCGACATATCTTTGCCATCGAATAGCAGTTGCCATCCAGCTTGTTGTTCTTGCGGGCTCAATTGGTTGTCAGTTGTACTAGCGCAAGCCGCACAACTAACGGCCAATGCCAGCGTTAGTATTTTTATAGAGTTGAGCATATTGGAACCTCGTCTGTTCACTTTTTACTTGTTGCTACATATACCAATTAGTCTTAATACTTGCTCAATTTGAAGGAGCAAATCTGACGCTAACTGCGT
>NZ_PNDS01000064.1 GCF_005886535.1 Pseudoalteromonas sp. S2755
CTTCACTGCCAAAATTTAGTAAATGATGATTTCGAAATTTATAGTATTTCAGATCAAAGAGAAGAAATAGATGAGTTTCTATCGGATAAAATAGTACCTTTTGCTATAACTTTTGATTCAAACCTAATCGCTTTTGACTTTCGTCATAAAATAACTGAGCCTGAAGTTATATTTATTATCTCTTCGCAACTTGAAGATGGAGATAAAGCAATAAGGCATATTAGCTCAAATTTCCATGAGTTCTTAGCTATCCTAGAAAAAATGAAGACGAACTTTGACCTAGCAAAGTAAAAGCCACGGGATACGGCTTTCTTAACAGACTTTAGAGAGAAGCGTGTTATGGTTGATATCGTTACGCTATTTAACCAATTACCCCATAACCAATAGCACCTTTTTAAGTCTTTTAAATTGAACACAGGTTTGATTGTTAAGGCTTAATCAAATCTGACAGTTCGCAACTGATTAATGGCCTACAAGAGCGAATAGCGGACGACCGGACAAACTCGTATTTGGACAGAAGTGAGTTAGAGCCAAAGGACGGCTTCGTGCCAGAAGCAGCCGTTAAATAGTATTATTAAAATCAACAATTGTGACCCCATTGATTCACGGTTATATCAACGAAGCGCAACCCATTCTCACTCGGCTAAATATAGAACCTAAGAATTGGATAAAACTCACCACGCAATTTTCCCGGGTATTTCACGGTGCTGTTGGCCGAGAGCGAGAAATAACCGCTTACTGCCAAACGCTTCAAAAACGACGACGAACAAACCTAGCAAACTGCGAGCGCTTGTTGGCTTAGTAAACCGAACAATCTCAACTCTAAATTTTGAACTGCTGTATTTAAAGTGCGTTGTCGTGGGCGATAAAGCAGTTTTAATGATGGGATACGCTTGAACGCTAAAAGCCCTTCCATTTGTTAGCACTTTTGGCCTCTGAGAATGATGTGTTTCAACCCTTTTTTAAAATTTATTTTCCCTGCATAAGTGAAAATAGTGGTGGGTGTCATTGATTCTGTTGTTAGCACTATTTCTTGCTTGGTTTTGCTAATGAGCTATACACCAAATCTACAAACGTTACCCCATGCCAATCCTCATCAAGTGATGGATTAATCGTGTCAGGAGTTTTGCCGAGTAACTTCTTAACTTGCTTATATGCGTTAATACGCTCCGCCAACCTAAGCATTTCGTGCTGATGCTCAGGTGGCAACATTTTGTTTCGATACCAAGTATTAAAAATATGATCACATAGCTCTTGGTTACAAGAAAACCATTCACCTTGGCGTCGTATCCTTGCAAACTTTTTATGTAATTCCGTTTCTCGCTTGGAGCCACCAGGCTCAAGCGCACCAATTACCAACTGACCAAAAGTACCGGTTTGTAAGTTTCTTAATCGCGTCAATACATTTTTTGAGCGCCCGATTTTGACGAACAGTCCTTGAAATGGATGGGTATTTTCATGTGGTCCAGCCCATGTATCAGGGACTTGAATTATGTAGTAAATACTATCAATCGTGCCAAGGCACACATGATTAGCCCAATCTGACCAAGTTGAAATCCAGTTTTCAGCAAGTTCATAAGTCTCAAATTCTTGAGTTGTGAAATAGTACTCTCCACTGTTATAGTGAACATCAGCGACAAACTTACCATTCTGATTCTTTTTGATATTCTGAACGTTCAACGTTACTCCTAATAGTGCTAACGCCCTGTTAAGGTGTGAGCAACGCAATACCGATGCCTCCGCATGCCACCTTAAACACTAAACGCAACGCATTGCAAAATGCCAAGCATTACAAATCACTCTTAAACAGATTGTTAAGCGTCAACTCAAAGCATGCTTATCAATGCCGAAGCTCCTGCTCCAATAACGCTTCCAACAGTACTGTTTTCTAACAATTGTTTAAGTAAGCTTTTTGCTTCAGGATCATTACTTCTTGCAACTTCTTCGACCAACTTTTGGACATTGATAGTAACTGATTGAGTGTTATTGTTACCAACTTGAAGCTGCTCGCCTGAGATACTACCAATATTAAAAGTTGTATTGCTAGAGGAGCTTGTTTTGTGTGGTTGAGAAGTCGAGTTTTCCACATGTAAGGTCAACATATGAGGATGATTAGTACCGATATTTAATGTGCCACCCTCTAAAAATTGAACGTCTAGGACTTTCAAATGGATTTCACGTTTACCGGACTTTTGCGTAATTACATCGCCTATCCCTACATCAGGAGTCTCAGTATAAGGTACCAAAACCTGCCCTTTAGACATATTACGTTGAGCTTTATATTCTTGCCCTTCAATGAAAACCACTTCTGGATATGCCAGTGCATCGAAATCCATAAATACTCCTAGTTTAAAAATTGCCACATTGACGCTTAACTGCTTATTCTGTCCCACTTTGGTAGTTTATAACGCACCAAAACGGCGAGTAATAATGTTATAGGACAAAATCCGGCACTTTGTGTCAAAGTTGCATAACTTTGCTCGCTACTAATGTCCGTTCTTCGCTCAAAGCCACCCTTAGACCATTTACGTTAACGCATTTTGGGGCAGAAACGAGTTGACTGAACGGCCACTTTGTAGGATGAAGGTAACATTGACGACCGTCTTTTGTTCGCTCAAGGCCACATAGCCATAATGATATGCAAGCTCCAGCAGTAGCAGAAGAAATACTTAATTCACTGTCTGGAATTAGTTGACCACTACAACATACAACAACAGCAAAAAATTGGATACTTTCCAATTACCGGGAGCTCGTCACCACCAGTTTTCACATTTAAAAATGAGAATGAATGGGCAAAATATATCAATCAATTAAAAAGGATAAACGTCTATAATGGTAAGTAGTAAAGCAGAGCACCTAATTAAATTATGTGATACCTATTGCTCATATTTAGAATCAAACGGCCTAAAAATGAAAAGGGAATTATGTGACGCACTTAATGCATACGGAATGGTTCATCACCAAAAGGCACTTAAAGCCTACTTCGAAGCAGGAACAAATATTTCTATTGAAGTAGATCTGCTTGGAGGAGGGGTTTGCTATGTAAGCGAGATACCACCTAGTAGTGCAGAAGCAGGAGAGTTATGGTTTGATCCTTATGAGTTAGTCTTTATGGTCAAAACTACTAACCCGTTAGGTTTTGGAAAAGGTGTTATAGGTTGGCTGTCAATACACCCAGTATTCTACTGGCAATACCATGTGTTCCAGCGTTTAGTAAAGTATACAGTTAGAGATGACTCGTTTTTACAAGTTGATGATATACTTACATCTCGCCCTTTTGGTATAGATAAGTCTGATTATGCAACGGATATCTATAGTGAAGAGGCAAAAGCCTATGCTAAATGGCATGGTAAATGGCTTGCTTCAAACATTCGGATTGAGGCGCTGCTACAATCTTGGAATTATCAAAGTAGCCCTGAAATTTTTAATACTGGTATTTATTACTGGGATAATTCGTTTGGTGGAGATGAATCAGAAAGGTTAGTCTTCGGCTTCAGTGATAAAAATTCTTTGAACCAAGGTCAAGTAGCTGAATGGTTTAGAGGAGATAATATTGGTATTATCACCGCTATCGTAGACCAAGTCGGGTTGACAAATATTGAGCATCTTCCAAGAGATTCTGGTGAGTGCTTAACTCTTATTAATTGCGCTAAAAAGGTTAACCTTTAAATGCATATTAGTTCCGCGGGTACTTGCTTAGTCAACCAAACTTCATTTTCAGAGAGATAAAATTTAAAACCTGATTCATACATAGCTCGGGCTTTTATTTTGAGAATTATAGGTTTTCCGTATCGTTGTCCTGCTGCTTTTGCGGTATCAATATTCGACGAAAGGTGAACATACAGGCGTTCTTGGGGGATCAAGCCCTGAGCCAATATGTTATCCAAAAAACGTGTAGCTGAGCCGTGGTACAAAAATTCAGGAGGTTCCATCTGCCTTAGCTGCAAATCAACATCAACAGAGTGACCTTGATTTGCTCGTATGCGTAAATTATCGTCAGAAATTATGAATCGTTTTTTGTCGTTAGTTTCTACAACTTGTTGGATTAGATCAAATGATAAATTACTTAAACCATTTGAGGTATACGCCTTACTTATTAACTCATTAATGTTAGCCCAGCCATATTGATCTAATTCCAATCCAATGGCATCGGGCTTGTGACGAAGTACCAAACTTAAAAATTTACTTACTTTATTTAGCTGATCAGGTGTCATTAAGGTACTCTTTTAGCCGTTGCAGGTTCAGCTCAATAGTGTTTGACTTCAGTATTATGTTATAAACATTAACTTTACCCCAGTGGTCTCTATGTTTCTAGAGTTTTGGCTGGAGTTGAATACATAAGTTTATGTGATCGATTTTTTCAATTCGCATTTGTATTTAGCGAGCGCATTTTTGCAAAAAATGAACTCGATACGCATAAATGTGTTTTGAGATATATTGTGATAGGGGGTCTAGTCGGGGTTTTATATAACCTGCACTCACTCGCGGGGTTATTGCCATGCGCCGTGTTGAATTTGGCGAGGTGTGTTACGCCATCCCTCAAATTGTGATTCGACATTTTCATTAAAATTACGAAAGAGTTGCTCGATGTTTTGTGCAGGTACAATATTGCACGGGTTGCTGCTTTCTTGTCGTAAATACTCGAAAAAGGCGTTGCTGTTGTGCTCGACCATAAATCCCGTAAACAGGTAACTATTGGCATATAAGGTGGTACTTTGCATGGTTTGCCACTGATTTTCGCTATTGAATAGGGTGTTAATATCAAGCTTGGCAAAGTGCGATTTCAAAACCCCTTCTTCCGTCAACCAATCTTAGTCAGAGAGGTAAATCGAAAATTTACCCGTATCGGTAATTCTTAGGTGCTCAAAATACTCGGCTAAGCCTTCTGTTACCCAGCGAGGGGTTACGCCGAAATAGTAAAAAGCTAGGGCATGCACGGACTCATGAATGAGCGTTCTTAGCGTTTCTTCCTCAGTGCGACTGCCATTGATAAAGCCTTGGTTTTGAAACAAGAAGTACATGCCTAAAGTACCGGCTGGCTCTGCATCGCGAGAGAGGATTAGCTCATTGTAGTCAGCATCATTGGCGGCAATATGCATGTTCAACTGGATGGGAGATAAGGCTTTTTTGTGTGCTAACTGGTTAAAAAAGTGCTTAAACATCATATACACCATGTTGAGGGCTTGCTGCGCCTGATACTCAACATAAGGGCTCACGGGTTCACCCGTTAGATTGAGTTTAAAATTTTCCATGTTGTTGAATTGCGTTTGCAAGGAAAATACTTCGCGTTTTAGTGCCCCGCAGGTAGGTGTCGAGATACCGCTGAACATATTAACAATATCACTGTGCCCGTTTAGGTTATAAAAGGTTTTTTCTGGTATTTCAGGTAGCTGCTGTCTTGTTACTTTTGGTGGTGCAACCGTTAGGTGAGGAGTGGTGTCTGGCTGACTTAAACGTTTTTCGGTATGGGTGTCTAGCTGTATGCCGAATTCAGTCAATAAAGGTTTGATAGACCTCATCGAGTTTGCTGCTGCACTTGGGTAGATAAAATAAAGCGCAAACAATATCAGCGTGATGATAAGTAGTAGGACAAAGACCCGCCAAACCAAAGTGATATCCTTGTGTAATACCTGTCCAGAGACTTTGGTTATACTCGATTATCGGTAAACTTGGCAATGGGTAATTTGATTATCGGCTTACTCCCATGGCATTAAATAATATCTACTTTAGTGTGTCATAGCCTATCGTTTGCATTATTTGCCATTCTTTTTTCTACAACAATGTACCCATAATCTGATTCGTTGCCTATACTTTTTGAAAAAATAACAGAGCATACAGATGAAAGTAGTTTGGCCGTTGATTTTACTGTGTTGTGTGGGCGGGAGTGCGAGCGCGCTTGATACTCAGGTGAATATTACGACGGGGCAATGGCCGCCGTATTTAGATCAAGCGAAACAAGATCAAGGCTGTGTGGCTGCTGTGATCCGAGATACCTTTGCGCTCTCTGATATCAAAGTCCGATTTTTATTTATGCCTTGGGAACGCGCCTATCAAGAGGGAATGAAGGCGGCTTACATTGGTAGTGCTTATTGGTATTACAGTGAGCAAAGGAGCAAAGACTATATTTACACTCAACACCCACTTACTGAAGAAACGGCACGCTTTTATCACCATCGAGATTTAGCGTTTACCTATACGAGTTACGCAGATCTTAAGCCATTTAGACTGTTGCTCAATCAAGGGTTAACTTATCCGCCTTCTCTGTTAGAGGCGATAGAGACGCTTGAAATCAAAACTTCATATGCCACGTATACCAGTAAAAATGTGGCACTGATCCTACGAAACCGTGCGGATATTATGATTATGGACGAAAAGTCGGCGAAGTCTTATCAGCAGGAACTGCCAGCAGAGGAAGCGGAGTTATTAGTGGCGCAAGCGATCCCTGCTTTTATCCAAAAAGGCTATTTGCTTATCAATAAGCATCATAGAGAATATGTCGAGTTGTATAACGAAGGGCTAAAAAAACTATGGGCGGATGAAGACTATGTTGCTCAGTATCGTGCTCGCTGCTCTCGTGTGTTTACCGATTGATTGCTTTTTGGCTTTGCTAAAACCAAATAATGTCCTGATCCGTTGCGAAATCATTCATAAGTGAGAATCTAAATTTGTTTTTAATGTTTTTAATGTTTTTAATGTTTTTCATAGCCTGTTGGCTATTTTGACGGTATATAAAGCATAAAGAATGTTATTACACATAAAGCCTAATAGTGTATTCAGTGGGATTTTAGAGCATGCTTTGCAGCCAACAATCGTAAAGACTATCTTGAATCGTCATTGGCTGCTTTAGATTAAGACTTGCCTTATCCAAACCGCCTTCCGGCAGCTTGATTTTACGTTAAATGGTATATATTTATCTGGTCTGACCATTTAAATCGTCTTTTAAATTTTGCTAATTCTTGGTTAAAGTTTATGCACTTCAACTGTTGTTTTTACACTCAGCTATTTATTGAGTTGGGCTGAATTTTGACAGTTGTCATGGATTTTGATAACGTATTGTGCAAATTTGGTATGACCAATTTACCTATGAAGTTAATTCTTACCAAATTGATTAAAATAAGTCAGCAGTCTGGCTAGGTCACATCATAAAAAATTGGCGTTATTTCAATGTCTTTAAAGATTAAAGCAGCAAAACTATCGGACGTAATACTAGAACAGCTTGAGAATATGATCCTCGAGGGCTCGTTATTACCGGGTGAAAAGTTGCCGCCTGAGCGTGAGCTAGCTAAGCAATTTGAAGTGTCGCGTCCATCACTACGTGAGGCTATCCAGAAATTGGAAGCAAAGGGGCTTGTAACCCGTCGTCAAGGTGGTGGTACGTATGTTAAGAATCAGCTCGAAGAGGGGCTAACTGATCCATTATTCGACTTGATCAGTAAACACCCTGAATCTCAGTTCGATTTACTTGAGTTTCGTCATGCACTAGAGGGCATTGCTGCCTACTATGCGGCGCTCAGGGGCACAGAGAATGACTTTGCAAAGGTACAACAAAGCTTTGACAATATTGCACAGATAGGTGATGACCTGATGCAAAAGGCAAGAGCAATTAATGCTTTTCACTTTGCCGTTGCGGAAGCGTCGCACAACGTCGTCCTGCTTCATCTTGTAAAAGGGATGCAGTCACTGCTTGAGCAAAACGTGTTGCAAAACTTAACCGTCTTGGTGCAAAAATCAGACGTGAGTGAGCAGCTCGGTGAGCACAGAAAGTTGTTATTAGATGCGGTGATCAATGGTAATCCTGAACAAGCAAGACTTGCTAGTAACGCCCACTTAGCCTTTATCGAAGAAGCGTTATTAGAAGCCGGTAAAGAGCGTTCGCGAATAGAGCGCTCACTGCGTAGAACAAAACAGCAGTAATCGGGCTTGATTCAGTAAGAATTGGCACAAATAGAATAAATTCGTATTTTAAACATAAGGAACACTCCATATGTCTGAAGTCAATAAAATTGACGTAGACGCGCTAGAAACCCAAGAATGGTTACAGGCGCTTGAGTCGGTCGTAAAAGAAGAAGGCGTAGAGCGCGCTCAGTTCTTGTTAGAGCAAGTATTAGAGCAAGCGCGTCTTGATGGCGTAGATATGCCAACAGGCACTACGACTAACTATGTCAACACTATCCCAGCAGATCAAGAACCTGCGTATCCAGGGGATGTGAACCTTGAGCGTCGTATTCGCTCTATCATCCGTTGGAATGCGATCATGATCGTACTTCGTGCTTCGAAGAAAGATCTTGAGCTGGGCGGGCATATGGCCTCTTACCAGTCGTCAGCTGCATTCTATGAAATGTGTTTCAACCACTTCTTCCGTGCACCAAACGAGAAGGACGGTGGTGACTTAGTGTATTACCAAGGCCACATTTCTCCGGGTATTTATGCTCGTGCGTTTGTCGAAGGCCGCCTAAGCGCTGAACAGCTAGACAACTTCCGTCAGGAAGTAGACGGTAACGGTATTTCTTCATACCCACACCCTAAATTAATGCCTGAATTCTGGCAGTTCCCAACGGTTTCTATGGGTCTAGGTCCAATCGCGTCTATCTATCAAGCGCGCTTCCTTAAATACCTAGATGGCCGTGGACTAAAAGACACCTCTGAGCAACGCGTTTATGCCTTCCTTGGTGATGGTGAAATGGACGAGCCAGAATCACGTGGTGCAATTTCATTCGCTGCCCGTGAAAAGCTAGACAATCTATGCTATCTAATCAACTGTAACCTACAGCGTCTTGACGGCCCAGTAATGGGTAACGGTAAGATCATCCAAGAACTAGAAGGCCTATTTAAAGGTGCAGGTTGGAACGTGATCAAAGTGGTTTGGGGTTCTGGTTGGGACAAACTACTGGCTAAAGACACCACAGGTAAATTACTACAACTGATGAACGAAACAGTTGATGGCGATTACCAAACCTACAAATCAAAAGATGGTGCGTTCGTACGTGAGCACTTCTTTGGTCGTTACCCAGAAACTGCAGCATTGGTTGCTGATATGACTGACGAAGAAATCTTTGCGTTGAAGCGCGGTGGTCACGAGCCGTCTAAACTATTCGCGGCGTTTAAAGCGGCGCAAGACACCAAAGGTCGTCCAACAGTTATCTTAGCTAAAACGGTAAAAGGTTACGGCATGGGTGCTGCGGCTGAAGGTAAGAACATTGCTCACCAAGTTAAGAAAATGGACATGACGCACGTAGCGCATCTACGTTCACGTCTAGGTCTAGATGACTTAGTGTCTGACGAGCAATTACAAGACCTACCATACTTAACGCTAGAAGAGGGCTCAAAAGAGCACGAGTATTTACATGCTCGCCGTAACGCCCTTCATGGTTACACGCCTAAGCGTTTGCCTAATTTCACAGAAACGTTAACGCTACCAGAGTTAGATGCATTCAAACCGCTTCTAGAAGAGCAAAAGCGTGATATTTCTACAACGATGGCATATGTTCGTGCATTAAACATCTTACTAAAAGATAAGAGCATCGGTAAAAATATCGTACCTATTATTGCTGACGAAGCACGTACTTTTGGTATGGAAGGTTTATTCCGTCAAATCGGTATTTATAACCCACATGGCCAAAACTACAAGCCTGAAGACCGCGATATTGTTTCTTACTACAAAGAAGCAACCTCTGGTCAGGTACTACAAGAAGGTATCAATGAGCTAGGTGCAATGTCTTCATGGGTGGCTGCGGCAACCTCATACAGCACCAACGATTTGCCAATGATCCCGTTCTATATCTACTACTCAATGTTTGGTTTCCAACGTGTAGGTGATATGGCGTGGATGGCGGGCGATCAACAAGCGCGCGGCTTCCTACTTGGTGCAACCGCTGGTCGTACAACGCTAAATGGTGAAGGTCTACAGCACGAAGACGGTCACTCGCACATTCAAGCAGGTACGGTGCCTAACTGTATTTCTTACGACCCAACGTTTGCATTTGAAGTAGCGGTTATTTTGCAAGATGGTATCCGTCGTATGTACGGTCCAGAGCAAGAGAACGTGTTCTACTACCTAACGCTCATGAACGAAAACTACCATCAACCTGCAATGCCAGAAGGCGCTGAAGAAGGTATTCGTAAGGGTATTTACAAGCTTGAAAGCTACACTGGCGACAAAGCACAGGTTCAGTTAATGGGCTCTGGTACTATCTTGAACGAAGTACGTAAAGCGGCGCAAATTCTAAGCGACGACTACGGTATCGGTTCTGATGTATTCTCTGTAACGTCATTCAACGAGCTTGCTCGTGACGGTCAAGATGCTGAGCGCTTTAACATGCTAAATCCAGAAGCAGAGCAAAAAGTACCTTATATCACGAGTATGCTTGGTGATGCGCCAGCAATTGCAGCTACCGATTACATGAAAAACTATGCTGATCAAGTACGTGCATTTATGCCGAGCGCATCTTACAAAGTACTTGGCACAGACGGCTACGGTCGTTCAGACAGCCGTGAAAACCTACGTCGTCACTTTGAAGTGAACGCAGGTTACGTAGTAGTTGCTGCACTTGGTGAGCTAGTTAAGCAAGGCAAGATTGAAAAATCAGCTGTGACTGACGCTATCAAGAAATTTGATATCGACACCACCAAAACTAACCCACTTTACGCATAAGAGGACGAGTAATGGCAATCGAAATTCATGTTCCAGATATTGGTGCCGATGAGGTTGAAGTAACCGAGATCCTAGTAAGCGTAGGTGACACGGTTGCAGAAGAGCAATCGCTTATCACGGTTGAAGGCGACAAAGCATCAATGGAAGTACCTGCCTCTGTGGCAGGTACGGTGAAAGAAATCAAAATAGCCGAAGGCGATAAAGTCTCGACTGGTTCTTTGATTATGGTTTTTGAAGCAGCAGGTGAAGAAACAGCTGCAGAACAGCCAGCGGAAGAAGCCAAGCCAGAAGCCAGCACTTCAGGTCAAACAGAAGTGAAAGAAGTTCATGTACCAGATATTGGTGG
>NZ_PNDS01000065.1 GCF_005886535.1 Pseudoalteromonas sp. S2755
TAAAGCGGCTCCCACACGGGGGGAGCTTGGTTGTAGGAGCGATTTTACATCGCGATCTTTTTTCTTAATCAATCTGCCTTAATAACTCGTCACACGGTTGATTTCTGTAAGCGATGTTACGCCTGCGGCGGCTTTTTTCAGGCCAGACTTACGTAAGTTATCAAAACCTAACTGCTCCGCTTTTTCGGCAATCTCAAGAGAATTACCCCCTTCCATGATCAGATGCGAAAGCTCCGGCGTGATCTTTACCACTTCATAAATACCCACACGGCCTTTGTAACCGTCGGTGCAGTGTTCACAGCCTTTAGGCGCAAAAAGGGTAATCTCTTTAATTTGCTCGGCAGTAAAGCCTTGTCCTAGCAAAGCTTCTTCCGGCAGCGTTTCAGGTGTTTTACATTTAGGGCAAAGGCGTCTTGCGAGTCGCTGGGCGATAATCAGGCTCACCGAGCTTGCTACGTTGTATGCCGGCACGCCCATGTTTAATAGGCGGGTGAGCGTTTCAGGGGCAGAGTTGGTGTGCAGCGTACTCAATACTAAGTGACCGGTTTGGGCAGCTTTTATTGAGATCTCAGCAGTTTCAAGGTCACGGATCTCACCAACCATCACCACATCCGGATCCTGACGCAAGAATGCTCTCAAGGCATTGGCGAAAGTCATATCCGCTTTGGTATTGATTTGTACTTGGTTAATACCCTCAAGGTTTATTTCTACAGGGTCTTCCGCGGTGCTGATATTGCGCTCTGGCTGATTAAGAATGTTCAAGCCAGTGTAAAGTGACACTGTTTTACCAGAGCCCGTTGGGCCGGTTACCAAAATCATGCCTTGAGGCTGCTCTAGTGCGTCGAGGTAAAGTTGCTTTTGCTCAGGCTCATAACCTAGCACGTCAATGCCGAGCATGGCGCTGGACGAATCTAGAATACGCATTACGATCTTCTCGCCCCACATGGTAGGCAGTGTACTCACACGAAAATCGATACTTTTGCGTTCGGAAATTTTTAGTTTAATGCGACCATCTTGTGGTTTACGTTTTTCCGCTATGTCTAAGTGCGCCATCACTTTAATACGGGCGGCGAGGCGCGTCGCGAGTGTGTTTGGTGGGCTTGCCATTTCATGCAATAGGCCGTCGATACGAAAGCGCACGCGGTATTTTTTTTCGTAAGGCTCAAAGTGCAGATCCGACGCACCTTTTTTTATCGCATCCATTAAAATTTTATTGATATAAACGATGATTGGCGCATCGTCTTTATCTTCGTTGGTGGTTTGCTGTTTAGGCTCGTCATCGACTTCTAAATCGGCAAATTCTTTAAACTCCTCTTCAGAAATCGAGAGGCCGCCCGTTGCATCAAACAGCTGATCAATCTTTGCTTCGAGTTTTTTGTAGTCGGCTACCAGTACTTCACACTGTAATCCAGTACTAAACTCAAAATTTTCAAATGCGCCAAAATCAGTCGGATCGGAAGCCGCTACGTAGAGTTTTCTACCTTTTTGTACCAGTGGTAAAATATGGTGCTTACGGATCAGCTTTTCTTTGACTAGCGCCGGCGGAATTTCACTAACGTTAAAGTGATCAAGATTAAAAAATGGCACCTTGAATAAGTCTAGGCATTCTTCAGCTAGCTCTTTGGAGCTCATTCCTGAACTTAAGCAAATCAACTCGGCAGTGGTGTTTGCTTCTGACTGGCGAGACTTTATTTGCTCAGCAGTGACTCGCCCTAGGGTAATAAATTTACGCAGTAGCGGGGAATGATGTTCCATAGTACCTCTTTGCCTTCACATTGAATGCATATTCAATATTTATCATTAAGTTGGAAAAATGCCAAGTTTTCACAATGAGTGTAGATTAAGTTTTACAGCCAAGTCTAGCCTAATTATTTAGACTTATTTTCACTTGTGCTAGTTTAAGAAATTCTTTGTGTAACCTATCTACCTGTTGCAGGCTTTCAAGTAGTGGCCGGTCGTTGTCTAGTATGTAGTCCGCTTTTGCTTGTTTATCTGAGCGCGGTAACTGCGACTCGATAATACGGCTTACTTGCGCGGCATCTACCGAATCTCGGCTGGTTGTTCTCGCGATTTGCGTATCAACAGCGACATCGACAAGTAAAGTGGCATCGCAATAGCGCTCTAAGCCATTTTCGAACAGCAAAGGGGCCGCTAAAACCACGTAATCGCTTTGTGCTGAGTTTAACTGCGCGAGTATTTCATGACGGATTAGCGGGTGAAGTAGGTCATTAAGCCACTGTTTTTTAGCTGCATCAGCAAAAATAATGGCTCTTAACTTGGCCCTGTCTAAATTGCCGTCCGGCTGTAAAATGGCACTGCCAAACTCATCAGCAATCGCTTGCAGCCCAGTGCTGCCTAGCGCGATTACTTCTCGTGCAACGATATCGGCGTCAACAACCACTATCCCTTTTTTCTGTAAGTGATTAGTGATCGCCGTTTTACCCGCTCCAATACCGCCAGTTACTCCTAAAATCCAATTCTTCGTTTTTAGCATTGTCTTACTTTACGTTATTAGGTTTACGTACCACAGCTGCAGCTGCTCGCCATACATTAGGGTGATCCAGCCTGCAATGGCTAAGTAAGGACCAAACGGAATAGGTGTGGCTTTATCTCGGCCTTGAACACTTAATTGGATGCTACCAATAATTGCGCCGACCAGGCTTGAAAGTAGCACTATAGTTAGAATTGCTTCCCAGCCCATCAATGCACCAAATATAGCTAACAGTTTAAAGTCGCCATAGCCAATGCCTTCTTTACCTGTGAGTAATTTAAACAGCCAATACACACTCCATAAACTTAAATATCCAACTGCTGCACCAATAATGGCGCTATTGGGTTCGATGCCAACACCAAAACAACTGGCAACCAGTACTAACCATAAAGTTGGTAGTGTTAACTGATCGGGCAGCAACATTTCGTCGATATCAATGACGGTAAGTGCAACTAATACCCAAGTAATCAAAATATACAGAGTGGCTTCTAAAGTGGCACCAAAGTGCCACGCAACCCATGTGGAGAGTAGGGCGGTTGTTAGCTCTATCAAAGGATAGCGTACAGAGATTGACGCGTTGCAGTGGTTGCATCTGCCTCTTAATAACAGCCAGCTGATCAGTGGGATGTTTTGCCACGCTTTAATTGGTGTTTTGCAGCTTGGGCAATGAGAATTTGGTTTAATTAAATTAAACACTGGGGCTTCAGCGGTTTGTTTTGGTAGCTCATCAGCGAGCAATACGCGACATTCTGATTGCCAGCTCTGCTTCATCATTTTAGGTAAGCGAAGAATAACCACATTGAGAAAGCTGCCGATGCAAAGACTAACGAGTCCGACGGTAAGTAACCAATACCATAACTGGGTTTGCATCAAGTTGATAATATCTTGCATAGGTTGTGCGCTTGCTTATATTTTTTGTTTAAATTTTCGAGGCATGCTCGGTATCGGTTTTTGCAGTTTACCACACAGCACTATTTAGAGGCACAGCACTGTACCTCTAAATAGTGTAATTTTGTGAACAAAATTAAATAACAGAGCCAAGTTGGAATATCGGTAAATACATGGCAATAATAAGGCCACCGATCAGGACGCCGAGTACCACCATAATGAGTGGTTCTAATAGGCTAGAAAGGCCATCTACCGCATCATCGACTTCTTGTTCATAAATGTTCGCAACTTTTGCTAGCATACCATCTAGAGAGCCCGATTCTTCACCAATAGACACCATTTGCACCACCATATCAGGGAAGACTTTGGTGTTATGCATTGCCCAGTGCATTTGGTTACCCGAGTTGACCTCTGCTTTAATCTCAGTAATTGCATTTTTATAAATAATATTACCCGATGCACCTGCGGCAGAATCGAGCGCATCACCAAGCGGTACACCTGCTGCAAAGGTAGTCGAAAGCGTGCGAGCATAACGGGCTACCGCCGCTTTTTTCAAAATTTCACCGACAACTGGAAGTTTAAGTATCATTCTGTCATTAAAGTGTTTTACAGCAGGGCTGCGAATAAGCATTTCTTTATAGGTATAACCAAAAAGACCAATACCAAGCACAAATACCCACCAGTATTCCTGCATAAACTCGGAAATCGCGATAACCATAAGCGTAAAGGCTGGGAGCTCGGCGCCAAAACCAGCAAAGATATCTTGAAACTGGGGTACAACGAAAATAAGCAAAATACCAGTTACTATGAGTGCTACAGCCACTACGGCAATGGGGTAGAAAAGCGCCTTTTTAATCTTAGACTTAAGCGCTTCAGTTTTTTCTTTATAAAGCGCGATGCGGTCAAATATGGTATCAAGCGCACCAGACTGTTCACCTGAATGGACAAGGTCACAATAGAGTTCATCAAAATATCTAGGATAAGCTCTTAGAGATTTAGCAAGAGGTTGACCTGCTTTTACTTCATCAGCAATATGGCTAATCAGCTTAGATAAGCTTTTATTCTTGATGCCTCGAGAAATCATTTCTAAGGTTTGTACTAAAGACACACCTGCCATCAACATGGTCGCTATTTGACGAGTTGTTGTGGCGATATCTGACGATGTGATTTTTTGTGTACCAGAAAAACCGAATAATGGCTTCGGCTTTCTTTTTACTTTTGAAGGAGTGATACCTTGTTTACGTAATTGAGCTTTAACTAACGCAATACTCTGCCCGGTCATTTCGCCTTCAAGCTTCTTCCCTCGATTGTTTACACCGGACCAAACAAAGGTATCCAATTCGGGAGAGCTGTAACCTGATTTCTTAGACATAGTTTCTGTTCTTTAAAGCAGTAGAGAGGAAATGACCACCTCTCTACTTATAATGTGTATTACTCTATCAATTTGATATAAAATTACATTGATACTTAAGTAAGTTTTATGCTTTCGTACAGCCTTTTGGAGCTAAAGCTAGGTCGACAATATCGGTAGTACAGGTCCAACGGAAAGAGTTTCCTGCAATATTCGGAGTAAAAGTAATCTTTTTCTCTCTTAACTCTGTCGCTACACCTGTCGCGTTAAATGTGTAAATTATAACACCAGTACCAGCAGTCACTGCTAAAGAGCCATATGAACCTGTCGCTGCAAGATCCGCAACGGCAGGAGCTGTGTCGGCTGTCGGATATCCACCAGTCTGTTGGTGAAATTCAGCGATAGCGGTTTTCGCACTACCTGAAAGTGCTGGAGCTTCTGAAGCTTGCCCTCTTGCTACATAATCCTGATACTGAGGTAAAGCTACCGCAGCTAGAATGCCGATGATTGCAACTACAATCATTAGTTCGATTAGGGTAAAACCACCCTGTTGTTTTTGAGTCATGATGTGTCTCCTAAATTTTAAGTGTCTTAACCATAATAGGTTTAAGTTAAGCGTTTATTAAAACCTTTGCAATAATTACCAATCCATCGAATCAACAAACTGGTGTGCTCAAATTGACTTAACGGCGCCCAAGAAGGTGAAGCAAGTTTATCATTCAAACATCTTGAAAACTAAGCCCGTTAAGTTTGTGACCGTTCCCTAATCAACTATGAGTGTAGCACCGATTTAGTTTTAGCGATCACAATTAACATTTACTTTAATAGTAAACGCTGATCCCTACAATCAAATTTTAATAATAAATTATTGATTCTCTTGCGATAGCGCAAGTTTCACTAATATCGGTTCAAAAAGTAAACGGAATCAATCGTTACCGAACATTAAGATCTTGTTACACTCTAGTTCTTTTGTCGTATTTAACGAGTTTTAAGTAGGTTTGTCAACGAAATAGAAAACTTTATCTATTACGGAGGATTACGGGGAAGCGCAGAATACTCCGTTTATGGTAGCGATTTTGTTTACAGAAAGTTGAACCATTACTGGCAGTGTCGCATTGATAGCTTGAACGTCACATTAAACAACTCAGAAAAACAAAAGGGCTTAATCAAAGCCCTTTTGTATGTATAAGAAGGGGAGGTAGTTGTCTAGCACTTTACACTATTCAAAGCGCATCGAAAGGTCGATGCTTTGTACATGCTTGGTCAGTGCGCCGCTTGAAATAAAATCAACACCGGCTTGTGCGTAAGTCGTCAAAATTTCAATGGTCATATTACCAGAGACTTCCAGCTTGGCTTTACCTTGCGTGATTTCAACCGCTTGTTGAATTTCACTCACACTGAAGTTGTCCAGCATAATAATATCGCTGCCCGCATCCAAGGCTTGTTGTAATTCGCCCAGATTTTCTACTTCAACTTCTACTGGCTTGTCCGGATGATTATTGCGCGCGGTCGCAACGGCTTTGGCGATACTACCACAGGCTGCAATGTGGTTTTCTTTAATAAGATACGCGTCGAAGAGGCCAATTCTATGATTTTTACCACCGCCACATTTAACGGCGTATTTTTGTAGCGCTCTTAATCCTGGGATGGTTTTACGTGTATCTAGCAATTTAGTTTGCGTACCACTTAACACCTCAACATATTTTGCTGTGGTGGTTGCCGTACCCGATAGTGTCTGTACAAAGTTAAGCGCCGTGCGCTCAGCGGTTAGAATCGCTCTGGCTGAACCACTTGCGGTAAACAAGCGGGTGTTAGCGGCAACAAAGTCGCCGTCGTTCACAAGTACGTTGACGCTAACACTTGGGTCGACTTGCTGAAAAACTTCCTCGATTAACGCTTTGCCAACGAACACACAATCTTCCCTTGTGATCACATAGGCATTTGCTTGCTGCGTTTCTGGGATGAGGGCTGCGGTAATATCACCTTCGTTTGGTGTTTGATAATTAAGGTCTTCGTCTAGCGCCTGCTTTACCAATTGGCTGATAAGGTTTTGGTCAATCATAGGTTGTCTTTTCACTTTTTCTGCAATGGCCGAATTTTACGCGCGTTTGCCTAGGAGTACAATTGATGGAGGAGAATTCACGAAATTTGACGGAGTGGCTTTTATTTCGCGGGGTAAACCCGCTGCTACGTGTATGCGTTGTTTGCAGTGATTTGACGTTGAACCTATGTGTGTTTTGTAGCAGCGACTTTATGTCGCGAAAGTGTATTTGAAATGCGAAGCCTTGTGTGTAAAGAATGAGTTGACGGCTAAAACGGAGGTCGCGGGGTAAACCCGCTGCTACGGTTAGGTGTTGCTTGCTGTGATTTGATATCGTTACAATACACATAAACCCATCCCTACCTTTTGTCTTATTTTGTCTTTATAATCGAATCTAAACCAAGGCTTGGAACTAATACTTTGAATTGGCTACCTTTTGCTAAACACAAGCAATCCCCGCATTACGATGCAAGACCGCAAGCGTGCGAGATAGATTTACTGGTTATTCATAATATCTCGTTACCCGCAGGGTGTTTTGGCACACCGTATGTGGAAGACTTATTTATGGGTACGCTGGACTGTGGTGCGCATCCGACCTTTTCTGACTTAGAGGGAGTTAGGGTGTCGGCGCACTGTGTTATACGTCGTGACGGTAGCATCACCCAATACGTTCCCTTTGTTGAGCGGGCATGGCATGCGGGCGTGTCGCAGTGGCAAGGTCGAACTCGCTGCAATGACTTTGCAATTGGTATTGAAATGGAGGGGACAGACACCACGCCATATACCGAAGCGCAATATGCGAGTTTAGTAAAAACAACGTGTTGGCTGCAGCAGCACTATCCAAAACTGACGAATGATCGTATTGTAGGGCACAATGATATTGCTCCAGGACGAAAGACAGATCCTGGAGCTGCATTTGATTGGCAGCATTATTTTACCTTGTTAAATAACCAAGAGAGCTAGGCAAGCATGATCTTAATTTCTATCATCATCGCGCTTATTATTGAACGACTTGGCGCGCGGGCGGATTACTGGCAAGTCGACTATTACCTGCAAAGTTACTACGCGAAAACCAAATCTTGGACTCAGCCAAGTGCAATGTTGGGCTCGCATTTCGGTGTGATGCTTTGGTTAGTTATTCCCGCATTGGCCGTTGCTTTTATTTACAGTCTAAGTGACTTTGTGTTTTGGCAGTTTGCGATCAATATCTGTGTGCTCTTAGTCTGTTTTGGCTGTGCAAAATATCGCAAGCTTTATAAGGGCTATTTGAATGCACTGACCAGAGGTGATAACGAAGCCGCCACGCTTTACGCGTTACAAATGGGGCAAGACAAATTAGAAGATGAGCCGGGCGGCGAGACGTTTGGTCAGACGCTTTCGTGGATCAACTTTCAGCACTACTGCGGAGTTATTTTTTGGTTTGTGGCACTCGGCGCGCCGGGCGCTGTGCTATATGCGATGGTAAGACAAATTGTGCATTGGCATCATGAGCAAGAAAATCCGCCGCTAGACCACGTGTTTGAGCAGTTTTGTCGGTTATTTTACTGGTTAAATTGGATCCCTGCTCGGATCGCAAGCTTCGGTTTTTTGATCATAGGTAACTTTAGTAAAGGTACATCAAGTTGGTTGAAGTATGTGCTAGATTTTAAAACTACTAATCGTCAAATTGTCACAAGTACTGCGCTTGCGGCTGAGCAAATTGAACAGCAGTTTTTAGGCTGTACCTTTGAAGCAAGCTGTATGATGCGCCTTGTGAAGCGTAATATTTTGTTTTATCTCGTGATTATTGCTGTGCTGACTCTATTTGGGTGGGTTGAGTAAGTAACCTAAGCTGCAAATCACACCTTTATATATAACAATGCTCCATATACCGTAAGCGTATATGGAGCTGTTGACATCAGTGCTTGAAGTTGGTCTCTAACCAGCGTTTTTTCTGCTCTTCCATTTTGGTAATAAGCGGCCCGTCAAAACCCATATTTTGAATCACATAATCCGTAACGTCTATCAAATCACACACCCCAGTTACTGACCAAAGCGCTTCTTCTAGATCTTTTGCTTTGTGGATTGCATAGTGGCTTACATAGCGCAGCTCATTAGCAAGGTAATCCATGTCTGGGCGGCCGGTTTTCGACACATAAAGCTGATAGACGAAGAGTAAATCGTTGCGTAGCGCTTTTTTAGCATACAAGTACAAGCTATCAATCGACTCCTCATGAGCGATAACTTGCGCACCAACCGCCTCATGTTGATTGGTTTGGTTTGGATTAAACTTAATAAACACCAAGTATTTAAGCGGTTTATCTTGTCGCGATTTCGTCTTTAGAATTTCTGTTAACTTTTCTTCGACAAAGCGCTCGGGGAAAATTGCCTTGGCGTCCAACGTGTTATCGTCATTATCACTAAACGAATGCAATAAGTGGTGAAGGGAGGTTGGGTAAAGCCCTTGTCCAATTGCTCCCACCGCATTATGTGAGGTTTCTTTATGTAAATAAAGTGGAAACTGACAAACGGATTTAGTCACCATGTTACGCAGTGCCAGTGATAGCCCAGGTACTTTTGGTGCTTCATCACAAGCAACTAGCTTATCTTTATTGTTCTCAATAAGTACTTTAAAAAACCCCATGGCTGAATGATCCAGCTGACCTATCTTTTGTACTTTTAAGTTAATGATAGTCTTAGTTTTATTTACCATCATCACTTCATAGCGTAAGTTGGTTAAATTATGCTGCTTCGTCAATTTTTGCAAATCAACTAAGTCCAAGTGTACTGAGTCACCTTTATTCAGCGGCATTTCTTGGCCGCACTCGATTTGTAAACCCATGACAGAAAAATCACGAGTAACACAGTTAAGCGTTCCTTGACCATCAATGTGGGCAACGACATTGGTTTTATAAAGATAGCGCCTGTGTGCACGCAAGTTAACGTATTCTAACGCAACTACCTCAAGTGGAGGAGGGGTGGCTGATTTACCGTGGCCAAACTTTTTTAACTGATTAACTAAGCTTTGTTCATAACTCAGACGTTGGAATCGCTCAGTGATAGAAGGGCTTCCTATATCTGTCAGTAACATAAGATATTTTACGTCTTGTATAAAGCCTTGCACCCTGGGCGTGGGGCGTTTATTTAGCTTTTCGACATTTTTTCCTGCACTGGCAGGAAGCGAAAGTGGGATAAAAGCATCTTCATGGTGACTTGGCATCAGCTGAACTTTAAACGTGCGCCAGCTGTCTTTTTGGCTGCCAAAGGCAAAGAACAGATCGTTTAGCTGCTGCATTTCTTCCAGTTCAAAGTCAAAGGCTGAGTAAAAGTACATTTTACCTTGACTAGAGTGAGTAAACACATGGCATACCGCTTCTTTTACCGCGCCAGAAAGCGCGAGCAGTCGCTGAATTCGTTTTTGGTTGAAGACGGAATAAAGGCTTGATTGCTTTCTTTCGTCCTCAAAGTAGTAATTGATGTAAGCGTTATTTTCGTTGGTGAGCGCCATACTTGGATAAAGTTGTTTTTGTTTCTCACTGATGAAAACAAACAAAGAGCAGACCCGTGGTAGATAGTATTGTTCATAGCCCTTACAAACAACGGCATCCAGAGTGTTGTCGAGATTTATTTTATAACGGCGCTTGTTACCGTGAATAAAGCTATTTAAAAAGTCATCAAACCCTTGGTTTTTCTCGATAAATGTACGTTTTAAGCGAACTTGATTATATTCAATCGTACCCGGTTCTACGGCGACGACTTCATACTGAATACCTTCTTTCAAGCCAAGTTCAAAGTCTTGCTCGAGACCCACTAAGCGGATCGAAATAATTTGTCCAGGATCGACTTGCTGATTGGTCGGTAATTTTATTTTAGCGCCGCTGAGGGAAATATCGGAGGTGGTGGCGGAAACCTTAGGGCGATTTTTTGCCAATTCCACCGTTATTTTAATGGAGTAATTCATGCGCTCTTCGGAGCGACTTTCGTATGACGCGAAACGAATGAGTTTAGTGTAGTTATGATTCTCCGCGTCCTTCTCTACTTCTTCTTCGCGCGCTTGGGCCTGCTTTTGCATGACCTTATAATTATTGTCGGTACTCATTACAGACTCGTAAACTGCAAGAGTATAACCCCCGTGTTTAGCGACTTCCCGTTCGAATACTTCGATTGCCAAGTCGTCCATAAAGTGCTGTTTACCTTCGTATTCGTAAGGCTTAACTTGGCCTGCGACTTGTCCTCTGAGGTCAATAAATCGTGCCACGGGCTGAGACAGCCGCGACATTTCCATTTTTAACAGAAATTGGTCTGGCTTAGATAAGTCCGCAGTTCGTTGCTTAAATATGCGATCAAAAGCCGGATCGCCAAGATCCAGTTTTAAATCCTCAATTAAGCTTTGATATTTTTGTAATCTATCTTCAGGCATAAACAGTTTTACACGCGCTCATTTTATGTGACCAGTTGGGTCACCGCCAATATTATGTCAACATTGGCGCTTTATTAGTTTATTCTTAACCTATTATTGTGTTTAAGCAAGATATATACCTGTAATTTATGGCAAAAAAGAAAACAGCATTTGTATGTAGCGATTGTGGTGCCGAATTCGCGCGTTGGCAAGGTCAGTGCTCGGAGTGTAAGGCGTGGAATACCGTAACGGAATTTCGCGTTCCGTCAGCAAAGTCGGTTCCTCAAGGTGGTTCAACGTCGGGTTATGCTGGGCTGGTTGAAGCTAAAGTACAAACCTTAGATGAAGTTAACCTAGAGCAGTTACCACGATTTTCTACGGGATTTAAAGAGTTTGACCGTGTCCTTGGTGGTGGTGTTGTGCCGGGAAGTGCAATATTAATAGGTGGTAGTCCCGGTGCTGGTAAGAGTACGGTGTTGCTGCAAACCATGTGTCGCCTTGCTGAAACCATGAACACTTTGTATGTCACGGGTGAAGAGTCACTGCAACAAGTTGCCATGCGCGCGACACGATTGGGGCTACCGACAAATAAGTTAAAAACACTCGCAGAAACCAACGTTGAAACAATTTGCCAGCTCGCGCTTCGTGAAAAGCCAAGCATCATGGTTATTGATTCAATTCAAGTTATGCACATGAGTGATATCCAATCGGCACCGGGGTCAGTTTCTCAAGTGCGTGAAAGTGCTGCTTATTTGACGCGTTTTGCCAAAACCAACCAAGTTGCCATTATTATGGTGGGGCATGTAACTAAAGATGGTACACTGGCCGGCCCTAAGGTGCTGGAGCACTGTATAGATTGCTCTATTTTACTGGAAGGCAGTGCGGACAGCCGCTTTAGAACCTTGCGTGGCAATAAAAACCGTTTTGGTGCTGTAAACGAATTGGGTGTGTTTGCGATGACAAGCCAAGGCTTAAAGGAAGTAAACAATCCTTCGGCTATTTTCTTAAACCGTGGCGAAGCGCAAACACCAGGCTCATTAGTTATGGTTATTTGGGAAGGCACACGGCCACTCCTTGTGGAAGTCCAAGCGCTAGTCGACTACTCACAGCTAGCTAACCCGCGTCGCGTCACCGTTGGTTTGGAGCAAAATCGTTTGGCCATGTTACTTGCGGTATTGCATCGCCACGGCGGTTTACAGGTGTCGGATCAAGATGTGTTTGTAAACGTTGTAGGTGGTGTCAAAGTGACTGAAACCAGTGCCGATTTAGCCTTGATAGCTGCGCTGGTTTCAAGCTTTAAAAACCAAACCTTAGACAGACAGCTGGTGGTATTTGGCGAGGTGGGTCTTGGGGGGGAGATCCGACCGGTGCCTAGTGGGCAAGAGCGATTGCGTGAAGCGTCCAAGCATGGATTTACAAGAGCGATTGTACCAAAAGCAAATAAACCAAAAGAGAATATTGAGGGGATGGAAATTGTTGCCGTCTCTAGCCTCAGCGAAGCGCTTGAGGCACTTTTTTAAATAATGGAGTGAAATATGAATAAGTCCACATTAGCGGTTGCCGTTGTGGTACTAGCGGGCGCAGGGTATGTTGGTGCCAACTACTATGTAAATGAGCAAGTGAAACAAGAAATCACCAAGCAAATAGAAAGCTTCGAACAAGACAGTGGCCTTACAGTGAGTTTTGCAAACAGCTCTGTTGATTTATTTACCCGTGGAGTAGAAATCACCGACTTAATAATTTCACAACCCGATGAAAATATAGCACTATTTACCATCGATAAGCTCAATGTTGTAGGTTACGAGCAGGACAAAATTAGCCCTTATACCGAGCTTGATCTAGTTGGTTTGAAATTAGCAAAAGAAGCTGAAGAGTTTACCCAAGGGATGTCGCCGGAGCTGGTGAATGCAACGTACCATTTGAATACAAGTCTTGCCTATGATGAGGCATCTGGCGCCAGTGAGTTTACATTCGCATCTTTTGCAGAAGGCATTGTGAAGACTTCTTTTAATGCTGCGTTTGGAAACAGTAAGGCCTTTATGGATGCTTCATTGGCAGCATCAAAAATTCAAGGTGATACACCGAACCTTGAGCAAGAGCTTCAAGCACAATCGCAGATGATGACGGCAATGCAGTCTCTTGAGTTAAAGTCCCTTAGCATTCATATTGATAATGCTGGCGGCTTACCTCAATTACTTGAGTCTGAAATTGCTCAGCAGGGCATGAGCAAGGCTGACTTTCAGGCGATTGTTGCCCAGCAACTGCAAATGATGATGTTACCTGCTGAAATTCAAACGGCTGTAAATGACTTTGCCAATGGAATGGAGTCACTTGCGATATCTGTTTCGGTATCACAAAGTCAAAGTATGATGGCTCTGGGGCAGCAATTATCCATGTCTATGGCGCAAAATCCAGAAACGCTGTCTGAACTTATCGAAATCAAGGCGAGCGGTAAATAAAACCAATCCAGCTCGCTTAGCGGGGTTGTGGATTTGCTCTTCAATCCCTTCATCTCTCATAAACCCATTCATTCGCAATATTGTTTTTACCAAATTGGTGAAATCTAAAGCAGCCTTGAGGTTGATCATACAATTCGTTGGAGTTGCAAAGGCTGCGGTGGTAGCATTGGAGTATCAATTGCTTGGGAATGTATTTATGAACGAATTCAAAGACTACCAGCAAGCTCAATTGCTATTAGAAAAACACGAACTATTTATTGCCCCTGCCGAAGTTCACGGCACCATTTCTGGGCTATTGGCTTGTGGTCTAAATATCGAAGATTCAGAGTATTTGGGACTATTGAGCGACGTATTTAACGACGGTCAAAAGTTTTCAGCGCCAATTAGAGAGTTTTGCATCGATTTGTATAAGCAAGTTGCTGAGCACTTCAACGACGGTGAGTTCCAGTTTGAATTATATTTACCGCCGGAAGACGAATCATTACACGACCAAGCTAACGCACTGATTGCTTGGGTATCCGGCTTTTTACTAGGCTTTGGTTTAAAGCAAAAAGATTACGGTAAGTTATCTGCAGATGTTAAAGAAGTGATTAACGACTTTAGCGAAATAACTAAGCTTGATACTGGTTTTGAAGACAGCAATGACGATAAAGAAGCACTGCTCGAAGTGGTAGAATATGTGCGTGTTTCTACACTGTTATGCTTTGCCGAGATGGGTAAAGAACCCCAGTCCGTTAGCACATCAAAGACGATACATTAATTATGATAAAAAACAGCGAGTTTGTAGCACGCCGTGCGCGTCTTATTGCAGCACTTGATAACAACGCCGTCGCGATTATTCCTGCGGCCGTAGAGTTAACCCGTAGCCGCGACACTGAATTTCCATTTCGCCAAGATAGCGACTTTTTTTATCTTACTGGATTTAAAGAGCCGGATGCGGTTTTGGTGCTCACGAAAGATAGGGACGGCAATGCGCAGTCTACGCTGTTTTGTCGTAATAAAGATAAGGTTGCTGAGATTTGGCATGGTCGCCGTATGGGCTATGAGCAAGCTAAGTCGCAACTTGAACTCGACCAGACCTTTGCGCTGAGTGACTTAGACGACGAGCTATTAAATCTCGTGAATGGTCGCAAGGTATTATTCTACGGCCAAGGCACGTACAGCGCCTTTGATGATAAGGTTTGGCAGTTACTAAGTACATTGCGTGGCGCACCGAAAAAGGGCTATCGTGCCCCTGAGATCATCAAAGATATTCGTCCACTCGTCCATGAAATGCGCTTATTTAAGTCGGATGCTGAAATCGAAATTATGCGCGAAGCGGGCAGAATTAGTGCTGAGGCGCACAAACGGGCCATGCAGTTTGCAAAGCCGGGTGCGACGGAATACCAGCTTGAAGCCGAAATTCATCATCATTATGCAATGAACGGTGCGCGTCACCCAGCCTATGGCACCATTGTTGGTAGCGGTATCAATGCAACGATTTTACACTACACCGACAACTGTGACGCGCTACAAGACGGCGACTTGGTACTGATTGATTCGGGTTGTGAACTGGAAGGCTATGCGGCTGATATAACTCGTACTTTCCCAGTAAATGGCCAGTTTACTGATGCGCAGCGCAAGATTTATGAGTTGGTATTGGCGGCGCAACATGCGGCCTTTGGTGAAGTAAAACCGGGTGGTACATTAGTCAAAGCCAATCAAGTGGCGATGACCGTATTGACCCAAGGGCTAGTGAATTTAGGCATTCTTGCGGGCGACGTTAATGAACTTGTAGAGGCACAGGCATGCAAAGCATTTTACATGCATGGTTTAGGTCATTGGCTGGGTCTTGATGTTCACGATGTCGGTGAATACAAGTTAGATGAAGCAGATCGCCCATTTGAACCAGGTATGGTACTTACCATTGAGCCGGGCCTGTATTTTGACGAAGATGCGCAAGTTCCTGATGAGTATAAAGGAATTGGCATTCGTATCGAAGATGATTTGTTGGTTACAGATTCCGGTTATGAAAACTTAACTGAACTGGTGCCAAAAACCATCTCAGAAATAGAAGCATTAATGAATAACTAGTGGACACTTTGCGTGCAACAGTTTGATGTCGTCGTGGTTGGTGGGGGTATGGCGGGAGCCAGCGCCGCCATCGCCATAAAAAAAGTCTCTCCGCAGGCAAAGATTGCGGTTATTGAAGCCTTTGCGCCAAAAGGCAAGCAGCATCCAAGTTTTGACGACCGTAGTATTGCGCTTGCTGCGCAGTCAGTCGCATTTTTGGGCGAGCTAAATCTATTTAATCCCGAGTGGCAATACGTTGAGCCAATCACACAAGTGAATGTTTCTGACAGAGGTCACTTTGGTAAAGCGTGGATCAATCCCGATGACTACAATCAAAAAGCGTTAGGCTATGTGGTTGAAGTCAATCCCTATGGTTGCTTTTTACACGAGCAGTTGAGCAGCCTTGATATTGCACTGTTTTGCCCAAACCAAGTGGCGCATATACATCAACAACCAGAGCAGGTTGAACTGACCCTCGATAATGGTGAGCAATTACAAAGTCGATTACTGGTTGTTGCGGATGGCGCACAATCTCCTACGCGGGCTAAGCTCAATATTGGCTTTGATAGCATAGGCTACGAGCAAGGTGCATTGATTGCCAATGTGCAAATCGACACGGCACATCGTGGTCAGGCATTTGAACGCTTTACTGAGCATGGACCAATGGCGCTGCTGCCAATGAGTGATAATCGCTATTCACTGGTGTGGTGTATGCCAAATGAGCACCTCAGTGAGTTTGAAGCGATGGCAGCACACGAGTTTTTAGCTGCATTGCAGCAAGCCTTTGGATATCGCGCTGGGCGCTTTGTCCAAGTGGGCATGCGAGCCAGTTATCCGCTAGTGCTCGGACGAGTAGAGCAACTCACTCATCATCGGGTGGTGGTGATTGGCAATGCGGCGCATGCCATCCATCCCATTGCAGGGCAAGGCTTTAATTTAGGTCTACGAGATATTCAAGTCCTAACCTCACAATGTCAGGCGAATGCGCTTGATGAGTGGGGAAGTTTTCAATTTACGCGTGCTTATCAACAGGCGCGAGCGCAAGATATTAATACGGTGATGACATTAACCGATGCGCTCGTTCGACTATTTTCAAACTCATCAAGAACCTTAGCCTTAGGCCGTAGTTTAGGTCTACTTACCATGGCGCTGTCCAAAACAGCAAGAGCGCCGTTGGCTAAACAATTGATGGGATATAAAGGATAAAGGAGTTGGCATGCAACAAGTTCAAGTTTGTATTGTTGGTGGTGGATGTGTTGGTTTAACGCTGGCGCTAGGGCTTGCGCAGCAAAATATCTCGGTATTAGTGCTAGACAGTGGTGAAAAACCAACACCATTGGCACAAGAATACAGCGCACGCGTAAGCGCAATAAGCGCAGCAAGTCAGGCTTTATTTGAGCGCTTGGGCGTTTGGCCTGATATTAAAGCGCAGCGCGCCGCTGCATATACTCGTATGGATGTACGCGATAAAGACAGCTTTGGTAAAATCGCCTTTGACAACGAATCGCTAGACTTACCTGAGCTTGGTCACATCATTGAAAACGACGCTATTCGCTATGCGTTGTTAACAGCACTTGAAGCACAGCAATCGGCCAAACTGATGTGGAACACAAAGTACCAAAGCTTGCATCAAACAGACACCGATGTGTTGCTAACCTTAGCGGCCGGTGAACCTGTGATGGCCAAGTTGGTGGTGGCGGCTGATGGTGCACGTTCGGCTATTCGCCAGCAGTTTAATATGCCAATCACGTATTGGGATTATGATCACCATGCGCTGGTTGCAACGATAAAAACCGCAGCGCCACATGATGCAACAGCAAGACAAGTGTTCCTCCCTGATGGACCGCTGGCCTTTTTGCCGCTTGATGACCCATATACTCATTCATTTGTATGGTCTACCGCACCGGATAAAGCAGAGCAGCTACAAGCCATGCCGGCCGAGGCGTTTAATAAAGCACTAAGTGCAGCAATTGATATGCAGTGTGGCGTGTGTGAATTGGTGAGCGAAAGACATGTTTTTCCTTTAACCATGCGTTATGCAAAACAATGGGTGCAAGGGCGGATCGTTTTAATGGGCGATGCGGCACATACCATTCACCCACTTGCAGGTCTTGGCATGAATTTAGGGCTAAAAGATGCTGCCTATTTGATCACCTTGTTATCAGCACCGCAAGAGCAATTTGCCAGCACTCGGATACTGCGCCAATATGAGCGCAGCAGAAAAGCAGATGCTCAAAAGCATATTGCCATGATGCAAGGGCTTAAAGAGCTGTTTGAAGGCAATCACCCGTTAAAAAAGCTAGTGCGCGGTGTGGGCCTAAGCTTGGTCGACAACCTCGGCCCAATCAAGCACCTGTTCGCCAAAGAAGCGATAGGCGGTAAATAAAAAGATCGCCGCGTAAAGCGGCCCCCACAGAAGTTTTATGCTGCTGGTAGGAGCGATTTTACATCGCGATCTTTTAACCTAACCTCAATGCAATAAACTCAGCGAGTTTATCAACTGCGTGGGCGGATTCTTGGGTGTTTTTGACAAGGCTGATACCGATTTGACCGAGTTCGGGTAATATTTGAGTTTGGGTCTGATAAGGCAGCTCTGCTGGCACAGTGCTTTTGGCCAGCACGGTGATCCCGAGCCCCTCTTTTAAAGCGGCGGTAAGGCCAGTTAAGTCGGCGTTGCTATATACAATCCGGTATTGTAATCCAGCTTGCTGCAGCGCCTCGATAGCACGGCGGCGATAAATACAGCCCTCCGGCGCGGTGACTAAAGTGACAACAGAGTGCTGCGCAAGCGATAAATCGCCAACCCAGACTAGCTGGTCTTGCATAAACACTGGGTATTTGGACGAGCTCAGCTCCTCATTAAGCGCTAGCACCAAATCAAACTGATCTTGCCTTACCACGGAAAGTAAGTGTTTACTCAGTCTTGATTTAACTTCTAATGCAACATCAGGATATAAAGAAACGAAATCGCCAATAATTGAGGGTAAGATCCGTGCTGCAAATTCGCTGGGAATGCCTAAACGCACTCGGCCCGTCACACTCTCAGAGGTAAATTGCTGAATAATTGCATCATTCTGCTGCAACACTTGTTTGGCTAGGGGCAAAAGTAGCTCACCATATTGATTCAATACCTGTCTTTGACCCTGCTTTTTAAACAGCTTGCAACCTAGCATGTCTTCTAAACGTTTGATTTGCAAGCTAACAGCAGGCTGAGATAAACCAAGCAACTCACCGGCCTTGGCAAAGCCACCGACATCAACCACAGTGACCAGCGTTCTTAATCCATCAATTGATAAGTTTTTCATATAAGGAAATGCAATTTATAAAACCCAAGTACATTAATATTATTTATCAATTGATAAGTAAATACAATTTGTTGTTGAGTTTGCGCATCCTTATACTTTTGCTCATCGAAATTTCACTAAGGTAGTGCCATGAGCGTCACGCCAATTATCTTTGCAAAGCACCGTCAGGGCAGTGTTCCGGCGCAAAACCATTACATGCCAACTGATGCTGTTGTTGTACTCGATTTCAGCGGCTTTGAGACCACGCCTTTCTTAAGCCAAATTCTTGCACTTAACTTGAATAAGTTAATGGCACCTGGCTTGGGTTTTCAAGGTAAACTAGACAGTGGCGAAAATTTCGCCGTGTACTATTTTAGTGAAACGGCTTACCGTTTTGTTGTAAGTGAAAGCGCAGCCGCTGAGCTGGCAACACTGATTGATAGCCATGCTGACGAGTTTGATATTGAACTGGTTCGCCGTCATGATTTAGTTGCCGCCACCATAAGCGGTGAGCTTGCGTTTGAGCGTTTAGTCAGTGACTTTACGTTAACGCCTGGCCTTAGGATCTCAGATAAAAATGCCTGCTATGGCAAGCAAAGCGGTGAAGTATTTATTACGACCTTGCTGGTGGACGAACAGCAACAGTATCAGTTGATTGCGCAAGCTGCTGTGTTAGATAAGTGGCAAACGACGCTCACTGACGCTGGTTTTAAACTCGTTTCATAAATTCCGTGCAGTTATCGTAAGCGCGATAACAATAACCCCCTCAGCGCCAACTGATGGCGGCTGAGTAAAAAAGTGAAGGATAAGTATGACTTCTAAAACAGTACTACACGCGAAGCACCTAGAAGCTGGCGCGAAAATGGTAGACTTCCACGGTTGGGAAATGCCAATCAATTATGGCTCACAAATTGAAGAACACCATGCGGTGCGTCAAGATGCGGGCATGTTTGACGTTTCACACATGACGATTGTTGATATCGAAGGTGTAGACGCAAAGGCATTTTTACAAAAGCTAGTTGCAAACGATGTAGCTAAGCTTACTGTGGCTGGTAAGGCGCTATACACAGGCATGCTAAACGAGCTGGGCGGTGTAATTGACGACCTTATCATTTACTTCTTCACTGAAACGCAATATCGCCTAGTCGTTAACTCTGCAACACGCGAAAAAGACCTTGCACATATCGGTGCAGTAGCAGCAGATTTTGATGTGGCAGTAACAGAGCGTCCTGAGTACGCGATGATTGCGGTACAAGGTCCAAATGCAAAAGCAAAAACAGCAACTATCCTAGACGAACAACAACAAGCGGCTGTTGAAGGCATGAAGCCATTCTTTGGTGTGCAAGCTGGCGACCTATTTATCGCAACGACTGGCTACACTGGTGAAGAGGGTTATGAGATCGTAGTACACAACGATGGTGCGGCGGACTTATGGCAAAAATTATTAGACGCAGGTGTGCGTCCTGCTGGCCTAGGTGCACGTGATACGCTACGTTTAGAAGCGGGCATGAACCTTTACGGCTCAGACATGGATGAGACGGTGTCTCCACTTGCAGCGAACATGGCATGGACAATTGCATGGGAGCCAGAGGAGCGTGACTTTATCGGTCGTGCAGCTATCACTAAACAACGTGCAGAGCAAAGCACGGATAAGCTGGTAGGTTTAGTCCTAGAAAGCAAAGGCGTATTACGTGGTGGTTCTAAAGTTATCGTAGAAGGTGGCGAAGGTGTTATTACTTCTGGTACATTCTCACCAACTTTAGGCTTCAGTGTAGCGCTTGCGCGTGTACCTCGTTCAATTGGCGAGACTGCACAAGTTGAAATGCGTAAGAAGCTAGTTGATGTTAAAGTAGTTAAGCCAAGCTTCGTTCGTAACGGCAAGTCAATTATCTAGTTTTTATAGATAATAAATAGAATAACATTGATGTCGCTCACGGGGTGACATCGCAACCGACCAAAGGAACAAAAAAATGAGCAACATTCCTAGCGAGTTAAAGTACGCTACTTCACACGAGTGGGTTCGCGCTGAAGGCAATGGCGAGTACACAGTAGGTATCACTGAGCACGCACAAGAACTTCTAGGCGACATGGTATTCGTTGAATTACCAGAAGTAGACGATGAAGTTGACGCGGGTGAAGACTGCGCAGTTGCTGAGTCTGTAAAAGCAGCATCAGACATCTACGCACCAATCGGCGGTACTATCATTGCGGTAAACGAAGACCTAGAAGATGCGCCTGAAACTGTAAACAACGATGCTTACGGTGACGGTTGGTTGTTCCGTATTAAAGCGTCTGATGAGTCTGAGCTAGATAACCTACTAGACGCTGAAGGCTACGCAAATTCAATCGACGAAGACTAATTTGTTGATAGTAATAAAAGCCCCTTTTTAGGGGCTTTTATTGTTGCTTTTTGGGCAAGGGTGCTTGCTCGCGGTATGACGAGCTCATGCCAACGTTTTTAGAATACTGCCGTTACCAAGGTATCTCATTTAGATAAAAACAGTATTCACCTTTTTCATTTGGATCATAGGAACCTGGACTAATGTCAAACGCCAAATCTCTTGAACAGTTAGAGCAAAAGCAAGATTTTATCCGCCGCCATATCGGGCCAAGCCCAGCACAGGTGAGCGAGATGCTAAGCGCTCTTGGAGTATCTAGTGTTGAAGAGCTGATCGGTCAAACTGTGCCTGCTTCAATTCGTTTAGAAGAGGGCTTACAGATCGGTGAAAGCCGCACAGAAGTGGAAACCCTAAGCTACCTGAAGTCAGTAGCAAGCAAAAACAAGGTTTTCAAATCTTATATCGGTCAAGGCTACCACCCAACGCACGTACCTCACGTTATCCTACGTAACGTACTTGAGAATCCGGGTTGGTACACGGCTTACACCCCTTATCAGCCAGAGATTGCGCAAGGTCGCTTGGAATCACTACTTAACTTCCAAACGCTGACTATGGACATTACCGGCCTAGACTTAGCCAGTGCATCACTACTTGACGAATCAACCGCAGCGGCAGAAGCAATGGCGCTTGCAAAACGTGTATCTAAAGCGAAAAAAGCAAACATCTTCTTTATTGCAGACGACGTACATGTACAAACTATTGACGTAGTATCAACGCGTGCTGAGCAGTTTGGTTTTGAAGTAGTAGTAGGTCCTGCTAGCGACGCTGCTAACCACGACATTTTTGGCGCGCTATTCCAGTATCCAACAACATCAGGTGAAGTGGTTGACGTTACTGACCTAATCGCACAAGTACAAGACAAAAAAGCGATTGCCTGTGTTGCCGCAGACATCATGAGCTTAATGCTACTTAAAGCACCAGGTAAACTAGGCGCAGACGTAGTGCTTGGTTCTGCACAGCGTTTTGGCGTACCTATGGGTTACGGCGGTCCACACGCGGCATTCTTTGCCACGCGTGATGCTTACAAGCGTTCACTACCAGGCCGTATTATTGGTGTGTCTAAGGACCGTTTAGGTAACGATGCGCTACGTATGGCGATGCAAACACGTGAACAGCATATCCGCCGTGAAAAAGCCAACTCAAACATTTGTACTGCACAGGTGCTACTTGCGAACATGGCTGCGTTTTACGCGGTTTACCATGGTCCTCAAGGTCTTAAGATCATCGCTGAGCGCATTAATCGCCTTGCAAGCATTCTTGCCACGGGTCTTAAAGCAAAAGGCGTGGCACTGAAGCACGATACGTGGTTTGACACTATTACCGTTAAAGCGGACGACGCTGACAAGCAAGCGGTTGTGGCGCGTGCCGTAGCAAAAGGCGTGAACTTTGCCCTTAACCACAACGGCGAATACTCAATTGCAGTAAACGAAACCACAACGCGTGCAGACGTAGCTGAGCTATTCGACATCATTGTAGGCGACGACCACGGCCTAAACGTAGATGCGCTAGACGCACAAGTATCAGGCGAGAACATCACAGGTATTCCTGCAAGCCTAGTGCGCGACGACGAAATTTTAACGCACGCGAACTTTAACAGCTATCATAGCGAAACCGAGATGCTGCGTTATATCAAGCGTCTTGAAAACAAAGATTTAGCACTAAACCACTCAATGATCTCATTGGGCTCGTGTACCATGAAGCTAAACGCAACCGCTGAAATGATCCCAGTGACTTGGCCTGAGTTTGCAGAGCTACACCCGTTCTGCCCAATCGACCAAGCAGAGGGTTATAAGATCATGATGACTGAGCTGCACGACTGGCTTGTGAACATCACAGGTTACGACGCAGTATCACTGCAGCCAAACTCAGGTGCACAAGGTGAATACGCAGGTCTTATCGCGATCCGCAAGTACCATGAGTCTCGTGGTGAAGGTCACCGTAATATCTGTTTGATCCCAAGTTCAGCGCACGGCACAAACCCGGCGTCTGCACAAATGGCAAGCATGAAAGTGGTTGTGGTTGACTGTGATAAAAACGGTAACATCGATATGGAAGACCTACGCGCGAAAGCCGCAGACGTAGCTGAAAACCTATCGTGCATCATGGTCACTTACCCGTCTACACACGGTGTATACGAAGAGTCTATCCGTGAAGTATGCGACATCGTGCACCAGCACGGCGGCCAAGTATACATGGACGGCGCAAACATGAACGCGCAGGTTGGGGTAACTAGCCCAGGTTCAATCGGCTCTGACGTATCACACTTAAACCTACACAAAACATTCTGTATTCCACACGGTGGCGGTGGTCCAGGTGTTGGTCCTATTGGTGTTAAATCGCACCTAGCGCCATTTATGCCTAACCACAGCGTGATCAACGTAGAAGGCACAAACGTAGGTAACGGCGCGGTTTCTGCGGCACCTTACGGCTCTGCTGCTATCCTACCTATCTCGTGGGCATACATCGCGATGATGGGCAGCGAAGGTCTAAAACAAGCAACAGAAATGGCAATTGTAAACGCTAACTACCTAACGGCTAAATTGAGCGAGCACTTCCCAATTTTATACCGTGGCCGTAACGACCGTGTTGCTCACGAATGTATTGTTGACCTTCGCCCACTGAAAGAAGCCACAGGCATTACCGAAATGGACGTTGCTAAGCGTCTACAAGACTACGGCTTCCACTCACCAACGATGTCGTTCCCAGTAGCGGGCACACTTATGGTTGAGCCAACGGAATCTGAGTCTAAGGTAGAAATCGACCGCTTTATCGAAGCCATGGTTTCTATCAAAGGTGAAATCGACAAGATTGCATCAGGCGAGTGGTCTATCGAAGACAACCCATTAGTATTTGCGCCACACACGCAAGCTGACGTACTAAGCAACGACTGGAACCGTGCATATGATCGCCTCGCAGCTGCATTCCCAGTACCAAGCGTAGCAAAAGACAAGTTCTGGCCAACGGTAACCCGTATCGACGACGTATACGGCGACCGTAACCTAATCTGTTCTTGCCCAGCGGTTGATACTTACCGCGACGCGTAAGGGTTTGTAAGTCACGCTTTAGCGCGACTTAGCAAATTTTGAAAAGCCGCCCTTTGCAAAAGGGGCGGCTTTTTTGTGGATGTGAATATGGTGAAGACTCGTGTTTGGCTCTTTTCTCAGCTTGTGGGAGCGGCTTCACGCCGCGATCTCTTATATAGCTTAGACTTCACACCAAATCTCTACGTAGATCGCCATTTATGGCGACAAATAGTGTACCTCTCTGGTTTTGACTCGTTGTTGAAAGTAAGTATCGATAAAAGGTACTCTCAAGGCTAGTTCTCAACACTTAGCGCTCAGATTAGTTGCTGCGACATAAAAGCTTAGGTTAGATTGTCGGCTTTTCTCATATTGCGCATGGTGTTTGCGACTATCGCGATTTGTAAGGTGTAAAAATGATTCCAATAAATAATTCAATTGTTTCCGGAGTAGCATTGTCGGAAATAAATGGCGAAACAAAAATGCTATTGATGAAGCGAACGAAAGGTAGCTTCTGGTGTCATGTCGCAGGCTCAATGGAAGAAGGTGAATTACCTTGGCAAACCATTGTTCGAGAGTTTTATGAAGAAACTCAGATAGAAGTAACGGACCTGTACAATGGCCAATTTTTAGAGCAGTTTTATGCATCCTATTCCAACGTTATTGAGGTTATTCCTGTATTTGTAGTCAAGTGTCCAGCCAATCAAGAAGTGATTCTAAACGATGAACATACTGACTTTGAATGGTGCAATTTAGAAGAAGCTTTGAAGCTCGCACCTTTTCCAGCGCAACATGCAGTGTTTAAACATGTATGGGAGTATTTTGTAGATAAGCCTATCAACGAGCTTTTTCGTATAAAGCTTGGCTAACGAGCAGTTCGGCAAAGTTGAAGATTGGATTTAAAAGAGTCATAGCTGCACGTTGTTTGTAGCCACAGACCGAAACCATAAAAGATCGCGGCGTGAAGCCGCTCCTACCCGATCAACTTCTGGTCGGTGTAGAATAGATTAGCCCGCTGCTTCTGGTCGGCAAGGCGATATAAAAGCAGAGTTGAAGACTGGATTCAAAAAAAGCTGTGATATAGAGCCGTGGCTACAAATTGTTTGTAGCCACAGGCGGCAACCATCAAAAGATCGCGGCGTGCACTTATCGCCTTAATGGACGGTAATGGGGAGATCGTTTACCACTAATGATTGGCCATTTTGCTGAGCACGAAGAAAGCTTGCTACCAAAACATCGTTGGGTAGGGTGCTGATGTCGTTAACAGTTTCGACCATGCAAAACGTAATGGACTCCCAACCTAAACCTTTAATAAAGGTCTTAAGCTTGCTGATGTTATCTTCATAGTTTTCATCTGTGGTCAGCAGGCCGATGGAGTGTTTATTGCCGAGTTTGTATCTTCCTTGCTGAGTGATGGCGCATTTAGCGTAACCGCTCAACACATAAACTGTATTTGTGCTTTTGTTCATATTGGTAATGTTTTTTGGCTGAATTATGATTTTGATTTCATATGCATCTTTTAAACCAAGCTAGTAAATATCGCTCCGCTGTTTTCTTATGTATTGAAAGTATTGAGGAAAATTATTAGTGATTTGTCTTGGGTGTTGCTCCCACAAAAGGCGTCAATTTTTTGTGAGATTGAATGATAGGGGTTGCGCTTATATTTACCGTTGTGTCGAAGTCAAAGGGAGTGGGTGTATTATTTGTCGCCATCAATGGCGACTTACGCGGGGGGCGTAACGTTGTGCTGTGAAATGTTGGCTTTGCTTTCTTTGTTTTGACAAGTTGTCTTTAAATTATCTCGTTAATCTTGTTGCTGGTACGATGAGTTGTTACTCTCAAGTTCAATAAACAAAATTAAAGGCAATATCATGCAGGAGTTTTTAGAAAAGTTTGCAATCACCACCAAAGTGAATGTGGTATGGGGAGAAATGGATGCGTTGGGGCATGTGAATAACGTGTCGTATTTTCGCTACTTTGAAACTGCGCGAATCGATTTTTTGACTCAAACGGGCTTACTTTCGGTATTATCAGAGCCTACCCATAGTCCGGTTTTGCGTGATACGTACGCGCAATATAAACGACCCGTCACTTTTCCAGATACCTTGCATATTGGTTCATATATCACTGATATCAAAGAAGATCGTTTTACCATGCGCTACGAGGCTTTTAGTGAATCGCAACAAGCAGTATGTACAACGGGGTATGCGAATGTGGTGATGTTTAATACGAAAACAGGGAAAAAATCGCCAATTCCAGAGAATATGTTGGCTATATTGAAGCAATATGAGATGGACGATAGTCAATAAAAGCATGGAGTTTGGGTGTCGCATTGCGTTGCTGTTTTAAAGCTGTCGCGGCATAAAGCCGCTGCTACGACA
>NZ_PNDS01000066.1 GCF_005886535.1 Pseudoalteromonas sp. S2755
TAAATTTCTGCGATGGTGGTTAGGAGGGGTTCCCGAGCGGCCAAAGGGATCAGACTGTAAATCTGACGGCTCAGCCTTCGCTGGTTCGAATCCAGCTCCCTCCACCACCTTCTCTTACTTTATCTCACAATAAGCTTACATATATAAATGAGCTTAAAAACAATCCAAAACCAAAAATCAAATGTGCTGCCATACTTTTTACCCTTGCCTTATTCGGCTCTGGTAATTTAGATGCTGCGATCCCTGCACCAAAGCAGGGTTGCATAATAAAGAATGGGAACACACACGTTATTAAGCCAAAAACTAACGCAATCAAAAGGCTAGGCTCGGTCAACCAAGGCTTGCCCACGCCCAGCAGTAACGCCAAGGCGAATACAATCCCAATGAGATAATGCATGCACCAGCCAATGACACCTTCACCAGATATTGATTTACTGTGCCCGATACCTTGATGCGTAAGTTGACCTTTACACAAGTGTCCAATCCACCTACCAACCAATGCATAATCTAAGCCCTTTATGGCAAATAAGCGACTGAGCATAAATGCCCACAAATCCATAACAAGCGTTGCACCTACGCCAATCGCGACTGCTGGCATTAACATCGAATATAGGTTTTCCACTATTTTTACTCCTCTTTTTTACTGATAGCCGCTATCCTACTAGTTCAAGTTAACTTTAAGTCAAGGGCAAGAATGGATATCAGTGAAGTTGCAAAGAAGTCTGGTTTACCCGCATCCACGCTTAGATATTATGAAGAAAAAGGGCTGATCCGTTCGATTGGTCGACAAGGGCTTAAACGTGTTTTCCCCCCTTCAATACTTGAACGTCTAGCGCTTATTACACTAGGCAGAAACGCAGGCTTTTCGTTAGATGAAATAGCGGACATGTTTACCCCCGAGGGTAAAGCGGATATTGATAGGGTGAAGTTACAATCCAAAGCGGATGAATTGAATGAAACCATAAAGCATTTAACTGCAATGCGAGATGGCCTCTATCACGCTGCCAAATGCCCAGCGCCAAGCCATTTTGAATGTCCGACATTTCAAAAGCTGTTAAAACGCGCAGCAAAAACGAGGCCCAACAAATAACAGGTATAAACAGGGCGCTATGCTAATGCTCAATCATCAAGTCACGACCGTGGTCACGTAAATAACGCCGAGCCATTTTATGGTCGTCGCCATAGTGCTTTGTTACCAAATGCCAAAATGCGCTATTGTGTGCCATGACATGAAAATGGCAAAGCTCGTGCACTACCACATAATCAATGACCCACTTAGGCGCACCAATCAAAAGCGTATTAAACGCAAGCACACCTTTAGATGAAAAGCTGCCCCAGCGGCTTTTATAAACGCGTATCTTTAGCGTATCAAAGCGAGCTTGAATATCAGGTTGATAGCGCGCAATAACCGTATCTACATAGTCATTTAGCGTTTCGCTTAACAGCGCAACTAGTTCACACCATTCATTTTTGACAGCCTTAAGTAACACTCTTTTATTATCAAAATCAATTACAGAGGTCGTACTTTCGCCTCTATGAATAGTAAAGGTCTCGCCGAATACTTGCACAATTCCTGTTTCAAGCGGCCGAGGGCTCTCAGGTATGACTTTTAGAGCAAGCTTTGATTTTATCCAATCGGATTTGCTTTCCACCCAAGTATGTAACCAGCGCTCGCAAACTTGCTCTGGTGCATACACAAAGACTTGGCCAGCTTTTACTTTTATCGCAACGCTCTTACGCTTTCGGCTTTTCTTCAATTGATATTGCAAAGTAACAAATTCTTAGCCACTAAAGCATGCATTATAATATGAGCAACTTATCAGAGTCACTGCAAACGCCATGTAAGATGATGAATTTGATCAACAATGACAATAAACTCATCAATAGTGTGGTTTCTAACACACTATAAATTAGAAAGATTTTTTCGTTAAATCACCGTATTTATTATTTTTGCTGCTACGCTTAATGAAAAAGGCATTTTGATTTAGGCAAGCTATGGCTGATAAACCCATTTGCCAATATGTGTCACCTGAGGGAAAAAAATGCAGTGAAATCGATATGGGCTCAGGTTACTGCTTTTGGCATGATAATAAATTCGATAAAGGTGGCTTAGAGCTAAGCCAAAAGCTTGAACGCTACGCCAAGCGAGGCGGCTTGCTACAAGGCTTAGAGTTGAAGCGAGCCAATTTAGAGGGGCTCAATCTTGTTAACTTTGAAAATCATCATGGCTATGATCTATCTTATAGCAACTTTTATCGTGCCAATTTGAAAGGGGCGCACCTGTTTAATAATACCATTAAGCATGCGTCGCTAATGAAGGCCGACTTGAGAGAAGCAAGTCTGCACTGCTGTAATTTAGAAAGCACCAATTTGCTCGGCATAAAGCTGGAAAACACCCGTATCGATAATATGGAACTCGGCGAGCAATTACTGCAAGAGCAGCAAGCTTTTGAAGCTCGTAGAAACCGAGCCAAAGAAGACGCGGAAGACTTGTTTCTACAGTCTGAAGAGATCTATCGTTTACTACGTAAAGGTGCGGAAAACCAAGGACTATTTGAAATGGTTGGGCGCTTTACATACAAAGAGCTGCGCATGCGACATGCTCAGTATCCACGATTTTCAAAACGCCACCTTATTTCCAGCTTTGTCGACTTACTATGTGGGTATGGAGAAAAGCCAGAAAATGTCATTCGCTTCAGTTTAGGTATGATAATTACCTGTGCATTTTGCTATTTTCTATTTGGCGTTTCGTTTCAAGACCAGATAATGCAACTGGACTTAGACAACAGTGTATCTGAAAACGTCATGGCGCTGCTGAATAGCTTTTATTTTAGCGTTGTTACCTTCACAACCTTGGGTTACGGGGATATTACGCCTGTGGGGATCTCCCGGCTGATCGCAGCGGTAGAGGCTTTTACCGGCAGCTTTTCATTAGCGCTATTTGTGGTAGTTTTTGTAAAGCAAATGACGAGGTGATACTCACCTCGTCATTCTTAATCCGCGATTTCTGATTTCAGTTGTTCTAAAAAATCCAACATATATTGAGTGCGGGCTTGTGCCTGCTCACGAGCTGCAGTGGTATGCATGTTATCTTTAATATGCAGCAGCTTAATGAAGAAGTGATCTAAGGTATATTTGGTATCGTCCGCTTTTCTGTGCTCACAAAAAGGGTCTTCTACATTGTATAGATTACGCGCTATGGCCCCACCCACTTTCATACAGCGGCTAACACCTATCGCCCCTAACGCATCCATTCTATCTGCGTCTTGGACAATTTTGGCTTCTAATGTCGTGGGTGTGACACCAGCGCTAAAGCTGTGTGCAACAATGGCGTGGTGAATCGCCTCAAGTTTACCTGTGTCGTACTTCAACTCTGTTAGGAAGGCAACCGCCTTATCTGCAGCTAATTTCGACGCCAGCGGCCTATCCGGATGATTTTTTGCTACGGCAACACAATCATGTAACCAAGCGGCAGGGATCACCACAGCAGGATCCGCCCCCTCAGCTTCGCAAAGTGACTTTGCGACTTTAACTACACGCTTGATATGAGACAAATCATGGGCGGTATCTGCACATGGTGTCGACAGCATAAACTCTTCACATGCTTTTTCTAATTCATGCATTTTTAACGTCATTACGCTCAACTTTTATTAATATCCGACAAATAAGCTCACACAAATTCGGCGGGAAAGGCATTACTGATTGTATGTTGCCACACCCTTCACTAAAATGGCAGCTATCAGGAAAGATTAGAGAAAATATATGACTTGCGCGCTATATCTGCAACCAGGCAGAGAAAAATCCCTTAACAGAAAGCACCCTTGGGTTTTCTCAAAGGCCATTAAAAAAGTAAAAGGCAAGCCTGCCCTTGGCGATACCGTCAAGATTTACACCAATGAAGGTAAATACCTCGCCACAGCCGCTTACAGTCCAGACTCTCAGATCAGAGCCAGAATTTGGACATTTGATGAATCACAACATATTGACCAAGCGTTCTTTGAGCAAAAACTCGCTCGAGCACTAGCAGCCAGAGAATATGTTATTGCTGAAGGTGGTTTAACTGGCTTTCGATTGTGTGCCGCAGAGTCAGATGGTCTGCCAGGTGTAACAATTGATAAGTTTGATAACTACTTGGTTTGTCAGTTGCTAAGCGCTGGTGCCGAGCGTCACAAAGGTGAAATAGTAATGGCATTGCAATCACTATTTCCTGATTGTCATGTTTACGAGCGCTCAGATGTTGATGTGCGCAAAAAAGAAGGCCTTGATAAAATTACCGGACCGCTTGCTGGCGATACACCAACCACACCTGTCCTTATTAGCGAAAATGGTTTAAAGATTGAAGTCGATATCATCGGCGGCCATAAAACTGGCTTTTATCTAGATCAACGCGACAGTAGAGCCGCGTTAGAACGCTTTGTAAAAGACAAAGAAGTGCTTAACTGTTTCTGCTACACCGGTACATTCGGCCTTTATGCGCTGCGCGGTGACTGTAGTAAAGTTATCAACGTTGACGTATCGCAGCCAGCACTCGACACTGCAAAACGTAATGTAGAACATAATGGACTAGACTTGTCGAAGGCTGAGTTTGTGAAGCAAGACGTGTTCAAGCTACTAAGACAATATCGTGATGAGGGCCGCCAATTCGATACGATTGTGATGGATCCGCCAAAGTTTGCAGAAAGTAAGGCGCAGCTTAATGGTGCCTGTCGTGGTTATAAAGATATCAATATGATTGCCATGCAAATATTAAAGCCTGGTGGCACGTTACTCACCTTCTCATGTTCTGGCCTTATGGAACAAAACCTATTCCAGAAAGTCGTTGCAGACGCTGCGCTCGATGCAGGTAAAGAGTTGTTGATTATGGAAAGGCTAAATCAAGCCGCCGACCACCCCATTGCGGGCAATTATCCAGAGGGCTTTTACCTAAAAGGTCTTATCTGTAAGGTTTATTGATCCAGCAACTTACAGTGGTATTGGAGGAAGCTTCAATACCACCTTTAGGGCTTAGGTAGCCTAATTAAACTTGGTGATTTCAAGTCCTACAACCCACTGCTCATCCTGCTCTTGACTACAGCGGATCACGGTTGCATGAGCACTTAGCGGCTGGATCATATCGCCACTGGAATCAATGAAAATGTCAACGGTTGAATTTGCTTCAATTGGGTCGCTCACTGTCACCGACAACCCTGTGGCACTTAAATCGTGACAAACTCCTTGGTACACTTTACCCGACTCAAGTTCGGTTAGTTTTGCCACGGCATCCACCGACATACGCATAAAACGGCGTTTATCTTCATTGATCATATAATGCTCCTACACCATTGATTTTATTTTTTCTAATAGCGATTGCATTGAAAATGGCTTTACCACATAGGCATCGCAACCTGCATCGAATCCCGCTTTTTGTTCTTTTTCGGACTCTAAACCAGACACCATTAGTACCGGAATGTCCTTCGTTTCTGGTGTATTTTTCAACATTCGGCAGGTGTCGTAGCCGTCAAGACCCGGCATACACACATCAAGCAAAATAGCATCTGGAGGATCAGCAATTGCATTAGACAAGCAACTCGTACCCGAGTTTGCATAGCTCAGCTCAAACGCCCCTGACAGTGCCATTTCAAGCATTTCATAGTTAAAATACTCGTCATCGACCACTAGCAGATGCGGTGCATTTTTCCTTTTCTCTCGTGTGGACATATTCAATGCCGCTTCCTTCTCACAATCCAAAGTTTTACTTCCTCATATAATAAAGTAACTGTCGTACTCTAAAATGCAAGTTTATATTTCGCACTCTTTTATAGAATTCAGAACGCGTTTAGCCGAAATTGGATAAGCCGTTCCTAATGTTTGAGCGAACAAAGACACGCGAAGTTCCTGCTGCATCCAAAAAATATTTATTAGCGACTCTGGCACAGGTAATCCAGAGGGAATTTTTGCCAACTTGTCTTGATAGGCCGCAGCAACTTTTTCCAACTCTAATACACACAACCTATCTCTGTTTGGATCTACCGCAAGTTTTTCAAGCCTTTTCTCAATCGCTTTCATGTAGCGCAAGATATCAGAGATTTTGTCAGCACCGTGAGCGGTGACAAAGCCTTTAAAGATAAGACCGGATAACTGAGATTTTATGTCGCCATGCGCGGTGATCATCGTGAGATCCACTCTGCCTTTCATGCGCTTGTTAATACTGTGGGCAATGCTAAGCACTGCCTCAACTTGCTTCGCAATTTCAACTACAGTGTCGCCTAGCTCTGCTCGAATGTGCTCTTTGGCTTTTTCAAACGCAACATCATCTCTGATCTCGCCAAATCCACGCAGCAGCTTATCAACCCCAGCTTGCGTACAGTCATCAACTAAGTCATGCACTTTACCAAAGGGGTTAAAGTACAACCCTAACTTAGCCTTATTTGGTAAGTGTTGCTGTAGGTATTTAACAGGCGAAGGAACATTGAGTAGCATAAGACGGCGCAATCCTGCTTGATGCGCCGCTTGGGCTTTTATTTCGTTATCAAACAATTCTATGGCCGTACTTTGTTTTTTATCGACTAATGCTGGGAACGCCTTAATCTCATAATTACCTTGCTTTTTAGTGTATTGCTCTGGTAACTCGCCAAAATCCCACTGCTGAATATTCGTTTGCTCGATCCCTTGCTCAGCCACTTGCGAAAGCGTCTCGGTCACTTGACCTTGCAACTTTGCCTTGAGTGTCAGTAAATCAAAGCCATGGGCTATCACCTTGCCTTTGTCATCAACTACCTGAAATTGCATTTTTAAGTGCGGTTCAAGTGCACTAATGTCCCAATCTGACTCGGCAACTTTGACACCTGTCATTCTGAGTAAACGATTGGCCACCGCTTCTATAAATGAACCTTGCATTACCTCAACGGCGGCGAGTACCGCATCGGCATAATTTGGTGCCGGTACAAAGTTACGTCTTAGGGTCTTCGGCAGTGACTTAATGAGCCCACAAACCAGCTCATGTCTGAGCGCCGGAATATGCCAATCAAAGCCTTCATCTTGAACTTGGTTTAATAGTGCCAGAGGAATATTGACCACCACGCCGTCTAGTGCTTGGCCTGGGTCAAAGTGGTAACTAAGAGGCAAAATCAAATTCCCTTGCTGCCACGTATCAGGGTAATGGGTATCCGTGATGTGTTCAGCGTCATGCTTCATTAACAGATCGCGCGTCATATGCAAAAAGCGTTTGTCTTTTTGCTTTTGTGAACGCCACCATTTACTAAACGCAGCACGATTATTTACGTCTTGTGGAATTCGATCGTTATAAAACGCAACCACATCTTCTTCGTCGACTAGGATATCGCGACGCCTTGCTTTATCTTCAAGCGCTTGCACTTCTTCAACCAATTTTTGGTTTGCGCTTAAAAAACCTTCGCTCTGGCCTAGTTGACCATTTGCCAACGCTTCACGAATAAATATCTCTCGGCTAACCACAGGATCAATATCGCTATACACCGTGCGTTTGCGGCCAACGATGATCAAGCCGTATAAGGTTTGCTGTTCAAATGCGATAACCGCTCCAGCCTTTTTCTCCCAATGCGGCTCGCTATAGCTTCTATTAACTAAATGCTTGGCGATTGGCGCAATCCAATTTACATCGATTTTGGCATTAACCCGAGCATAAAGTTTACTGGTTTCCACAAGCTCAGCAGACATCAACCACTTAGGGCTTTTCTTAAACAGTGTAGAACCTGGAAAAATATGAAATTGGCTGTTACGTGCGCCTTTAAAGACTTGTTTTTGCTTTTCGTCCTTTACACCAATATGGCTAAGCATACCGCTTAGCAATGATTGATGGACGGCTTCATCGCTTGCAGGACTGCTATTTATTTTAAAGCCGAGCTCCTCACACACCGTAGTCAGCTGATATACAATATCTTGCCACTCACGTACGCGCATATAGGCCAAAAAGTCTTTTTGACATTGCTTTCGAAACTGGTTACGCGTCAGTGCTTGCTGCTGCGCTTCGATGTAATTCCACAGATTTAGATATGCAACAAAATCAGAGTGTTCGCACTCAAAGCGGTTATGTTTTTCGTCAGCTGCTGCACGTTTGTCTTGAGGACGCTCTCTTGGGTCTTGAATAGACAGTGCCGCAGTGATCACTATCGCTTCCCAAAGCGCGTTGTTTTGTGCCCCTGACATCACCATCTTAGCAAGCCTTGGATCTATGGGTAAGCGGCTTAGTTTGCGGCCTGATTCTGTGAGCTTGGCTTTTTCTCTGCGCTTTGCAGGAACTATCGCCTCCAACTCTTCAAGTAATGACATGCCATCTTTGATATTACGGCTATCAGGCGCTTGTACAAATGGGAATTGACTTATATCACCTAGTCCAAGTGCGAGCATTTGCAAAATAACGGAAGCTAAATTGGTTCTTAGAATTTCAGGGTCGGTAAACTCAGGGCGCCCTAAAAAGTCGTCTTCAGAATATAAACGAATACAAATACCAGATGCCACACGCCCACATCGACCTTTACGCTGGTTTGCACTGGCTTGTGATACTGCTTCAATCGGTAAGCGTTGTACTTTGGTTCGATAACTGTAGCGGCTTATTCTCGCAGTACCTGGGTCGATAACATAGCGAATACCTGGTACAGTTAATGACGTTTCTGCAACGTTTGTAGATAATACAATACGCCGCTGGCTATGGGGCGCAAAAATGCGATTTTGTTCGGCATTGGAAAGGCGCGCATACAAAGGTAAAATCTCAACGCCTTTTAAATTGCGTTTTGCCAACGCATCAGCGGTGTCACGAATTTCACGTTCACCGTTCATAAATACCAGAATATCCCCAGGTCCTTCAGCACAAAGCTCATCAACCGCATCAAAAATGCCCTGTAACTGGTCGTTTTCTGCTTCGCTATTTTGTGAGTCTACATCTTCAACTGGACGATATCTCACTTCTACTGGATAAGTTCGTCCTGACACTTCAATAATAGGTGCGTCACTAAAATGTTTAGAAAAACGCTCAGGATCAATGGTTGCTGAGGTAATAATCACTTTAAGATCTGGACGCTTCGGCAACAGCTGCTTTAAATAACCCAAAATAAAATCAATATTCAGGCTGCGCTCGTGCGCTTCATCAATGATGATTGTATCGTACTGGTTGAGGAATCTGTCTTGTTGAATTTCCGAGAGCAAAATACCGTCGGTCATCAGTTTTACGTATGTATTGTCAGAGACTTGATCTGAGAAGCGAATTTTAAATCCAACTTCTTGCCCCATCTCGCAGCCAATTTCTTCTGCAATACGGGTAGATACACTTCTTGCTGCTAGTCTTCTTGGTTGTGTATGACCAATATAGCCATCCACGCCTCGACCTAACTCTAAGCAAATCTTTGGCAGCTGCGTGGTCTTCCCCGAGCCCGTTTCACCGGCAACAATAACCACTTGGTTATTCGCAATGGCCGCTTTGATGTCGTCTTTTTTCTGGCTGACAGGTAGTTGCTCAGGATACTCTACTGCTGGAATATTGGCGCTTCTTGTTACCTTTAATTCTTGGCTTTTTGCAATCGCAGCCGCTACTTTTGCGACTACCTGCTTTTGCTTTTCTTGATCGGTAATTTTTTTCGCGCCATGAAGGCGCTTTTTGAGGATGAAGTGATCCTTTTTAAGACATGAATTTAGCTCTTTGAACAGCGAGTCAACCTGCACTACACGACACCTTGTGATTACATAAAACGCCGTGTAGTTTACCAAATCAGATTAGGCGAACCCAACAAAATTTGGTTAGGAATTGAGATTTTTGCCGTTATTCACAAGGCAGCTCCTCATGAGCTACCGAAACGGCCTGTATATTTCATCGCTTCATACGTAGCGGTGGCCAGAGACATAAGCATCATGTAAATGCTTATCTAACGCTAATAACACGTTTGCGCGGCTGATGACCCCGAGTAAGCGCCCTTCATCGTCAACTACCGGGTACACTTTGGGTTTATTGCAAATCATCAAATCTGCCATTTGCACTATACTATCTTCACGTTTTACGCAAAGAGGTTCTTTTGTCATGACGTCGGACACCACACTATGAGACTCATTTTGATAGGTCGCCTCTAGCATTTTTTTGAGACAATCTTGCTCAGATAAAAACCCGATAACTCGCTTTGTCTCGTCTATAACCGGCCCGCCCGATTGACCGCTTTGTAGCAGCTTCTCTACAGCTGATTCTACGCGCATATCTTGCTTGAATGTTACGGGGCGATGATTTAAGTAGTCTGCGACTTTTATTGATTGCATTGCTCATCTCCATTAAAAACGCCAGCTATCATGATAATAATAGCTGGCGTTTGAAGAACTTGCTTAGTCTCAACGAAATATTGTTTTACTCGCTATAAATACCAACATAGGTCGGTGTTGTTGACGACTTGCTCGCACGGTACATCCCCGCGGTATTAAATGGCATACTAATATTGCCTTTCGGGTCAACAATGATCACCCCACCCGTACCACCAATTGGATAAAGCGTATCAAAAATCACTTCTTTCCCTGCTTTGTCAATCGACTTGTTTTGATAAGCAACACGAGCACAAATATCAGCTGCGACATTATATCGAATAAAATACTCGCCATGCCCCGTTGCTGAAACAGCACAAGAGCGGTTATCCGCAAATGTGCCCGCACCAATCACCGGTGAGTCACCTATGCGTCCAAAGCGTTTAGCCGTCATCCCACCGGTTGACGTTCCAGCCGCTAAATTCCCTTGTTTATCAAGAGCGACAGCTCCCACAGTTCCCATCTTATACTGACTCTTCAATTGTTGGTGTGCCGCCTGATAGTCCTTGGTCGCCGCTTCTTTCATCTGCAATCGCTTTTTCGCTTTTAGGAGCGATTGATAGCGAGAATCGGTGTCAAAATAGCTGTTTTCCACTAACGTAAAACCGCGTTTCTTAGCAAAGTCTTCTGCACCTTCACCACTTAACATGACATGTACTGAATGCTGCATCACTTCTTTTGCCAGATCGATTGGGTTTTTAATGTGCTTCACCCCCGCTACAGCGCCCGCTTGGCGATTACGACCATCCATGATTGACGCATCTAGCTCATGTCCTTCATCATAAGTGTACACGGCCCCCTTACCAGCATTAAAAAAAGGCGAGTCTTCAAGAATGTTAATGGCTGCCGTTACCGCATCAAGACTTTCTCCACCTTGTTCTAGTACCTTATAGCCAGCCTCAACAGCTTCTTTTAATTTAGCTTTGTATTGTTTTTCTTTTTCTGGCGTGAAGTTACTGCGCTCAATCGTGCCAGCTCCCCCATGAATGGCGATCGCAAACGGTGGCGCTTTCTCGTCAGCGACAGCGGCTGTCGCCGATAAGGCTAATAAGACTGCTAGCAAAGAGATTTTTTTCATTTTTATACCTTGGTTCGTTGTTAAACTTCAGCATGAGGTGAATTTTAGAACGATGCAAGCTTTCGCGTTAAAATTGTCGAGCTAACTTATTTACAGTGTGGTTGAAAGAAACTCATGAGTAGCAAGTGACAACAGCAAATTTGAATATTTTTCAACCAATTTATGGTTGTTATTTCGACCACAAAATGGAAACATATTTATTACTTTGAAATAACTCAAAGTAATAAAATAACGAAATTCGACAGGAATCGATATGAAAAACATTCTAAAAATTGCAGCTTTTAGCACACTACTGCTTGGTACTGCCCAAGCCGCTTCTACTCAAAAGCAAATTAAAGTTATTGATTACAACACTTTTTATGACACCCAAGTCAACAATGTTGACTGCGGTGGCTACTGGGATGAGCGACGTGTGTGGGTATGTGACTACCGTACAGAGCTCGTTGATGTGAGTTATAAGACTTGCCACTACAAATTAATAGCAGGTGAACCTTACGGTCCCTATACTTTATGGCAAACTAAAACCGTACTCGCGACACAAAGCTGCCCTGGTGGTTGGACGATTCCTCATCCAATCCCAAACTATCAGGTGCCTGGAGGTGCCTATGTTCATCAACATGATACTTTTTCAACTCAACAAGAAGAACGCCGAGTAGCGTATAACTGTCGTTGGGAAACACGCTCGGTCTGGATCCCTCGCGGCGGTTCATACTGCCCTATTCCAAACGCTAAGTAATACCAATTTGTCTTGATACTTGCTCAATTTGAAGGAGCAAATTGGTGTAGCAGTTATAAAATAGCATCCACAAAAAAGCGCTTCTCTCTGGAAGCGCTTCTATCGAATCGTTCTGTATCTAAAAGTGATTAGCTCGCTTCGCGCTGTGCCTTCATGCGAGCAAGGCGCGCTACTTGATGTGTAGAAGTTAAGAATGCGAAGATCGGTGCTAAATAACCACGTTTACGTAGCTCTAGGAAATCTTCGTCACCTAATTCATTTAACTTACGCTCATCCACAAGGTAAATACCGTTGATGTCTTTCTTCTCACCACGGATTTCTACCGTTAGCGTTTGTTGAACTAGAAGCTCTTTGTCAGCAAGATACTGAGTAAACGCTTCAGTTACACGAGCAAACTCAACATAGCTAACTAACGCTTCTTTACGACGACCTAGGTATTCTGTTTCTTTACCGTCTTCGAAAAGCGCATTGCCTTCTTCTTCACCAACTAGCGGGCTTGCTTCATCAATAACAATACCAAACTGATCTTGTTCAGGATGCTTAACCAAACCAAACGGGTAACGTGCAGCGGCCATTGGCACAAAGCTGCCAGTCCACTTATCACCATCAACAAATAGGTTTTCACCAGGCTGAAGACCAAACATAGCAACCGCTTGAAATTGACCTGACTCAGTGTTTTTAACAAACGCCATTGGGAATTCTGTCGCTACACGCGCAAACTCATGCGCCACTACAGGCATTAAGTGCTGAGTTTTAAGGAAATCAACGTTCACGCCATTTTTTACTTTGATATTAGCGTGCTTTTCGTTGTGTAAAGGCTGCACTTGTTGTTCCGCCATAATACTGCTCCATTATTTTACGTATTTGTTACTTTATTTATTGCCCCTAAGGCTAGCGGTTTTCGGGGCAAATTGGAAGTTAAATATTTATGAGAAGAGATACCGCTAACTATGGCAACTAAAAACCAAATAATTACCTCGCCTATATTCTTGAATATCTGTCTAAAAATCAATCTAAACGCACCGTGTGAATCACTGACTAAAGAAGTAAAGAAATATATTAAACTCTTAGTTAAGAGTTTGATATATTGATGGTCTTGCCAACTTCCCTAGTGTAAAAAGAGAGCTAAATGAACGAAGCAATTAAACAACATATAAAATCTATTGAAAAGGTTGAACCCATTCAATTGTCGCCTTGTGAAAGAGACACACCAATGATTTATATGGACTTTGGCAATATGAGCACAGTGTGGAAACAGCAAGCGCCAAGTTATCGTCCTGATTGGGTAAAACCGATAAACAGTTATCCAGGCTTATGGGCTCGAGTTTCAAATGACTATTTTGAATTTGTTAAGGAATTAGCACTTAAACTGGCTCCTTATTTTGGTGCATCACCATCACTAGAATCAATTAAGCGTATCAGCTGCAATTATGCAATTGCCACCAAATCAAATGAAGAACTGCATGCATATCAAACAGTTCCACACTTCGACAACTTAAACACAAACCAGATAGCATTGGTTCATTACCTATGTGGCAATGAATTTGGCGGGACAGGCTTTTACCAACACAAATCGACGGGAGTGAAAGAAGTTATCAGTGCAAATCATGATCGCTATCGAGATCACTTAGATATTGAGCTGTCACAAAGTGTTTACAAAGAAAAACAATATATCTCCAATCACCATCCACTTTTTGACAGAACTCATTATATCGAAGCTGAGTTTGGCCGCATCGTGGCTTTCCCTAGCACTCGACTTCATTCAGCGTGTCTCGCAGAATCGCAACTTAGCTCAGACGCAATATTGGATGGACGTTTAACGATTACGAGCTTTATTATTTTTGACCGACGTGAACTACCGAACGTTTAATATGCTCTAAGGTTTCTCTGTGCCCTCGTAAGTTATTACTGCAATAGCTTACTCCTTTCTGAATATCCTCCAATAGCTTCGATAATGCACTAGCCTCTCCCGAAGGCGGCTGAATCGAAAGGTGGGTATAATAATTCATGCCGTATAGAACATAGAGATAATTGCTGACACGAAACAGATCTAAATTGGAACGGAAGTCGAATTGAGAAGGAATTTTAGCACGCCAAAGCTGTAGCTTTTCTTTTAACTCATTCGATAAGGAGTTTTCATTTCTATTATCAATCCAAAAAGCGCTATCATCTCTTTTTGATAAATAATAATGAAGTTTGATGAAGTCGGTCGTTGACTCCCACATCTGCGTAACATCTTCATTGAAACGCTTTTGCCTCAGTTTAATATTTTCTACATCACTCGGAAAAGCCTCTGCAAACATCCTTGCTGTGACATCAAACATAAGCAAACCTGTAGCTTCTAATGGCTCTACAAACCCTTGTGACAGCCCCATAGCCACACAATTATTTATCCATGGCGTTTGCTGGTATCCAACCTTCATTGGCAATTTTCGGACTTGGCTGAGTATCTTACTATCTTCTATATAATTTAGTAAGGTAGATCTCGCACTCTCCTCTGTTTGATACTTGCTGGAGTAAACATACCCTATTCCTCTGCGTGTTGTTAAGCCTATATCCCAAATCCATCCATATTTTTGGGCGGTTGAAGTCGTGTAAGGTTTGATCGTGGCATTTGGAGTATCATAATCGACTTGAACAGCCAATGCGGTGTCTGCAAAAAGCTCATTCCCTTTATCAATAAACTTCCCTCCAAGTGACTGCTCAATCAGTAACGATTGAAAACCAGAACAATCAACAAAGAAATCTCCCTTCACTCTTTCACCATTGTCGAGTTCTAGAGACTCGATAAAGCGCTCTTCATTTAAGTTAGCTTTTGTGACATTACACTTAAGATTCTTAACGCCAAGCTTGTGTATTGCATGCTGACGCAGAAGCTCTGTAAATTTACCAGCATCAAGATGATAGGCATAATTAAAAAGTCCTGAGAACTCTTTATCTGATAACCGTTTTGGTGGTAATGCTTTTTCACAAATATACGACTGTACCGATACTAAATCTGCATACTTTTTGCTGGCTAAATCTTTATTTAGTAACCAATGAGGTGTTACATCAAAAGGGCGAATATTTGGGAAATCAAAAAGGTGATGATAAAAATCTTCTTCTACTGCTGATGGATTATGACACCAATTCACGAATTTAATACTGTGTTTAAAAGTGACATCACATTGACCTATAAAATCACTTTCTTTTATTCCAAAGTATTTTAGCGTGTCTTTGATTACAGGGACGGTTCCCTCTCCAACTCCGATGGTTGGAATATCGGGCGAGTCTAACAAAGTAATTGAAATATTGTCATTTTCATTAGGGTTTAATTTTTTGGCAATATGACATGCAGCAATCCATCCAGCCGTCCCACCACCAACGATTACGACCTTGCTAATTTCTTTCAAATTAATTACCTACGAAACATAGTAAAACACTAAAATCGAATTTCTATAGTATTAAATGGAAAGAAGCCCCATATAGGGGCTTCCTTACTAGTATGCTAAATCTTAAAAGCGGAAATCAACACCAAGAGAGTATCTAGCATCCCCTTTATATGACCAAGCAGCATAGCCATCTCGAATTGAAGCCTTAGTTCCAGCTGGGAACTCAGCGGCACCGTACTGCACACTATCTTCCTCTGTCAAATTCACCGCCGCAAAGCGGAGTGTAATTGAGTCAGTAACGTTATAGCTCGCGGTTAGGTCTAGTGATCCATAATCATCGTGCATACGGTTACCGTAGAAGCCTGTCTCACGGATCATATACTTAGAACGCCAGTTGTAAGCAAGTCTTACGCTTACATCATCTTGCTCATAATACGCAACCGCATTGATTGTGTTTTCAGAACTATCTGAGAATAAGCCTACAGCATCAGAGAAGTTCGACTCATCAACAGAACCATCAGCATAGGTGTAGTTGAATAGCGTGCCAAATCCACCACCTAGCTCGTGCTGAACTTGGAATTCAAAACCAAGAATGTCACCACCATCACCATCAACCTGAGTGTTTACCTGCCAGTTATCTTGACCAGTCACAGGGTCAACAATTCCAACCGATTGATTCAACGTAGTTTCACTAGTCGTAAAATTACTGACATCTTTGTAGAACAACGTGATTGCAACCATGTTAGCATCACCGTAGTAATACTCATATCCTAGGTCAGCTTGAGTAGCTTTAAACGGCTTAAGATTAGGGTTACCCTTTGTAAGCGTCTCATTACCGCGCTGAGTATCGCCATAACCTGCAATCTGCGTCGCTGCAAACATATCATTGTAGTTAGGACGAGAAATAACTTGTGCTAGAGAAACACGTACAATGCTATCTTCACTTAAGTCGTAGGCTAGGTTAAAGCTAGGTAAGATTTCGCTGTAATCACCTTTATCTTCAACAATGCTTGAACTCAGCCCATTGTTTTGACCAATACCATTTGGATCAACAAAACCAGGCATAGGTGCAAAATATTTAGATGATGCATCTGTTGACACATATCTCAAGCCAAAATTACCTCTGTAATTTTCGCCTGAATAATTAGCCATTAAATAGATAGCTAAGTTTTCTTCTTCAACCGTAGAATAACCTGAACGATCATGGTACCAAGTACCAAAAGTTGCTTCTGCATTTGCTCTCATAGCATTTATATCTGGCGTTGGGATTACAACATTTGCATCCGTACCAGAAGTTTCACTACCAGTCCAAAATTGTGTTGGATCGATGATATTGTGTGCATTATGCGTAGGACGGTATGAATCTCGCACTACTTCATGATCAGTCCAGCGAATACCCGCTTTTATTGAAGTAATATACTCATGGTCAAGGTTATATGTAAGATCAGCTTGGAAATAAGTTTCTTCATCTTTGTTTGGCGCTTTTTGAGAAGCCCAATTTTGCAGACCTCGATCGTCCCAACTTGGATCAAACTCTGAAATATTCCAGCCGCCTTTTGGCAGATTTACTGAAGACGCCTTTCCTGAGTTATCTAAAACTAAACCGTTAAGATCTGCCGCAGTTCCCAAATATGCTGCGTGGTTTATTGTTAAATCTGTTCCACCTTCAGCAGAAGTTGAGCCTAAACGAGTCTCAACCTTAAAGTTGTCGCCATGATAATTATAAGCTAAATCAATAACTTCAGATTCCATCGAAGCAAAACGAGCAAACGTTTGTAAAAATGCACGGTTTGGCGCTGGATTCTCTGCTGTGTTCGAACGAACAGTACAGACATCTGACACTGCGATTTTTTTCTCACAGTTATTCAAGTTTGTGAATAAGAAAATACTGTTGTTAGCGTTATCAGCTTCTAGCTCTAACCCTAAGTAATGTAGGACAAACTCTGAATTTGCTGTTGGTGCGTACTGTGCAGTGATATCGATAGAAGTTCTTTCACGCTGCTGTTCGAAATAGTTTACTGACTCCGCACCATCCCAACCATAAGACGCTTCATTTCCGCGACGTACATATGTAGAATCTTCATACGCAACCGCCCCCATCACACCAAAAGTTTCATCAGCATTTTTCCAGCTGTAAAGCGCTGAGAGGCCAGGATCTGTCTCTTCAGATTCTGTTGAATAGTCACCTTCAATAGAGAAAAAAGCTGAGTTTGAGTCCAAATCTAGTGGTTTTCGAGTTTTAACGTTAACAGTACCACCTACACCGCCTTCGACTAAATCGGCCTGTGAAGACTTAAATACTTCGATAGCGCTTATTAATTGAGGTGGTAACAATGTATAGTTGAAGCTTCTATCGATTGCTTGTTGATCATACCAACCAGTCGACGCAACAGACTGACCATTTAGAGTGGTCAGTGTTAATTGGTTTGAAGCACCTCGGATGGATACTTGTTGACCTTGTCCAAATTGACGGTTTACTGCAACACCTGGAATGCGACCAAGCGCTTCACCTACATCGCTGTCAGGAAACTTGCCGATATCTTCTGCAGATACCGCGTCAACAACACTCGTTGCAAAACGCTTGGTATTAATAGATTCTTTTAAAGAACGGCGAATACCACGAACTTCAATGACTTCTACGTTTTCTTGTACTTGATTTTGGCTTTGACTTTCTTCTGCAACTACAACGCCTGAAAAGCCCGCACCTAGTGCGATGCTGACGTTAACTGCAAGTAAGCTTTTTTTGAAATTATTAGCTAACACAGGATTCCCCTTGAATCATTTTGTTGGTTTTTTAAATCACTTCTGCCCAGTGATGATGACAACGCTGTCATCTAATAACAAACCATACACCCTAAATTACATATTCGCTACAATTTTTTTGGCCTGTTATTCAAAAAATATTCATATAGATATATATCTTATTGATAAATATAAATTTAAATATGACCAAGATATGGTTTGTTACAAAAACGATTGGAGAATAGCACAAAAAATTTTGCTGCTGTAGGGTTTTAAGATGGAATTGTCTCAATAAAGGAACATTTTAATTATCTGAATACACACAAGGGGGATGTGTATTCAATTCCCTCATCAAGCTTGGGCAGAAGCTAAAGATGAGAATCAATATCAATGACAACGCTGTCATTATAAATTTATCTGTAAGTACTGTCTAGTTCTTTTAAGAGAATTTTTTATGACAAAGGCTTATAAAATCTACGATTACCGAGTTAGCTATCACTATCTTTTGCACAAATTTGAATACCCTATTACGGGACTTGTTGATTTTCTAATGATCGTATCTTGAATCAGTAAAATTTATTGCTTTTATTCGTAAGAAGTAAGAAGTAAGAAGTAAGAAGTAAGAAGTAAGAAGTAAGAAGTAAGAAGTAAGAAGTAAGAAGTAAGAAGTAAGAAGTTAAAATGAAGAAGTATCAAGAAAGAATAAAAAATAGTAAACACTTATAAAAGAATACTAAA
>NZ_PNDS01000067.1 GCF_005886535.1 Pseudoalteromonas sp. S2755
GAGGTGAACTCGCTCCTACTCGGGAAAACCCGCGTAGGGGCAAGCTATCTTAGTTTAAATACGCTTTAAGCATCCACACCAGCTTTTCTTGCTCTTTGATGTAATCACTCATTAGCGCAGCTGTGCCTTCATCTTCGGCTTCGCCCGCCTGCGCTAGAATCTCACGCTGCATAGAAATAAGCGTTGTGTAACCATCAAGCAAAGTTTCTAGTGCTTGCGTACCATTGCTGATCCCTTTTGCTTCTTGAATTTTGCTGGTTTCCAAATAATCAGAAAACGCATGCAATGGGTTGCCTTCAATCGTCAAAATACGCTCTGCGATTTCGTCTACCTTCTCAAGTAATAGCGTATAAATTTCTTCAAATTTTAGGTGTAGTTCAAAAAACTCACGACCTTTGATGTTCCAGTGAAAACCGCGGGCATTCATATATTGAATTTGGTAGCTACTTAGTAGCGTATTAAGTGACGTTACCAGTGCTTGGCTCTTTGCTTTGTCTAAACCGATAGAATTAATGTTTGTCATGCGATGCTCCTTGTTGATTCACAGTCAGTATGGCGCAACCTTAGGTGATTGCCCAATGATTAAAATCAAAGCGTTTAATCGGAAAAATCAATGGTTAAAATCAAAACATATCAAATATTAATACAAGATGACGTTGGGATGAGCGCGTTAAAAAACAAGATGAAACCCCAAAAAGCGCTCAAAAAGAACAAGGTGACATGAATACTTGGCAGGAATAAAGCTTGCCAACTTTTACCAAAATCTTACCAGAGCGCGTAGTTTTTGATCTAAGACAAGTGTTTAATCACGTTCGTATTTTGGCGGTTTGAAACCTTGATTTAGGTCAAAATATCACCGCACTGTAAGCGCATAATCATTTCATCAAGACACAAAAAACGCGGTGTCTACTACTTGAGGAAATGAGTATGAAAGGCAAAACACAATCAGAACATAAAATGGAACTCGTCGTCGTTGTTATCGCTCTAGTAGCATTTGTTGTTGGGCTAGTGGGTCACTTAGCTGGTGCAAGTATCGCAAACTCAGACACCTTTGGTTATATCGCTGCACCAGTGCCGCTAGTAGTTGGTTTGATCGCTGTGATTGCTTACAAAGTGGCTGCAAGCGCAGAGCACTAAGGCCTCTCTAACAGCTCGCAGATATAGTCCATTACCGCACGGGAATATATTAAGCTGGTATGGCTGAGATGAAATACTTTGTGCTCGGCCATGCCACTGAGCTTGGTTTCTTCTAACAACACAGTACCATCCGACTGGCTACCTTTTTGTAGTAGTGGCATTAGTCCAATGGGTAAGTCGCCGGCAATACTGTAAAGCTTGGCGTCGAAAGGCCAATCTTGATTGTTAGATAATAAAAATTCCACACTGTTTTTTAACAGTAGCTCCAGTCCTTTGTCGTGCATATGCTTGGCAATGGCACTGCCTTTATGTGGTGTCCCCAAGGTCACCACTTTTTTTACTTGCTTGCTCGTTGCAGAACCTCGCTCTAAATACGCCCTTGCAACTAAGCCCCCCATGGAGTGGCAAACGAGTGCGGCAGGGCGGTCGCCAACAAAAGTATCAATAGCGGCGCAAATCTCATCAATGTTTGGCGTTAACGTGTTATAGCTTAAATTGAGAATACGGTAGCCCGATTTACCTAAGCGAGCGCTAAGCGGCCGCATCACAAAGCCAGACATGTACAAGCCATGCAGCACTACAATGCTTTCGATTTTGGCGCTCACGGTAATATTGAGTGGAATAGGAGAGTGGTTCATGCCGCCTCTTTAAACTTGAATACTTCTAAGCCTTGTGCGAGTGTACCACCCTCACTTGAATACTTGATGTATGAATCAAGTCAAATTGAAAAGTTATTATCTTAGAGCCAGTGATCTTGGCTAATCAAATTGCCACTCTTGCTTGTAATCGTATCTAAAGCCAATGGAAATGGAATCCATATCCACTTGATTATCAAAGGACTTGTTCAAATACTCCAAGTGCACTCTGAGCGGCGGTGTTGGTAACCACTCAAGTGTAACATTGTAGCCATCAAAGCTCTGATTTAGCGGATCGTGACTGCCGTACCCGTCATCAAAATCAAAATATCCGGTCTTGAGCTTATAATGTTTTGCGAGTTGATAGGCCAGAGAAAGATCAAAGGTGTGGCCTTGTCGAGAATCAAGTGCGCGCACGCGTTGATAGTCTTTGTCCTGATAGGCCATGGCAGTGTAAAAGCGAGAGTTAAATTGATAGGCCAGTGCGCCAGACCAGAGTTGGTTTTCACCAATATGTTGCTCGTTATCGTACACATCGTTTTGTTGATAAGTAATTGCGGCATGTAAACCTGCGTTATCGTAACTTAATCCTGTGTTGAATAAATCCGTTTGATTATCGCCTTTATCACCATTAAATTGGCCTGCGGCGATAAACGTCATTGGCCCCAATTCGTAGCGATAAGTAACTAAATTATCAACGAAAAAAATACTCTCTGGATCGTAAGCAAATGGACTGCTGGCGTGATTAAAAATATCAACGTATTCGGCGATAAACAGATACTGTGCAGGTCTTTGCTTGCCGATACCAAATCGGCCATACGGCGTACCTAGCGCAGTATAAGCACGGCGCGATTTGCCAAAATTTCCTTCATTGGCGAGATCGATGCCCCATTCACCATGAAGTTCGGCCTGCCAGCCCGGCATAAATTCATGAGTCACTTTAATCCCTGCGTGGGATAAGGCGTCACGAACATCCCAGTTACTTTCGTCACCTTGATTGATTACGCCAAATGTCGGGCGTATTGTGGCGTAAGTTTTGATCGTGGTTGAGGGCTCGGTAGGTAATTTTACGGGGTCACTTTGTGGTGTTGGTTTTGCCACAGAGGCTGCGATCATAGGTTTGCTATTTTGCGTCATAAATCGGGCCTTTAGCTCAGCCAATTGCCGCTCAAGATTTTCAATGTCGGCCATGGTGACAGGGCGCTCGGCTGCCAAAGCTGCTGAAGAAGTTAGTAACCAGGCTAGGCCAATCAGTGCGGTTGAGTTGCTCAAAGTAAAATTCATGGTTTTTACATCGCTCAGTTGCCAATAATCGAATTATAGACAACACTTTTGATACTCGAGCACTTTTTATTCGGGCTGTTGAATATGAAGATCCGCACTAAGTTCTCTGTGACTTCCGCCATAGTGATCTTATTGATCATCACCACGACGACACTTTCTACTTACTGGTTTGTTAGCGATTCGGTGAAAACCAAAACCCATGCTTATGTAACCGACAGCACGCAATTGCTGGCTGTGAGCATAGAGAATTGGTTGGCCGGTAAAGCAACGCAAATTAATGTGATAAAAAGTCAGTTAGAGCAAAACTTTAGCGATGATAACTTTCAGCAAGCGTTGAATACACCAGTATTTAAAAACGAGTTTCTACTTACTTTTGGTACTTTGGCAAATGAGGAGGGGCTCAGGTCAAACAACCCCGCTCGCAAAAATCCTCCGGGTGTAGATTTTAGAGAGCGGGCTTGGTATCAGCTTGGTAAAAACCAAAATAAAACCGTTTATACCAGTCCATATACTGACGCGGCGACAGGTGAATTATTGCTGTCGGTGGTATCTCCCATTGTAGTGAATGGTAATTTTAAAGGGGTAATTGGGGGAGATTTAAGCCTAAAAACCATCGCCAATAGCGTCAATCAGGTTAACTTTGACAACACGGGCTATGCCTTTTTGGTCGACAAGTCTGGTAATATCATTTCTCATCAACATGCCGAATTTAACGGCAAAAAACTGCAACAGGCATACCCTGCATTACGCTTAGGTAGCGTAGATAAGTTGCAAGAAGTGGATACCAAAGAAGGCAACAGGCTGTTTTACTTACATTCGCTAGATAATACCTTTGGTACGGATTGGTATTTGGCAGTGTTAATCGATAAATCAAAAGCCTACAAAACACTAACCGAAATTACTATAAACTCCCTGATCATTGCCATTTTAGCCGTGGCCATTGGAGTATTCTGCGTACGGACTTTAGCAATTCACTTACTCCAACCATTACGGGATTTGGAATCTGCGATCACCAGTATGGCAAATGGAGGTGGTGACTTAACTCGGCGCTTAAAAATCGTTAACGAAGATGAATGCGGCACAGTTGCACGACAATTCAATCTCTTTTTAGGCTTTTTGCATGGGTTGGTAAGTAATGTAAAAGAACGTGCAGACGAAGTGGTGATAAGCAGTGATGCCGCCAAAGAGTTGTCGACGCATTCTTCACAGAAACTTGATCAACAAGTTAGCCTGATTGAAAGCCTCGCTACCGCGATGAATGAAATGAGCACTACCTCGACCGAAATCGCGGGTAACGCACAGCAAGCCGCAAGCTCTATCACCTCGGTAAATGAAAAGACCTCTGAAGGGCAAGAGATATTCTTTAAAGCGCGCAATCAAATTAATGCATTGGCTGACGATATTACTGCATCGTACGAGCTAAGTACGCAACTTGCAGAATATAGCCAAAATATCGAGAATATTCTTTCGGTCATCAATGGTATTGCAGAACAGACTAATCTATTAGCACTTAACGCTGCAATTGAAGCTGCACGTGCCGGAGAGCAAGGTCGTGGTTTTGCGGTAGTGGCAGATGAAGTGCGCTCTTTAGCATCAAAAACACAGGAATCCACCACCGAAATTAAATCCATGATCGACCAGATCCAAGCCTCGTCCATTCAAGTTCAGCAATCCATGGGAAGCAGCCGAGATAAAACCCAGCAATGTGTTTCACAAACCGAACAAGCCACACATATGCTAGAAGAAATCTCAGAAGCAGTAAAAGAGCTTATGGATCGCAATATCCAAATCGCAACCGCCATCGAAGAGCAAAGTGTGGTGATTGAAGAAATCAATAAAAATACAATACATATCAATGATATCAGCGTTGAAGTCGGCAGCTTTTCAGACAAGCAATATAGTGCCAGTGAAGAGCTCGCGAAAAATGCCCATGAGCAAGAAGCGCTGCTGTCTAAGTTTACGCTTTGAAAATATCGGTGACTAAGAGGGCTTATATACCCACCGTTTGCTTAATAGGAAATTGCCCACCGTCGCTAAGAGTATACCCAAGACAAATGCAACATGTACGTTGGTAAGTGGTAAAAAAAGCCAAAATACACCTAGGTTCACAACGCCAAATAAATGGCTGATAAGTACATGTTTAGATAACTGACTAATAACACGCACTCGTTGTGCTTGTGTAAAAGTGAAAAACCTATTACCTAACCATGTTGTCATCACTGCACACCAAAATGCGATTAACCTTGCGAAAAATGGCGTAGATGAACTAGCTAAAAGCGTGCTAAAAACACTCCAGTCAACTACAAAGCCTGCTCCTCCAACACATAAAAAACGAAAAAACTGCATAACAAGCCACCTCAAAATAACAGAGCTTGCTAAATAGCAGGTCAAAAAAAAGTCGTCCCAACGTAGACATTTTTTCGACATTGTTAATTTTAAACTGCGCTAAATGCAATAATTGGAACAGAGTTATGACCAAGCTAATGGTTGCCATTGATAGGTCGAATATGGCCCGTACGCAGCGCAAAATACGTTACACCAATAGGGCACTTATTTCTTTAATAGTCCCTGCGTTTAATGAACAAGAGGTACTTAACACGATACATCATAAATTATGTACCGTGATTGCTACACTGCCTGAGTATCGATTCGAATTGATCTACATCGACGATGGAAGTACAGATGAGTCATGGCAAATGATGTGCCAGTTAAATAACAGTTTTTCATCTGTAGTTTGCCTGCAAATGAGCCGTAATTTTGGTAAGGAGGCTGCGTTAACTGCTGGATTTGAACATGCGCAAGGCGATGCGGTGATCCCTATTGATGCTGATTTACAGGATCCACCAGAGTTACTGCCAAAAATGCTTGAGGCGTGGAAAAAGGGTTTTGATGTAGTCAATATGAAACGCAGTGCCCGCGAAGGAGAGTCGTGGTTAAAAACAGCGAGTGCTCGCTGCTATTATAAATTACTTAATTGGGTATCAGATAGTCCAGTAGAAGAAGACGTTGGTGATTTTAGGCTATTAGATCGCAAAGTCGTTGATGCAATCAACACGCTTCCTGAGCGAAACCGCTATATGAAAGGGCTAATGAGCTGGCCTGGGTTTAATCAAACCACCCTCGAGTTCAAGCGTCCAGAACGGGTAGCTGGAGAAACTAAATGGAGCTATCTACAGCTTGTTAAGCTTGGACTTTCGGGAATAACTTCATTCAGCATGAAGCCTTTAAGGCTTGCTACTTGGGTAGGTTGTGTCATTTCCTTGTATGCATTTATTTTTGCCATTTGGGTGCTGGTCAAAACACTCGTGTTTGGCGAGCCGGTACCTGGTTATCCAAGTATTATGTTGACTGTGTTAGCGTTAGGTGGCGTGCAGCTATTAGCCATTGGTATTTTAGGTGAGTATATTGCCGGGCTTTTTATTGAGGCTAAACAACGGCCAGTTTATTTACTGATGGATATTAAAAAGACCGAAGCAAAAGAAGAGTTGCAATATGAGGCATGATTACACTCTATTTTGTGTCGTCTTAGGATTGATGCTACTGAGGCTTTTTACACTAGGAAGCTATCCCTTATTTGATACTACAGAAGCGAGATATGCGGAAATAGCAAGGCTAATGATCGAGACTCAAGATTGGATCACGCCATGGTTTGATAAAGGTGTGCCATTTTGGGGCAAGCCGCCAGCTCATACTTGGATTACTGCGCTTAGCTTTGAAGCATTTGGTATTTCTCCATGGAGTGCGCGTTTTGCGCATTGGTGTACTGGGGCGCTGAGCTTAATTATATTGTATTTCTTCGCAAAGCGTTCGCTAGGTGTGCGTATTGCTCAAGCTAGTATATTGATCCTTGCTAGTTGTATTGGGTTTTTTATAGCGACAGGAATGGTGATGACCGACCCTGCATTGATGTTAAGCTCAACATTAGCAATGGCTAGTTTTTGGTTATGCTATAAACATAATAACCGGGCTGCAGGCGTTATATTCTTTTTCAGTTGTGGTTTAGGCATGTTGATTAAAGGGCCTGTGGCGGTTGTTATCGTAGGGATAGCTATTGTGCTATGGGCAATTTGGCAAAAGCGCCTTTACTCTGTGATTAAAGCATTACCTTGGTCATTAGGTTTACCTGTTTTTGTGGTTACTTTTTTACCTTGGTATATGTTGGCTGAGTCAAAAACGCCGGGATTTCTTAATTACTTCTTAATTGGTGAACATATTCAGCGGTTCCTGCAGCCAGGGTGGCAGGGAGATCTATATGGTACCGCGCATGTGGAACCAAAAGGCACGATTTGGCTAATGTGGCTGATAGTCGCATGCCCTTGGTCAGTATTATTTTTCATTCGCTTCTTTAAGTCGCCAGATACTCGTGCGGTGTTATTTAGTTCTGAAATAAAAGCGTATCTAATTACTTGGACAATTGCTCCATTATTACTTTTTACTTTTGCTAGCAATATCCTATCAGCTTACGTTCTACCCGGCTTGCCCGCTTTTGCATTATTAGTTGCCTTATATTTTGAACCATTTAAAGGATATATAAAAATTGGGCTTATTAGCTTTTGTTTTTATGCATTATTAATAGCGGCATTGATATTTGGTTGGCACAGTAAGGATTCTGAGCATACGACGCTATCGGCGATATCAAAACCTTGCCCTAACACGCCTGTGTATTATTTAAAAAAACTGCCATTTTCAGGGCGTTTTTATAGTTGTGGCTGGGCTGAGTTAGTTATGGATGATAATGAACTTTTTCAGCTAATTCAGACTCAAAAGACGAGTTATGTTGTGCTAACACATGAGCAAAGAAGTACATTTTTATGGCCTAAAAATTTGCAATGTGATGTGTTAAGCGAAAACCGCCAGAGGATATTGCACAGATGTGTGCGAGAACACCATTAAAAATACTGCTAGTGGAAGATTCGCAGCAAGTAGCTGAAACCATATTTGACTATTTCGAGGGAGATGGGCATCACTTGGATTACGCTGCAAATGGAACACTTGGTTTGCAGCTCGCTCTTCAATATGACTACGACTGTATCATTCTAGATGTAATGCTCCCCGGGGTAGATGGTATCGAAATATGCAGTAAGCTCAGAGAGTCAGGCGTAGCAACACCGATTATTATGCTTACAGCGCGTGATACTCAACAGGATATGTTGCAGGGGCTTAACGGTGGAGCAGACGACTATATTATTAAGCCATTTGATCTCTCTTTGCTAGAAGCAAGGATACATGCTGTAGTGCGGCGAGTGCGCGGAGATGGCTTCAAGAAAATAATAAACGTTGGCTCATTGCAAATAGATTTACAACAGCGTTTGGTGACGCGAAATGAAAGTGTATTGAGGCTCAACCCTAGCTGCTACAAGATACTCTTATTGTTAGCACAGCAAAGTCCAAAGCCGGTTTCAAGAGAGTCCCTCGAAGTTGCACTTTGGCAAGACGAGGTGCCCGACCAAGATCTATTAAGGCGTCATATGTACCAGCTAAGAAAGATCATAGATAAAGCGTTTGATGCAGAGATGTTGGTTACGGTACCAAAGTTCGGCTACAAGTTGGTTTCTGATGAAAACACTTAAGCAACAGCTATTTAAAGCATCTTGGCTTGGTGCTATTGGGCTTATTTCAATATATACATTAGCTGTCTCTCTCGCTATTTTGTACACAGAAAACCGAGCAAGTGAGCAACGGTTGAGTATTGTAGGACCTTATCATTTACAAGAATTTTCAGAGCAAGAAGGAAAAGAGAAATTAGTCAGTCCTTTGTTGAGGTTATATCGAGATTATCAGGTACTCCCTAAAGCAATTCAAGCTGACATCAAACCTGATTGGTTAGGGGTGACAACACTGCAATTTGATGATGATAGTGAATTCTGTGTACTTGCCTATAAAATGACTATGGAAGGTGGCGGCTCTAGAATTTTATATGCTGTCGAAGATATTAATGCGACCGAATGGCAGGATATTGATTTGGCAGTCGTTGAAATTAGTTTTGCTGTGTTTGGTACTTTGTTATTTTTGCTAGTCACCTATCTTATTAGACTTCAAGCTGCCTATCTTGCAAAGCCACTACAATGTTTAGTAGAACATATTAGTGACCAAAGTCTTGACCATGAAGAAACAAAAATTAGTAGTAAAAATAGTTGCTTAGAGATACTAAGTATAGAGTCAGCAGTTAACCACTATCGCAGTAGAATGAAGCAAATGCTTAATCGAGAGCAAAGCTTCACACGCTATGTAAGTCATGAACTGCGTACGCCGATGATGGTGATCAAGGGAAATGTCGCGGTATTAAAAAAGCACACAGGGGAGAGTAAACAGCTAAGAGGAATCGATCTGGCTATTGAGCAGGTCACCGATCTTACATATACCTTTTTAAGTTTGGCTAGAGAGAGTCTTGGTGAACCTTGCCGTTTTGAAATCACAGCCGAATGGCTAAACGAAATAGTGGCACCATTTAGCAGTAAATCTGTGGCAAATAAAACAGAATTAAAATTACAACTTTTAGAGCCATGCGTCGTGTGTTGCGATGAAGTTTTATTAAAAGCTTTGATTAGAAACCTACTAGACAATGCTATAACTTGTACTTATGAAGGGCAGGTTAGCCTATTCCTTTCACAATCAAGCTTAGAAATAGTTGATTCAGGGTGTGGTTTAGACGAGAAACCGAGAGGGTATGAAGGGTTTGGTTTCGGGCTTCAAATAGTTGCGGATATTTGTACTAAGTACCAGTGGCAGTTTTCATTAACACAAAACTCTGAATTTGGCTGTACCGCGAAAATTGTATTTTAAATATAATTCGGGCCAAATGATCTTTGCTGCAAAAAATAAACTTGAGAGATTAACAGACCCTAATTAGCCCCAACTGCTGCGACATTTTATAGACGCTTACCTCGATACTCTGATGCTAGATTAAACAGAGGAACGAAGGTGATTACTTTGAAAAATACTTTACTATTAATTTGCTGCTTACTTGGTGCTGTAGCTTGTGGTGGCAGTAAACAAAACAAACAGGTTGAGCACTCAACCAATCTTGCCATCGACTTATCTGAACCAGATCAAAGTAAAACGTTGGTACAAGACTTTCCTATTACACTATATGTGGAGTATCCCACCGGAGTAGATTCCTTAGAAGGGATCACCAGTATTAATATGTATGGACCATTACTTCATGTTCACCAGAGTAATGGTGTGATTGGGTATATAGATACTGCCTCAGATTCACTTAGCTATAAACGACAGGACTATTCCGACTTAGCATTGCAAGAAGCGACAGACTTAGAAGTACAAGAACAAGCGTATTGGTTTGTGTCGGGGGCAAATACGGTGAGCCGAACAGGTTTACCAAATGGTGTGGTTTCAACATGGCAGTTAAAAACGCACTATAAACTTACAGAGTTAGCTGTAAATGACCAAGAACCCAGTAAATTATGGTTATTTAATCGTGCTGATCGCCAATTAATACACTTTGATACAGCAACGGAAGCAGAACTGGTTTATGACTTGAAAGGAGAGTACGAACCTCAGGGGCTAGCGTGGAGCGGTGAAAAATTATTGGTACTGGCAGGCAACAATGCAGACTACATCGTTGCTGAATATGATACTGCTGGGACATCACTCAAATTAACAGCATCGTGGAAACTGAGTGGCTTTAACGGTGAAGTATTTAATGATGTGAGCCTTGCACCTGATGGGAGAATAATTGTGAGCTCGAACGCCGTAGCGAATAATATTTTCTTAGTAGCCGACAAAAGTGAGCTAATTGGTACCGGGCCAATTGATCACGATACTGAATTACAACTAGTAAAACAGGTTGAGCTCGAGCAAGGAATAGCTCAGCCGTCAGGAATTTGGCCGGTAAAAGATGGGGGGTGGTTATTGATCACCGACCAAGCTGAAGTCTTTTTGCTTGATAGTTCTTTTAAGATAATAGAAAAAGTATCGCTTCAATTCAGCAGTATTGAATGTAATCAGGGTTGTACAGAAGCGGTTGTTGGGACTTCAGATAGCTTTCATGCAATCACAGATACAGGAGTAATTGGTCTGTTTGTGAAAGTTGGAAATGAATATCAATTAAAAGAAGAAGTCGTGGTGGCTGCGACCAATGAGCAAGGAGATGCGTATGAATATGCTGGTTTAGGACACAATGAAGCCACAGGAGAGTTTTATCTTGTTACTGATCAAGACGGCGCTGAGGAAGAAGATAAGCTCATTATTTTAGATTCTACATATAAAGTAATTAACATCTATCCGATCACCTATGGTTCAGAATCGAACGGGAGTATTTTCGAATATGATGCCCAAGGAGTCGTGTACAAAGACGGCGCGATATACGTACTCTCTCAAAGATTTACCAAACTACTTAAATTGACCATGACTGGCGAAATTGTATCAGTAACTGATTTGAGTGAAGCGGATGTCAAAGAACCCAGTGATTTTGCAATTCGTGAGGGAAAGATTTATATCATTGGGGATCACGAAAATAACGAGGCCGTACCACCGATTTCTATATTTGAAATTGTACAGAACTAGCAGACATGGTATCGCTAAGAGCTGCTTATGTAGCTCTTTCTTAATTTATTTCGAAGCGGTATGGTTGTTGCTGAAACTTAGGTTATTTAACTCAATCATACGGCGACCACTATCATGGCGACCACTATCAATACAGACGTTGAAGTCAGAAATTGGTATCAGTTTAAATTGGCTAAATATTCAATATATTTATGGCTTTAGTATGTTTAGCTGGTTGGGAGTTTGAGTGTAAAAAGTGCACCTCCAAGTTCTTCACTGTCTGAGACGGTAATTGAGCCTCGGTGTTGTTCACATATCTTTTGTACGATAGATAGCCCTAACCCATAACCACTCACTCCCTTGTTTCTTGCTTGATCTGCTACATAAAAAGGCTCAAATATATGTGTTTTGTGCTTTTTATCAACACCTGGGCCATCATCATGAATAAAAATCTCGATGTGATTATTTTGCTCAGAACATACGACTCGCACTTTCGATTTAGCAAACTTAAACGCATTGCGGATGACGTTATCAAGGGCTCTCGTAAGCAATTTTTTATCAGCGATTACAAAAACCTTTGAAGAATTGAAGCGAATATCTAGCGCTATGTTGTGCCTTCTTTCTTTTTGCCATCGATGCTTAGCCCGATTTATCAAAGCGCTAAGATCGAATTTCTCCATCACTAACCTTTGGCCACTATTTTCTAATTTTGTATAGTGTAATAGTTCATCGATCATTTGCTCCATTTCCTCGGTGTCAGCAATCACCTCTTGTATGGTTGACATTTGTTCACTATTTAAAGCAGTCTCTTTTAGTAATTCTGCTTGCCATTGGATGCGGAATATTGGAGTCCGCATTTCATGAGCCACAGCATTCGTCAAAGCGCGATTACTTTCAACTAAGTGCATAATCCGGCTGGCCATGTCATTAAAAGTGCGGTTTAACGTTCCTAATGAGCTAGAGCCTGAGGTATCAGCACGACTAGCTAAATCTCCTTGAGCAAACCGAATTGTTGCTTGCTCCAAGAGCCTGACTCTTCTATAAATAAGGAAAATATTAATCAATCCAAATATAACAAAACTAATAGCTAAAAATATCAAGAAAAGATTATTTTCAAGTTCGACTTTTGCCCTAATAATACTTTGGGAGTCGGGTGTGTAGCTGAAGAATGCTGCATAGCCAGTCAACTTAAACCACAGGGTTCGATTATCATCAAAAAATATGTGAGTAGGATTACTCTGATTAAGTGCTGTGGCCACAGAAGCCGGTAATTGTGCTACAGAATGGTAAATTGTAAATAGCTGTTCCGTCTGGGTAGAGAATTGCTGCATCGCGCTTTTAGCTGCCTCAATACCTTGATTATCTGCTATGTTTTGGAGTAATTGCTGGTGTGCCATTGCTTCATAATCTTCTAATAAGAACTCGTAGTCTGTTGTTATTCCATACACCAGCCACTCATAAGCGAATACTGCTACGATGAAGCAAATAAACAGTACAAGTAGTGATTCAACAAAAATTCTTCTCATATAGAGCCAGCTTTTACCTGAATTAAATCAAGGAAGTATATTCACCAGGCATGGCTATCAAATAAATAACCTTTTCCACGAACTGTTTGAATGCCTTTCGAGACGTCTTGAACATGACTGAGCAGCTTACGTACCCGTACAATGCGATTGTCTATCGTTCGATCTACACCATCATATTCAATGCCTCGAAGTGCTTTGGTGAGTTCATCGCGCGATACAACTTCATCGGCTCTAGTTGCTAATAGCCAGAGTAGATCAAACTCGCTCTCCGTCAGGTGGATCAGCTTTCTATCAAACTCGCAGTGTTTGTATTTCCGCTCAAGCTTTAGCTTGCCAAAGTAAAGTGTTTCAGACTCAGTTTGTTGGGGAAGCGCTGGACGTCTCAGCAAAGAGCGCACTCGGGCAAGCAGCACCCTAGGTTTTATAGGTTTAGTGACATAATCATCAGCACCAATTTCTAAGCCAACGACGTGATCAAAATCATCATCACTTGCTGTTAATATTAATATCTTGCCTTGAAAGTTCTTTCTTGCTTGTCTACAAATTGTTAGGCCATCAACGCCAGGCAACATCAGATCTAATAATACAATATCGGGCTGAAGTTCATAAATAGCATCTACGGCTTTACTGCCATCCCCAACGACCGTGATATTAAACCCTTGAGCCGTGAAGTAATCTTTAAGCATCTTTTGGAGCCTTTCGTCATCTTCGACTATTAGCATTTTGCTCGTTTTCATCTGTTTACCGGATCCTAAAGAACTTCCTGTCCACAAGTATATATGAACTTTGTCAGCCTAAAAAATACATTTCCATACACAGCAATCACAGAAATTACCTTATTTACGCAGTAAAGTTTTCACCAAGTTTTAAATAATCAGGAGATAAAATATATGAACTCTCTCAAAACATTAGTTGCAGTATTTTGCTTAGCTTCAGTGGTTGGTTGTAACTCAAATTCAAACTCAAAAACCACTATAACGCCAAAACCAGCAGAGACAACAGACCTGCCTTTGGCTAATTACCGCTTTTCTGAGTCAGAACTGAAGGAGCTTTTAGATGAACGAGCGGTGGTTCGCTCTTCTGTTAAGTTGAATTTTCAAGGGCAATTATTCGACAAGGTAATGTTTTCAGAGCAGCTAAATGATAGTCAATGGATAGTAAAACTTGAAAATGCAAACGGAAAAAATTTAGATCTTTTGCTCGATAACAGTGCTGAAGGGACATGTTTTATTTACAGTCCGAGTGAACTAATGGAGTTATTCGATTGCAGTGATAAAACACGTACCGTGGGTGAAGATTCGACGGTGATACTGTCCGCTTCCCAAAGAGATGCGTCTGAGATTCAAGTTGAATTTTCAAACCAAGTGCTAGAGTTTATTGAAATCATTGGCTCAACTGTTTTAACAGCCAGCACTTCGAATAACCAAGTGACCGTGACAACATCTTTCGGCTTTGAAGACTTCTTCACGGAAATACTTAAAATGGACGGCAGTGAGGAACGAGTTCAATCGACACTTGGATTAAGTACATATACGCAATTAAAAGAGCTCACGTCGCAGTTTGAAGGCACAAAGATGACATTAAACTTTGCTAACCATATTGGTGGAAGTGCAGACGATGACGTAAATATGTATACAGGTATGCTGATCAGAGAGCACAACATGACCACGTTAGTCTCGAAATCAGGCTCAGTTTTCTCGGGTGGAACAGATTTATTTGCAGCTGGAAATCCAAGAATATTAAGAAGAGCAATAGATTCTGACGCTATTGAAGATAACAAACAGATTGGGGTTCATAGCTGGAGTAATGGTGATAGCTCAGCATTAGATATACCATACACTGATGCAAGCCATAGAAGACAAGCTACGTACTTTAAAAAAATGCTTGGTGATAAAGGAGTAAGCTTTTACATTTTTACTTTGGAGTCTGCGCCAGCTGAGGGCGAGCACTGGGTCACTAAAGCAGAGTCAGAACAGTATGGGTTAATCACAACAATTGAATGATATTGGCAGCAAGAGTGATAAATATAACTGTCACTTTTGCTTGTTTAGTTGGTAGAAATGTTGTCAAGTGAGTCATGCAGACCTTTGACGATGTTTTTTACTTTCGCGGCGGATTGTTTACCTAGGTCTTGGCTGTTGATGTTTCTTAGGTATTAACTGGGTCGCCTTTGCCGACTTTTCTTTGGGTAATAAGCCGTAACACAGTATGAGCAGCAGAGAGGGATTCTCCGGTATTTTTTTATGGTTGTGATATGCCTTTTAAGGTCAGTAACTTGTCCGCAAAGATGTTGACGTTACCACTTGAGTCAATGCTGATTTCACTGCCGCCATTGGCAAGGGTGAGGTTGCCAGAGCCATTGCCTTTAATCGTGATATTACCTTGGCTTTGGATGATTTGACTTCCCGCTGGGGCGGTGATGGTAAGGTTGTTGTCTGCCTTGAGTGTTATATCACTTTGGATAACACTGCGATGGCTGCGACCCGCCTTAAGGGTGATATTTTGTGTGGCGCTGGCGTCAATTTGATTAGCGATGAGTTCAAAGTTAATCATCATCGCATTTTCAATTAATAAGTAAGTGTTTTTAGTGGTAAGGAGTTAAGTGGTTTTTATTTGCTACTTTAATAACAGGAGCATTTACTATGAATAAGCCTTAGCTATAAGCCCTTGTTGGTCTAGTATTTCTTTCTGACCAAATGATGCTAATACACTTAGGTGGGCGAAAATATTTACTTTACTGACATTGTCAATGGTAGGCAGCCCACCAAGAAAAAAAGCGGGTTCAAAAGCATACATTTCGTTATATTTTAATTGAGATAATCGAAGTTTACATTTCTCAAAAAGTAAGCCTCCACTCGTATCATCTATATCCAACGATGTTGGCCTTTTTGCACTAAAGAAAAACTGTATGGCATCGTTTTCTTCTCCAACTGCTATGTCTTCGGCATTACCTTCTTTCTCTATAATCCAACCGTGAGATGGGTCGATTAGATATTTATGTCCAAACTTCTCTCCCCATAAGAATAGCTCTCCAAAAGCACTGCGAGCAATTACATAATATGTGTCTTGCTCGATGATACCTATATCTCCAAGCCATGCATCTAAAGTAACTTCAAAATCATCGGGATTAGTTAACCAAAAAAGTCCTTCCCCGAAACCAGAAAATCCGTATTCACTCCAATATTCTAATAATCTAGTAGGTAGTTTACCTTCAAACCTTTTTATTATTTCTGCTGGGGCTTGATTTTTTTCACTAGGCTCTTCAAACTTTTCAAGAAACCACTCGAAATCTTCATCTATTTCAAATTGTTTGGTCATTATTCTAACCTCCTTACTTACACCGTTCTAATTCTATATTCATTTGGGTGGTAGGGCCCGTTGTTCTCAACGCAACCCTTGCTGCCTCATCCATACCGGAAACTAGACCACTGAGAACCGAGAGAGGAGTTTACATTTTTATTTCCGAGTTTGTTGATCTTATCACTACCGCCCGCTATCAGGTCAGGATCATGTAAAGCAGCTAACTGAGACATTTGTTCTTTTATCTTCTCTGTTGCGACTTTATCAGCATTTCGACCTTTAATACCCTGCTTTCTCAAACTTTTTAATATTGATTCATACATTTCGTCCTCTAACTTCTTTCTTGCTGATACTTGTGCCATTCCGCCATTCGTTAGAATTTTTCTTGCTTTTTTATGTCCATGCTCTTTAACAAGGTCAGTCAAGGTTTTACGGTTTTCTAAATATTGTTCAACCGTCATTTTATTGATGCCGTGCTGCTGAGCTTTTAGTTGTTTATAAAACTCTTTTTCTAGAGCTTGCTTACCACCCTTAAAGTTCTTCGCTAAGTCTTCGCCAGGCATGAAGCAAGGAGGTCTATACTTCTTCATTTTTATAGCTTTGAGTTTAGCCCCCGGTAACTCATTCCCTTTTGGCGGCTCCAACTCATCGGCTTTGGCTTTGGTGGGCTTATCAGTGACGCCTCGAATTGGTGATTGGCCTTGATACTCATCCAGTGCTTTATTAACTCGCTGCCCGATTTCTTGGGCGGCTTGTTGCATATGCTGGTCGATTTTGGGGGTGACCTCGTCTAGTCGTTTTACCGTGGCTTGCATGCCTTCGATGGCGGCGTCAGGGAGTAGTAGGTCGTAGTGCCAACTAGTAGACATGTCATCGAGTGAATCGCGCAGGCCTTTGACGATGTTTTTAACTTCCGTGGCGGATTGTTTTCCTAGGTCTTGCCAGTTGATGTCTCTTAGGTATTT
>NZ_PNDS01000068.1 GCF_005886535.1 Pseudoalteromonas sp. S2755
ACAAAGTGTGATCCCGCCGTGTAGAGCAACCCGTAAAGGAGGTAATGCTAAAAGGTAATAAACCTGAGATTATTTAAGTGGCACGAGGCCACTTCATTCGTTGGTTATTTAATATATTTTGCGAGGTATTTTTTAAATACCGGATCTGACATTGCCAATTGCCGTTGTTCATCCATGATTTCCTTAAGCAAAGACTCTGATGTCAGAGGGTTGGCCAAAACCACTCGGAATACTACCGTTGGTTGGCGATCATATTGCTCTGGTGTTAATCGTGTTCGAGAAACAAAAGAGCGTCCTGCTTCACGCTGACGCTTTTGCATGCTCGCAGTAAAACGGTTAAGTGCGGCATAAATATCGATTTTTTCCTGCTCATCCGCTAGTGCGATTGCCGCTTTTATTTGCTCAGGCACATAGCGGTATGTCAGCAAACATAGCTCAGGTTCAGAGATCAGCTCAAAATCAGGGGTTTGTTTAATTAATTCAGCAAAGTACCGCGCCTTTTCAATCCCTTTATCAATAAGCATCTCATAGCCTTGACGGCCAATAACACGCAGACATGCATGCACTAACATCGCCATACCTGGACGACTCCCCTCTAATGTATGACTTCCCAGATCTTTAGAGCCTTTCCGTAAGATGTATTCGGCGTGGTGTTCAATTGCATCAGATGCTGCGGGGTCTTTAAATAGCACCATACCCGCTCCCATAGGCACATACATTTGCTTGTGCGCATCTATGGTTATTGAGTCTGCTCGCTCCACCCCTTTCAGAAGGTAGCGATTGTTATTCGATAGTAGTGTTGCTCCACCCCAAGCGGCGTCGACATGAAAGTGGCAATTGAGCTCTTCGGCTAAGTCAGCCATCTCTTCAAGTGGATCAATATTGCCCGTTTCGGTCGTCCCAGCAACACCAACCAAAGCCAGTACTTTTATCCCTTGTGCTTCAAGCTCATGAGCTTTAGTTCGCATGGCATCAACATCAACCTTATTATTGCCAGCCGTTTTGATTGAGATGAAGTTATCGCGGCCAATACCTAAAACATCTGCGGCCTTACCTAGTGAATAATGACCTCTTTCAGAAACTAATACCGCTAAGCCTCGATAACCATAATGTAGCATTGCGGCCACAATACCCGATGCGCCAATACCTTTAAATTCACCATCCGCTTTTAATAAACGGTTTCGTGCTATCCAAAGCGCGGTTATATTGGCGATGGTCCCACCCGAACAAAACGCACCTAGTGACGTTTTTGCGCTGTGCATCCATTTATCGTAGAAAGCATCATCACTGCTATAAACCAAGTGATGCATCATTCCCAACACTTGACGTTCAAGTGGAGTAAAAGCTTTTGACGTTTCAATTTTGACTAGATTCTGATTGAGTCCCACCATCAACTTCGACAGAGGCAACACGAAATGCGGTAAAGCTGAGGTCATATGCCCAATAAAACTTGGGGCTGCGGTATGCACTGAGTGGGCAACTAATTGCTCCATGATTTCTTGCGCATAGTCGGAGACAAACATCGGCACTTCAGGGATCACCGCCGACTGAAAGTCTTTTTCAACTTCGTGCAGTGGCTTTTCGATTGCCGCAATATTCTCATTTAAAAAGCCAGCCAAATTGCTCGAGATTTCTTGCTCGATTCTGCTTAAAGTTGAATCTGGCGCCTCAGGCACGGTAAATATACGCATTAAGCTTTCTTCAGACGCAACGGCGCAACGCTTTGGACCCATCAATACTACCTAAACATCAAACAGTGCAGTAGCCTATCTACCCATTTTAGAAATTGAATAGATACAAATTGCACAAGAGATTGTGATACATGAAATGGCTAACTTTACTGTAAAGAAAGGGAGTTGTCTTCTATTGTCTAGTTAAAATTCATGAAACATTGACAATTTTATGAAAACCCAACGAAAGTTCAGTGAAAAATCCACCTGTATCTTGACGTTTCTATTTTACATTCTCGTCAAAAATAAGGTATAAAATGGGGACATAACCCCAGCAAAACGGTATATTACCGACTTGCCCGCAACAATGCATTTTATTGATCATTGGAGAGAAAGTTTTTTGCTTTATTTCTTCTCAAGACGTCAATTTATGTTGTATTGTTTATATTATGTAACAAAGCAGCCACCACGCTTACGCCAGTTAGGCATTTTATCGTCGTTAGATATCGATATTGTGGATAAAGGATTATCATGAATACTCGGAGTGTAGCTCAACCCCTCAAAGCTAAGTCTAAACACCATTTAGCAAAAGCGACTCCGCTCTTAGGGTTTACAGGTTATACTTCCCGACTCCCTGTTGCTTGGCTCGCTTTAGCCTCTTTCATCTTTTTAGCTGCCCTATCGATTTATGTTATCGCCAACTATTATGATACGCGTCGCGATATCATGGCGAGGATCGACGCCCAGCTAATCAATGCTGCCACCAGCGCCAACGTCATTGTAGGCAAAAAGTATCACGAGTCACCAGAGCAAATAACCCCAGCCGAATTTAAGCAAAAAAGTCATGCCCTCACCGAGCTTGCCCGTGCTCTAAATGTTGAATATGTCTATACCATGGTGCTTAAGCCACCTTATGTGCACTTTACCGCGTCCAGTTACACCCGTGAAGATCTTAAACTCAACAGACTTACACGTTATCAAGACGTTTATTCCGAGGCCTCGATTACCCTAAAAAGCGCCTTTCATTCTACCGAACCTGTGTTTGAAATAGCCAAAGACAAATGGGGCCACTTTAAAAGTGTGTTTATTCCTTTTGTGCTACCCGATGGCACTACTTATATAGCAGGTGCTGACTTAACCATTCACGATTTAGAAAGTCGGTTACAAGAAAGTGTAATGGATGCAGCCATTGACGCTAGCTTCTTCTTTGTGATGTTTTTGGTCGTCGTGAGCTTGTACTTTATGTACTACAAGAAGACCTTAACAACTGATAGCCGCACCGGGTTTGGCAACCGTATCGCTCTTGAGCAAGCACTTAAATATTCTAAATCGCAACACCTATGCTTAAGCGTGGTGTGGGTTAAAGAGCTTGAGGATATCATTAGCTTCTATGGCACGGAAGTTGGCGATAACGTTATGGCAAAAGTCATGAGTTACTTTAGCGAGTTTACCCATCCATTTGAGGTTTATCGCCTTACTACCTCTAAAATTGCACTAGTTACCAGTATCGAAAACGGTGAGCATTATTTGGCGAACTTAACCGAGTCATTCCCTTGTGCAAAACCCATATACGACGCGCCGCATTTATACGTTAATTTGTGTGCGGGTGTTGCTAAAGGCAATTGCGCGCTGTTACTTGAAAATGCTTTTCTCGCGCTACGTCAGGCTCAACAGCAAAATACCCAAGTGTGTTATTTTGATTCTCAGCTACAAATAAACCCTCAGCAACAATCAAAAAATCTCCACCTCACCCGTTTACTGCAAAGCGCGTGTGAATCCGACCGCATCATTCCTTTCTTTACGCCGCGTAAAGCTTGTCATGATCATGCTGACATTCAGTACCATTGCACGGCACGCGTCCTTAACGAGCGCGGCGCTATCATCGACGCCGAACATTTTTACCCAGTGATGAAGCAACCAAAACTCCGCGCCCAAATTAGCATGAAGCTACTTGAGTTATGCGTCACCCGATTTCGTAAATCAAACCATGCTTGGAGCATGCAATTAAGCCACAGTGAAATCGCGGATGCGGAATATTTTGAATATATCAGCCAGATCCTACGCCGTTACCCGCAGCCACAGCTCATCACATTTGAGTTTAATGAAACGGATGTACTCAAAAACTTTAGTGATATGAGCTTAATGATGCAGTCGTTAAAAGCAAAAGGTGCAAATGTTGCTGTAACAGGTGTGAATAGCGGCTTTCTAACCATCAACCGGATCTTAAAACTCCCACTGGATGCCATTTGTTTAGAAGCCAGTATTTGTGAAAACTTAGATGAAGATGAGATGCTGCTGAGCTCCATTGAATATCTAGCAAGTCATTGCAATGCCAAGCGGATCGACTTGATTGTCCCCTGTGTTGCCACCAGCAAACAGGCAAAACAGTTGGAAGCTGCGGGCGTTGCAAGATTGGAAGGGAGCTGGATAGGCAAAGCAAGCGGCCATCTTTAAGCCGCTTATGCCAATCTGAAGTGCCGGATTAAATTAAAGCGTTACGACGAGGCGGGTACTTGATTGACCACTTGCCCAATACTTACGTTCAAAGGGCGTAATGGCCTCATCACTTTCATAGGCTTCCACTTCAACATCAACGCCGCTAAGCGCCAAAGCTCTGGCAAACTCTTTGACATAAATATCCCAATTACTGCGCAGCTCCAACTTACCACCTAACTTGACGATAAAAGGAAACACCGCGCTACCATGCCAACGCCTTTGAATATGTTTAGCTTTCGGCCACGGATTAGGATACAGCAAATAATGGTGAGTTGGCTGCCAATCAGCTTCCAGCGCTAATCGCCAAAAGTCGTTAAGATCGGCTTGCACCAAAATATATTGGCCTTGCTCCGTTTGTTTATATTCAACATCGTGTTTATCTAGTCGATGCGCAGACTTGTCGATGCCAATTACCAACGCATCAGGGTGTCGCTTCGCCAAATTTGCCGTACTTTCACCAACACCACAACATGAGTCCAAAATAATCGGTCCATTAAAGGCCTGTACTCGTGCATTGACCTCATCGAAAGCATTTTGTGTATGTGCCGCAATGGGCTTTTTAAACTCAGCGGTTAGATGCTTAGTAACGATTTCATCGAGCTTTTCGTGTAGCCCTTGTTGATTAGTGGTGATACTACGAGAGTTTGCTTCTGTCATAACCAGTCATTATTAAGGGGGAATGGTAAGGATTTTACCTGAAATAACGCAAGAGCGCTGCAATTGATGGCAGCGCTCATTCTTTATCCTGCGATTAGTGTCTTAGCCCAACACCGCGTTTAATTAAGTGCAGTGACAACCAAAATAGCCCGCATATAAATACGCCTAATACCGTAAAGGCGACGCCAATATCAACGTCGGAGACCCCTAAAAAGCCAAAACGGAAGGCATTTACCATATAAATGATTGGATTTATCTGCGACACACCTTGCCAAAACTCCGGCAGTAATGTGATTGAGTAGAATACGCCACCAAGGTAGGTCAGAGGGGTCAGCACAAAAGTCGGAATAATACTAATATCGTCGAAACTGTTAGCAAACACCGCATTGATCAAACCACCTAATGCAAACACGGCTGACGTTAAAATAACCGTAATGATGATAACAGCAAGATTGTGAATTTGAATATCCACGAAAAACAGACTGACGATAGTAACAATAAGCCCAACGAGCATGCCTCTCGCCATGCCACCGCCCATATAGCCAAGTACAATAATATAGTTAGGCACAGGTGCAACGAGTAGCTCTTCAATGCTCTTTTGAAACTTGGTGGAGTAAAAACTCGAGGCAACATTAGAATAGGAGTTGGTGATCACCGACATCATGATTAAGCCAGGTACAATAAACTCCATGTAGCTAAAGCCCCCCATCTCACCAATGCGCGAGCCAATTAAACTGCCAAATATCACAAAATAAAGTGTCATGGTGATCGCTGGCGGTACTAAGGTTTGCACCCAAATACGTAAAAACCGAATACACTCTTTTATCCAAATACTTTTTAACGCGACGCCATATTTCAACACAATTATGCCCCTCTCCCCTGCTCCAGTAAGCCAACAAACAACTCTTCTAAGCGGTTAGCTTTGTTACGCATACTTAATACTTGATTACCTTGCTCTGTGAGTTGTGTGAATACCCCATTGAGCCCTTGCGACTTCGCTACTTCTACCTCAATCGTATGGTCATCGACAGTGGTAAACTGGTAACCATCGAGTGCCACAGGCTGCATGGGTGGTTTAAGATCAAGTACAAACGTTTCTTTATCCAACTTTGCAAGTAATGCCTTGATGGTCGTATGCTCAACAATCGTGCCTTTATCAATAATCGCAATATTTCGGCACAACAGCTCAGCTTCTTCTAAGTAATGCGTTGTGAGTATAATCGTTACGCCTTGCTTATTAATTTCACGTAAAAAGTCCCACATAGAACGGCGTAGCTCAATGTCCACACCAGCCGTAGGCTCATCCAAAATAAGAAGCTTAGGCTCATGCATCAATGCTCTTGCAATCATCAAGCGACGCTTCATACCGCCGGATAGCGTGCGGGCTTGCTTATCTTTTTTCTCAAATAATCCCAGCTGCTTGAGATACTTCTCGGCTCGCTGATGGGCAACGTCTCTTGGCACACCATAATAGCCCGCCTGAGTCACTAGAATTTGGTTTAGCGTCTCGAATTGGCTAAAGTTGAACTCCTGTGGTACTAAACCTAAGTTCGACTTCGCATCTTCCAAGTGGGTATCAATACTATGGCCAAAAACCTCTACACTGCCTTGGGTTTTATTCACCAGTGAAGCAATAACCCCTATCGTGGTAGATTTACCCGCCCCATTTGGACCGAGCAATGCGAAGAAATCCCCTTCTTGAACTTCGAGATCAATGCCTTTAACGGCTTCAACGCCATTACTATAAACCTTTTTTAACCCTTTGATGTTCAGTGCGATTGTCATATTTTATTATTCTCCATAACCCCAGCGCTTAGCTAGGGTATGCTCTATGTGTAGATGATCTAAAATACGGGCCACCATAAAGTCGACCAAATCGTCGATACTTTGTGGCTGATGATAAAAGCCGGGCGCTGCAGGCATGATAGTCACCCCCAAGCGGCTAAGCTTTAGCATGTTTTCAAGATGAATCGGACTAAAGGGCGTCTCGCGCGGCACTAATATTAATTGGCCACGTTCTTTGATCACCACATCGGCTGCACGCTCAAGCAAGTTATCAGATGCCCCCAGCGCAATGGCTGACACGCTTCCTGCGCTACACGGACACACTATCATCTGCTTTGGAGCCGCCGAGCCAGATGCCACAGGACTAAACCAATTATCTTTACCAAACACCTGAATTTGCTTATCTTTAGCACAGAAAAGCGCCTGTAGTTGCTCCGTTGCTTTTTGTTCATTACCAGAGAGTTTTAGATTGGACTCAGTATCCAGCACTACTCTGGCTGCGCTCGAGATTAGCACGTAAACTTGATAGTTTAACGACACCAATACCTCGAGTAATCTCAATCCGTAAGGGGCGCCCGACGCACCGCTAAAGGCCAGCGTAATTGGCCCATTAAATGTTTGTTCTGACATAATGATTACTTTTTCAATGCAGTTAAAAGTTTGTCGTGGATGCCACCAAAACCACCATTACTCATGATCAACACATGCTGGTTTGGTGCTTGATTTGTCACAACCTGTGCGACAATCTCATCCACACTTGCAAAACACTGACGACCCGCGGCTTCGGCTTGTGCTTTAAGAGACCAAGATAAGCCATCTGGTTCGAATAGATACACTTCATCTGCCGCATCAAGCGATTGCAATAAGGTTTCTTGATGAATGCCAAGCTTCATCGTATTTGAGCGCGGCTCTAAAATAGCAATGATAGGTGCACCTCCAACTTTAGCTCTAAGCCCTGCTAGGGTCGTTGCTATTGCTGTAGGGTGATGCGCGAAGTCATCATAGACAGTAACGCCATTGACTTCCCCTTTAATTTCCATACGGCGTTTAGGAGAAATAAATTGCCCTAGCGCTTCGATACTCACCTCAATTGGAATGCCCACATGTCTTGCTGCCGCAATCGCCATCATGGCGTTTTTCACATTATGCACACCAATCGCCTGCCAATTTACTTCGCCTTTTTCTTCGCCTTCAAATAACACCGTAAAGCGAGAGCCGTCAGCTTTGAGCAGGTTATACGACCATTCTTTACCAAGGGATTCCTGCTCGCTCCAAAAACCGCGTTCAATGACGTTTTGTAACGCAGCATCATCTGCTGGATATATGGCCTTCCCCTTACTGGGTAGCGTGCGAATTAAATGATGAAACTGGGTTTGAATGGCGTTTAAATCTGAAAAAATATCAGCGTGATCATATTCAAGATTATTGAGTATTAACGTGCGAGGTAAATAATGAACAAACTTGCTGCGTTTATCGAAAAACGCCGTATCGTATTCGTCGGCTTCGATAACAAAGAATGGCGTATCTGAGGTGCGCGCCGACACACCAAAGTTTTGCACTATGCCACCAATCAAAAAGCCCGGGCGTAATCCTGCGTATTCGAGTAACCACGCTAACATACTTGCTGTGGTTGTTTTGCCATGCGTACCGGCAACCGCCAACACCCATGACTGGCGTAATACATGGTCTTTTAACCATTCAGGGCCTGAGGTATAACACATACCCTTTTCTAAAACATATTCAACGCACGGATTACCACGACTCATGGCATTGCCGATGATCACCACATCAGGCTCAACATCAATGAGTTGCTTAGGGTCGTACCCTTGAGTTAGTTCAATTCCGAGCGATTCAAGTTGTGTACTCATCGGCGGGTAAACATTAAGATCTGAACCTGTGACTTTGTGCCCCAATGATTGAGCGATGGCTGCGATCCCGCCCATAAAGGTACCGCAAATCCCTAAAATATGTACGTGCATGATGTTAGCGTTCTTTATTATTTCATTGCCGTTTAGATTAACATACTCAGCTTATTGGTGGCTGACTTTATTGTTGAATCTCATGCACCAGTATTATTCTTTATTTTTAGATGGATTATGTGAAGACGTGTTCAAGGTTGTATCGCGCTTAAAGATGTGTCGAGCTAAAGCACAACCTACGGTTGGTGGTGCGTGCCATGCAAAAGGGAACGGTGTGGCAAAGGTTTGTCGCGCTAAAGCACGACCTACGGTTGGTGGCGCGTGCCATGCAAAAGGGAGCGGTGTGGCAAAGGTTTGTCGCGCTAAAGCGCGACCTACGATGCTGTTGCGGCCGACCACACGCCTTTTTCAATGCCCTGTTTTACCATCAAAGTCAGCGCTTTTTCTATCGCTTGGGTTACACAAATGTGCATCGGTTCATTATCGCTAAACCCCGCTTCAGCTTCTGCCAACCGTTTATAACTTACATAGCGGAAAAAACCAGCCCGAACCTCCATGGATAGCACTTTTTTGCTACTTGCGACGGAAAGCAACACTTGTCCTGTACGAACATCAACTGCGCGCATATAAATGGAGATAACATCCTCACGATAAAGCTCAGATGCACCTATGCCAAAATACTCCATCCCCAAACCACCTGTACGGATATTAGAGTCATAGCTGATTATCCCGCCTTCTAAAATGATCTTTGCAGTCATTAAAGGAGGTAAAGCGTTTGTGTCATTATCATCACTTGATGCACGAATAATTTTGCGCTCAGTCAGCAGGTTTTGCAGTCCTTCACGCTCTACCGGAATAAACCAATCCGTTTCGTGTAGTGCCTGCATTAAAATTGAATTAGCACCTTGGGTCACCGCTGTTGAAAATGAACTGACATTATCTTGTGGCTTGTATTGCCCTGTTTGGTCGCGAAATGAATAAACAGAAACGGGGATTCGCCCTTTCGGTGTGGGTAAGTTTTTCAATTCTGCAAAAGTTTCAGTGTCGGTCAGCTCAATTGCTACACTTTGCGAGGGTGGTAACACGCGTGACATGCTAGAGCAACCGCTAAGCAGTAATAAAAATACCAATAAAATTACGCGGAGCATTTAATATCCTCCACCAGCCGATGAGGCAAACCTAGGTACTTCCAGAATGGTTTCCTCACCCGATGCCGTATTCGTTATTCTCACTGTGATGGTGTCGGGTGTGCTGGTGATCACTTGGATTTGATAGTCGCCACTCATAAATGTCGCATCTTGATTAAAGATACTGTCTTGAATATCCTCACCAAACGCTACATCCGTGATCTCTCTCACCAAACGGTTGAGATAGGTACGCTCGAGTGATTCTTGAAACTTTTCATCATAAGTCTTTTCTATGATTGGTGCTCTATGCTTGTTCTGAGATTGTGCTTTACTCAGTAACATATTGGCATTTAACGGGTTACCACCAAATGCAGGGTTAATTGGTTTATATACAAGCTCAGTCGCTGTCACATGAGCACTACTAAGTAGTATTAAACCAGCGAACATGATTGTTGTTTTTATTGTTGTCATTTTACCACCCGCTCGCAGCTAGATCTTCAGAGCCACTCTGTTGATATTGTTCTCTTGCCATTGCATCCATAATGGTGAAAATGGCTGTTTCGACTCGCTCATCAACGGAGCCGCCTCTTCTTCCCATAGCTGTCGCGTAGACTGCTCGATTATTCATTAATACCTCAAGACGAGTGCCAGCTCTTGGCAAAACCGTTTCTTTAATCGTGATATTAATTCCCGAGGTGTTAGGAACATCTCTCCACAGCTGTGAAAATTGAAAGTAAAACTGGTGACCAAATCGGCTGATACTCTGATCCATCACTAAACCATCAATTTCTACATCTTCTTGTGCACTCAGTGAAAATGTAGAAGCGAGTATAGCGCTCAAGAGTGTTATTATTCTTATCATTATTTGTTTACTCACGGCGTAGAATGTCTTTGCTGACGAGATCCACATTGATGTTTTGGTAAGCTGAAAAGTACAAAATATGGGGGCCGATTTTGCCCCCTACCTAAATTGCTTAGCTATTACTTAGTTATTGCTGAGTGATAGTCGCAACGTTGTTGTCACCAACCTGAGTTACGGTAATGTTTTGACCACTACCTGTAATTCCGCCTTGGACCAAGTTGCCGTCACCAATTTGGCTTACTGTAAACGCATTATCATCGCCATTGATGATGAATGCCTCAGAACCCATACCCATCACAAAGTTGTTGCTACCATTTTGTGTGATGTCTAGCATATTGCGACTGCCTTCAAGCATCAGATCAATCGCGTTGAACTCGCCAGACTGCGCAATATCTACTTGGTTTGAGCTACTATCAAATACGCTGCTCATTGTCACAACAACACCATTGCCTGTGCCACTTTGTGAAATATCAACTGCGTTATCATTACTTGCCAGGCTAACGTCAGGATAAGATGACTGCACCACTGCCTCGTTTTCATCACCTGTTTGGGTAACATCAACATCATTATCACTACCGTTGAAGTTCGCAATGTGTGCGATGTTCGCATCACCTACTTGAGTTGCTGAGAATTCATTGTTCTCGCCAGCAACCCCAAGATACATCTCGTTACCATTACCGATTTGCATCGCAGTAAATTCGTTATTATCACCGATAACGTCTGCTTGGGCTTTGTTCTCGTCGCCACGTTGTTCAGTCATCACTTCGTTGTCGTTACCAACTAATAAATCTGACGCGAAGGTGTTAGTTGAGCCTTCCTGATCGATACTAAGCTCGTTATTGTCTCCAGTAATTTCAAATACGTTAACCGTATTGCTATCACCTTCCGATTGCTCGATCTCAACTTGGTTGTCATCACCAATCACAGTCTCTACAGAGATAACATTGAAGTTGCCGCTTTGGCTCGATTCAATTTCGTTTTCGTTACCTTGTAGACTAACTACTTTATATTGGTTGTACACACCATCTTGATCTAAGGTGATTTGGTTCATATCACCTTGTACTGACTCAAGTGTCGCTTCGTTCCACGTACCTGTTTGTGTCGCTGTTACTTCGTTTTGGCTACCTTGCATATTTAGGTTATAGAACCATTGGCCGCCAGAACCTTGAGATACTGTAATAGTATTTTGATCGCCATTAATCACATTGATGGCTTCGTTATTAATTCCAAGGATCCCGCTACCTGATTGCTGAATGTCAATCGCGTTATCATCACCAGTAACCTCGGTTAATGCGCCGTTAGATTCACCATCTTGGCTATATACTTGGCTATTATTGTTACCGGTGGTCGTAATAATAGCGACGTTACCAGTACCATTCTGATCGGCCTCAGTAATATTGTTGTCGCCGATCGTAGTTACATCTGTCAGGTTAGAAGTACCCAGCTGCACCGACGCTAACTCGTTACCGCCTTGACTACCTGAAGTTTGTGAAAGTTTAAGTTCATTACTTGTTCCACTAGCACGCTCCACTTGTGAAAGTGCAGAAGTTGAAAGTGGTTTATTATCTGATTTTGCCTCAGCATGTGCTGTAACTGAATGTGTTAGCGCAAGCGCGATAGCGCAACTCACGATTGATTTTGAAAACTTCACACTGTTCTCCTTAGAGATTTATTATATTATTTTCCAATTAAGTGATCGGTGCAGGCCTTGAGTTGTTGCCGAACTCAGCCAACTGCAACTTTTCACTTAACTAACGTCCTGTTATGACTCATTACTCTTGAGTCGCTCCCACCTGTGCCAGTTACCAGAGTGTTACATTTTTAGTGAAAAACATAATCTATATCAAAGTCAGCAAATTCATATGTTGAAATAATATATTTTATTACGTCTTGTCACCTTCAACTCTAAGATGGGAACAACTGAAGATAAATAAGAAAATTTTATGAAAAAAATACCCCAATAATTTCAATGAAATACAAAGGTAAAGTCACATAAAATTACGAGTAAAATATGGAGATACAAAAAAAGTATGACGAAAGTTCAATCGTCCCCACATCCACTCACCCCATAAAAAAGAACCAAATAATCTATTTCAAAAATTAAAAATCAGTAAAAAAAACTGATTTTATTAATTAACCCTTTTTTTACATTGCGCTGCTCAATATCTGGGTCTAGGTTTTAAAACGTTGCCAAAAAGACCACAGCCACTACCAGAAAAACTACCAACTCAAAAAATTGTGTATTGATGGATACGCTTGAAATTAAAAAGGTTATTAATATGAGATCTAAACTTTCTGCATTGTCTTTGGCTTTGCTTCCTGTACTAGCTTTCACTTCTCAAGCAGCAGTTCAAATCGAAACTACAACTGCAACCGCTGATGACAGCATCCTAGTCGTGTTTAAAGAAAACACTTCTGCTGCACTTCGTGCCAATGCAAGAAATCTTGTAAAGGCAAAGATGGCGGATTTGAACGCTGATGGTGTAGACGACAAATACCGCCATGTTTTAAAAGGCCGTTTAGCAAACTTTAAACTAGATAGCATCAAGGCAAAGCAAGCAATTGAAAAGCTAGCTAACCACCCAGCCATCGAATATGTCGAGCCAGACTATCAAGTAAAAGCATTAGGTATTCCGGATGATAGCCGTTTTGGTGAGCTTTGGGGTATGCATAACACAGGTCAAACTGGTGGTACCGCTGATGCAGATATTGATGCCCCTGAAGCATGGGATATCACTATTGGTTCACGTGATATTATCGTCGGTGTGATCGATACCGGTGTTGATTATACCCACCCAGATCTTGCAGCAAACGCATGGCGCAATCCAGGAGAGATCGCTGGAGATGGCATTGATAATGATGGTAACGGCTATATTGATGATGTTTTCGGTATTAACGCCATTACAGGTAGCGGCGACCCTATGGACGACCAAGGTCACGGCACGCACGTATCTGGTACTATCGGTGCGTCTGGTAATGATGCGACGGGCGTTGCAGGTGTAAACCATGAGGTGTCTATCGTAGGCTGTAAATTCCTAGATGCATCTGGCTCGGGCTCAACCTCTGATGCGATTGAGTGTATTGATTATATGGTTGCGCTTAAAAATGCGGGTCACAACGTTCGTGTTACTAATAACAGTTGGGGCGGCGGCGGCTTTAGCCAAGCACTCTCTGATGCGATCACTGCGAGTGAAAATGCGGACATCTTATTTGTTGCCGCTGCAGGTAACAGTGCCGTAGATAACGATGTAAACCCTCACTACCCTTCAAGCTATGAGCACGACAGCGTATTCTCTATCGCAAGTACAACACACACTGACGCGATGTCTTCATTTTCACAATGGGGCCTAACGTCTGTAGATATGGGTGCACCAGGTAGCGCAATTTTATCTACCGTTCCGGGTGGTGGTTACTCAAGCTACTCAGGTACTTCAATGGCAACACCTCACGTTGCAGGTGCGGCGGCCCTGGTACTTTCTATCAACCCGACACTCACTGCTATTGAGCTTAAAAACCTACTAATGCAAAGCGGTGATGTTAATGCAGATCTTACTGATAAAACTGTGTCTGGTAAGCGCTTAAATGTGAATCAAGCAGTAATTGATGCAGATCCAGAGCCGGGCTTTAGAGTATCAGCTCGTCCTGCTAATCAAGAAATCACAGCGGGCGATACTGCAACATACGAATTTACTTTTGCTTCAGTCGCTGACTGGCAGGGCACCATTGACTTGTCTGTTACTTCACCAATTGCAGGTGCGACATTGTCTGCGACTACTGCAATGCCAGGCGATACAGTAACTCTTTCAGTACCAACGACAGCTTCAACTCAGTGGGGTGAATATAGTTTCACGCTTAATGCAACATCCGGCGAACTTGCAGATCAAGAGCAAGTAGGGCTGTATGTATTACCTCAAGGGTTAAGTGATTTCAGCTATGAAAATACTACCGCGGTAGACATTCCAGATAACGATGCTTCAGGTATTACTTCTGTGATCACTGTAGCTGACACCGTTACTGTATTTGATAGCAATACTTTAGTGGATATTACACACACCTACATCGGCGACTTAATTGTTACGCTTACCTCTCCTGCGGGTACAGTGGCAACACTGCACAACCGTCAAGGTGGCGGTGCTGATGACATTAACCAAACCTTTAACTCTGCGGCATTTAATGGTGAAGTTGCAACGGGTGATTGGACATTGTCTGTCTCAGATAATGCAGGTATCGATACAGGTACATTGAACAGCTGGACTCTAAACCTAACGGGTCTAGGCGAAGCATCACCTCAACCTCCTGTTGCGGGCTTTAGCTTTGCAGCTTCAGGCCTTGCCGTGACATTCACTGATGAAAGCCGTGATCCGAATGATGATATCGTTAGCTGGGCATGGGATTTTGGTGATGGCAGCATCAGTACTGACGCAAGCCCAATTCATGAATTTGCAGCGTCTGGTGAGTACAGTGTTTCTCTAACGGTGACTGATAGTGAAGGCAACAGCCACACAACCACTCAGTCTGTTGCAGTTAGCACTGATGAAGTTGAGCTATCATTAGTTCGCGCAAACAAGTCTCGCTTAGGCTTTATCCGCGTAGAACTTTCATGGCAAGGCAGCAGTGCTGATGAAGTAACGATTTACCGTGATGGTCAAGTACTTGAAACGATTGCAAACACGGGTAAGTTCAGAGACTTCTCACGTGATTTAGAAGCCACCAGCTACACATATAAAGTATGTCAATCTGGTGAAATCTGCTCAAACGAAATCACAGTTAACTTTTAATTATTCCATATCTAAAGGTTAATTTAAGCCCCGAGAGGGGCTTTTTTATTACGACTATCCAATTTAAAGTACCGCTAAAAAATAGCCGAATCAAATAGATATGATATTTAACCCTATAAGTTACAGATCGCGATAAACGCAGTCGTAATGCAAGCTAACATCGCTTTAATGAGATCACTACGCTACGCCTTCACATTCAAGCCATATTCCTGCCGTAAAGTTGACCTTAATAAAAAATTAAGTCAACTTTTATGTTTTACTAGATAGAGCCACTATTGTGCAAGACAAATCAGTTTGGCTTATGCACAGTAACTCTCAATTGAGATATAAAAAAGCGTAGAAAGATCAAAGCTGTAATCTCCAAAATCAGTGCTCATTCAGCTCTTGTTGTGCATGATGTTCCCATTCGCCTAATAGCTTGAGCAAGAGCTCCAAACTAGTTAAGAAGCGAAGCAACGGCATAAAATGAAGTATTAGAGTATACTCCCAAATACTATTGAAGAAATTGCAACTTAATCTGATTTGCAACTTTTGTATGAAGCGCTACAATGCAGGGTGAAAATTGGAAACCAGTCAAAATATGGACTTTTTATGAAAGCAGTTATTCCTGTCGCGGGCCTTGGTACTCGCATGCTCCCGATGACCAAAGCTATTCCTAAAGAAATGTTACCTTTGGTAGATAAGCCGCTCATTCAATATATTGTCAAAGAATGTGTTGCTGCGGGTATTAAAGAAATTGTGTTAGTGACTCACTCATCAAAAAATGCAATTGAAAACCATTTTGATACCAGCTTTGAATTGGAAGCGACGCTCGAAAAACGTGTAAAACGTAAACTTTTAGATGAAGTGCGCTCGATTTGCCCTGAAGATGTTACGATTATGCATGTTCGCCAGGGTGAAGCCAAAGGTCTTGGCCATGCTGTTTTGTGCGCGCAACCTATTGTTGGTGATAACGATTTTGTTGTTGTACTGCCCGATGTCATTTTAGATGAATACACTGCGGATCAGGAAAAAGAAAATTTAGCTGCAATGCTATCTCGTTTCAACCAAACGAAAGCTAGCCAAATTATGTTAGAGCCTGTACCACAGCAGGATGTCTGCAAGTATGGTATTGCTGATATCAACGGGGTGTCGCTACGTCCAGGTGAAAGTAGTGCAATAAAGCATATGGTAGAAAAGCCAGCCATAGAAGACGCTCCTTCTAATCTAGCAGTTGTTGGTCGCTATGTGCTTTCTAAAAACATTTGGCCACTACTAAGAAAAACGCCAGTCGGTGCTGGTGGAGAAATCCAGTTAACCGATGCTATTGATATGCTGATGGAACAGGAAACTGTTGAGGCTTTTCATATGAGCGGTCGTTCGCATGATTGTGGCGACAAGTTTGGTTACCTTAAAGCCATTGTTGAATATGCTATTCGCGATGAGCAATTAGGTGAAGAGTTTTCGCAATTTTTGAAACGCTTTGCTCAACTAAGCCTAGCATCTTAATTTGTCGCTGGATAAACCCGCTGCTACAGGTTTATTCACATTCGTAGCAGCGACTTTACGTCGCGACCTTGTTACTTTACGTCGCGACCTTGTTACTTTGGGTCGTGATTATTTAACTGCAATCACCTTAATAAATCACACCCAAATACAAAACCAATATGGATATTCACCAACCCGCGTAACAAGCTTAGCCCTAATTGGATTCTGAATTATATACCTTGCTTGTTCTTTTAAGTCGTCTTCACTTCGAATTAAATGTTCATAGTAACCTTTTTGCCATAAGCCAAATACTCCGAAAGAACGTAAACTGGTTGCTATGCGACCCTTTATCGCTCGAATAGAATCTGGTAACTGTAAAGAACCGTTTAATTGTATGATTAAGTGCAGATGATCTGGCATTAATACGAAAGCAATAACTTTAAAAAGCTGCCCCTGTTCACAAGCCATGATCGTCTTAGCGGCCTCGGCACAAATCGAGAAGGAGTTAAAGTACGATTTTCTATCTTTGCACGTTAAGGTAATTGCATAGAAATGATTTACGAGTGAGACCCGCTTCTTCCTCAAGTTTTGACTTTTGTACATGCTATATCCTTATAACCCTACACACATAAAGAATAGAGCAGATTTGATAGAGAGCAAACTTCAAAAGTATATTGGAATCAACCTTGGTCGCGGGATAAACCCGCTGCTACAAGTTTATTCACATTCGTAGCAGCGACTTTAGGTCGCGATTTTTTCACGGCTTTACGTCGCGACTGTTTTCACGCCTTCACATCACGGTATCTTTACCAATTTTATATCGCAATTGCCAACCTTGGTCGCGGGATAAACCCGCTG
>NZ_PNDS01000069.1 GCF_005886535.1 Pseudoalteromonas sp. S2755
CAAAATTAGTTGACCACTACAAATAAAAGGCTGAGCGAAAATTGAATGGTGAACGCACAGATATTCTTATGATATCCACTATCAAGAATTGGGAAAATAACATTTACCAGCGCATAAACAGCTACCGTTGAACACAAAAATACTACTACAAAGCAAAGCGTCAACAGCTGACTATTTTTGTCTTTGTAAGCGTAAAAGAACAAAACTAACAATAAGATAAATAAAGTAGATTCAAAAATAATGACGACAAAAGCCGATCCCAAGATAAGCGTAAGAATACTGCCCTTGTCCTTCATATTGTCTGGGTATAGTCGTGAGAGCGCTTCGGTATCATCTAAAATATCGGCAAGCTTGACTCTGCAGAGATCGGCAAACTTCATTAACGTACCAAGCTTGAAGGAGCTAACGCCATTAAGGTAGTTGTCTAGCGTTCGCATGCCAATCCCGAGGTGGCGACATATATCTTCTCGAGACATCCCGCGTTTATGCTTAAGACCCTTTATTAATAGTCCTATACGCTGGCTTACTTCGTACTCTTCTGGCGTTTGCATCGCCCGCCATCTCCTTATTCCGTGATTTACTTATCGACTTATTATTACGCGCTTTGGGGCTGCTGCGTATTTCTTTTCCGTGCGAGTATTCCTGCATAGAGGAGTACTAAACTGAGTAATAATGGTACGGCCTTAAGATACCTAAAGTAATCGTAAAAAAAGGTTAACTCCCAGAATATTTTAGCTTTCTCCTCGTCGATTCCTAATCGTTCCAGATTACGAATAAAGTTCTCCATTAACGCCAAAAAGTCTATAGTGACTAGCAGCGTAGACAAAAAGTAGAGAGGAGCTTCAATAAGGCTTTTTTCGAAAACAGCTGCCGATTTTCCGCGAGTAACCAATACCGAGAACATCAACCTGTACTTGAGCAGAAAGAATAGTAACAGACTTAATGATAGGTGTAGCGAATATGCGTATACGTTCTGCATATAATAGTTTTCAGCTGCTGGAAAAGCGACATAGTTTAGCCAGTAGCCACCAATATTAGTTAGCACGTAGACCACAACAAAAATAGCAACTATGCATTGATTGTTTTTATCTTTGTATGAGTAGCAAAGCAGTAAAATTAGTAAAACTAAGAAAACGGATTCAAAGAGCATAACGGAAGCAAGAGAACCTAAAAGCAATGTTAGAATACTGCCCTTGTCCTTCATATTGTCTGGATACAGTCGTGAGAGCGCTTCGGTATCATCTAAAATATCGGCAAGCTTGACTCTACAGAGATCAGCAAACTTCATTAACGTACCAAGCTTGAAGGAACTAACGCCATTAAGGTAGTTGTCTAGTGTTCGCATGCCAATCCCGAGGTGGCGACATATATCTTCTCGAGACATCCCGCGTTTATGCTTTAGACCTTTTATTAGCAGCCCTATGCGCTGGCTTACTTCGTACTCTTCTGGCGTTTGCATCGCCTCGCTACCCTTCTATTTCCATGATTTACTTATCGACTTATTACTACGCGCTTTGGGGCTGCTGCATATTTCTTTTCCGTGCAAGTACCCCTGCATAGAGAAGTGCTATACTAAGCAACATCAGCGGGGCTTTAAGGTATTCATAATAATCATAGAACAAGGTCAACTCCCAAAATATTTTTACCTTCTCTTCATCCATACCTAATCGATCTAAATTGCGAATAAAATTCTCTATTAGCGCACAAAAATCAACAACTGCTAGGATCAGAGCAAGGAAGTAAAGTGGAGCTTCAACAAGGCTCTTCTCAAATACTTCGGAAGATCTTCCTCGCGTGATAAGCACCGCAAATTTCATTCTATATTTAATTAAAAAGAGCAAAAATAAACTTAGTGCCAAGTTTATTGAAAAAGCGTATACATTTTGAATGAAGCTATTAGCAGCTGCGGGGAAAACAACGTATTTAAGCCAGTAACCAAATGCATTACTTAATGCATAAATCACTACAAAAATTGCGACCATACATTGATTGTTTTTGTCTTTGTATGAATAGCAAAGCAACATAATTAACAAAAACAAAGTGATTGACTCAAAAAGCATTGCCGTTGCAAGAGAGCCGAAAAGCAATGTAAGAATACTGCCTTTGTCCTTCATATTGTCTGGATATAGTCGTGAGAGCGCTTCGGTATCATCTAAAATATCGGCAAGCTTGACTCTACAGAGGTCAGCAAACTTCATTAACGTACCAAGCTTGAAGGAACTAACGCCATTAAGATAGTTGTCTAGCGTTCGCATGCCAATTCCGAGGTGGCGGCATATATCTTCTCGCGACATTCCCCGTTTATGCTTAAGGCCCTTTATTAGTAGTCCTATACGCTGGCTTACTTCGTACTCTTCTGGCGTTTGCATCGCCCCACATTTCCCTTTAACCAAACCACAAAATTAACCCAAACATTACATTTTGTTTAATATAAAAACAAGTACATGTTCAGGTTGATTGATGTAAAAGTGGTATAGGATCTAAATGGGCATAAACTACATAACATTGTAATTAACACATAACTAGGAGAGTCAAGCGCCTATGTTCGCTTTAATTATTACAAGAACATAAGATAAAAACACAGTGTCGGAAAGATACTGTGTTTTAGGGTTTTCAATTAATTTTGGATTGGCTGTCTTTTAGTTCTAACCACTAGCCCAACGTACAATAAGGTAATACACAGCAACATGGGAACACCCTTAAGATACTCAAAGTAATCGTAAAAGAAAGTTACTTCCCAAAACGTCTTAGCGGTTTCTTCATTTATCCCCATTCTGTCCAAATTACGCAGAAAGTTTTCCATTAATGCTAGAAAGTCTACCGATGCCAAGATTATTACTAAGAAATATAGGGGTCCCTCAGCATAGTTTTTCTCAAAGACTGAGGCTGATTTTCCGCGAGTAAGCAAGACTGCGACTGTCATTCTGTGCCTGAGCAAAAAAAGTAGCAGCAAACTAAGTAATAAACATACAGAAAAAGCAAAAGTATTACCTATAAAATAATCATCAACAGCCGGATATATTAAAGTTTCGAGTACAAACATAGCAACTGAGGAAAGAATAAAAACGACTGCAAAGCACAGTGTTAACAGTTGACTGTTAGCATCATTTTTTGATAAAAACACCAATAAAACCAAAGATAAAGACATTATGATTTCAACGATTGGCGCACTAGCCATTGTTACCAATACAGCAGCAACTACACTGGTCGAAAAAGCTAATTTAAATAAACTTTTCATACTTCCCTCCTAATTTACCGGCTCTTGCTTTGTTTCTGCATTGGCAACTCTTGGACCTCCATCTTTAGAAGTTCCAACACCTCCAGAAACCAATTTACACAATGAACGGCTAAGGGCTATTTTTATCGGCTTTTTCTGTGCAGCCTTCATTGTTCTTTTCCTCACTTTTTTCTCCGTACAAGCCAGAGAGCTTATCTGTATCTTCTAAAATATCTGATAACTTTACTTTACAGATTTCAGCAAACCGAAGCAATGTCCCAAGCTTAAAGGAGCTAGAGCCATTTAAATAGTTATCAAGGGTCCTGTCACCCACACCTAAACGCCGGCTAACCTCTTCTCGGGTCATCCCTTTTTTGCGCTTTAGCCCCCGTATCAGTCGGCCGATACGTTGGCTTACCTCATATTCTTCTGGCGTCTGCATCGCCCCACCATATCTCTCAATCACCCCAACCAAGTTAACCAAAAGTTTACATCCAGTTAAATATAAAGACAAGTAGATGACAGTACTATTTTTAGGTGCATACTCGTAAAACAACCCAAAACAGAAACAAACTTATCATTATATTTGAATTTTTGGTATCAATTGATTTAAGCAACTCTTTCTAAACCTGCTTATTTGTTATTTTGCAGACCATTAAAATCAATAATTAAAAACACACAGATTTCTCTATTTTTATGTGAAAATCTTCACATTATTGTGTAGGCGCGGCATTTGCTTTGTTTAAAACCTGCTTACGGCGCGCTGTTATTCCTGCGTATAAAACAAACATACAGAGCAGATAAGGCACTGCCTTAATATAAGCAAAGTAATCAAACATAAAGGTCAGCTCCCAAAATGGTTTGGCAACTTCTTCATCTATACCTAAGTGCTCTAGGTTACGGATAAAGTTTTCCATCAATGCGGCAAAATCAATCAAAGCTAACGTACATGCGAGTGCATAAAGCGGCGCATCTACTTGGTTCTTCTCAAAAATGCTGGCTGAATTCCCTTTGGTAAACCACGCACCTAAAAGCATTCTGTATTTGATCATTAACGCCAGCAGTAAACTCAGTAAAAGTTGAGTTGCAAAAGCATAGATATTTTCAATGTAATAGCTTTCAATAGCTGGGATCAATACAAATTTAAGCCAGTAAACAACAGCGATTTCTAACGAAAAAGCAAATATAAAAATTGCAACAATGCTTTGGCTATTCTTGTCATTACGCGCATAAAACAATAACAAAATAAGAAAAGCAAATAAGGTAAATTCAAGGACCAAAACGCCGACAAAATAGCCCGTAAATAGCAAAAAGATATTGCCTTTGTCTTTAATATTCTCAGGGTACAAGCGCTTCAGCGCCTCGGTATCATCCAAAATATCAGCCAGCTTTACCTTGCAAAGATCCGCAAATTTTAACAATGTCCCAAGTTTAAATGAGCTCACTCCGTTTAAGTAATTGTCTAACGTGCGCGAGCCTATACCTAAACGTTTACAGACATCTTCTCGGGTCATACCTCTGGTACGCTTTAACCCAAGTATTAACCTACCTATCCGCTGGCTTACCTCATATTCCTCTGGCGTTTGCATCTGTCCACCATTGTTTTACGTTAGCTCCCTTGAAATTAACCCAAACATTACATTTAGTTAAATATAAAGACAAGCTTCTCTCGATAAATTGCAATGAAAAAACAATAAAACACTCAATACTCCGCCAACTTTACGTAATTTGAAACATTTTTATCGTTTTTCACGCTTAACCGTTCTTTAAAGACAAACCTTATTAAGGGTACACCCCTCATAACCGTGAGTAATCCGCAGCTGGCGTTTTAAAAAGATCGCTGGGTGAACCAGCTCCTACGAGGAGGTGTGGAGTCAGTATAAGGTGCTTTGGCAGCGGTTGGTGCCTTATAAAGATCGCTGGGTGAACCAGCTCCTACATGGGGGTGTATCGCAGAGTAAACCAGCTGCAATATTAAAAGGTGATTGTTATGCTTTACAAAAAAGTACAAGTGTTCTATTTTAATAAAAGTACAAGTGTTCTTTTTTAGAGGTCAGGATGAAATTCAGCTACTTTAACGACAAAGACGGGTCGCTTATTACCAAGATAAGCCGGGGTGTCACAGGGCTTATGTGCACGCTTGCGCCACCTATTACTTCGAGGTTAGGTCAGGTATTACTGATGAGCCCGCATGGTAAGCGTCAATATCAGTTTAAAAATAAAAAACCCAATGGTGAGTTCAATATTCTGACCTCGCTTGGTCGCGTTCATGTAAACGTGTTTGGCCTTGGTCCGAAGACCGTTGTATTAAGTCATGGTTGGGCCGATAACAGCAGTTGCTTTGATACCTTGATCCCAGAACTCGTTGCGGCAGGGTTTTGCGTGGTGGCGATTGATCATGTTGGCCATGGGCAATCTCATGGTAAGCAAGCCCATTTGCTGGCTTTTGTTGAAGCGCTGGATACCCTGATTGAAAAGCTAGAAGCCGATCGCCATGATATTGTGGCTTTGGTGGGCCATTCTATGGGCGCTGTGGCGCTGATGAACTTACCGGATTATCGCCTAGAAAATCGCGTGGTTATTAATGTTGCAACTCCCGTGCAGTTTTTTGAGCTGATGTTTGAGCGCGTCGCGCGAGCGGGCATTTCTGAAAAAATGCTGCACCAAGTGTTAGGCGCTATCACCACAAGATATGGCACGCATTGGCACTTGATCCGAGATAAATTCCACGACGGTGTACTTAAGTTTAAGCCGACATTTATTCACGATACCGAGGACCGATTTGCGCCATTTGAACACGTAGAGTCGCTTATCGCAGCCGCTCCTGAGCGTTTAATCCAAACCTCAGGCCTTGGACATCGCCGCATTTTAGGCGATACTGGCGTTATTCAACGTATTACTCAAAGAATAACTGCATAAGTGATGAATAAAGGCGAGAGAACGAGACAAACCATTTTAGAGCAAGGTATGCGCTTTAGTAGCCAATATGGCTTGATAGAAGTCACTATTGGTTCTATGGCAAAGCTTTGTGGCTTGTCTCGCAGCGGGCTTATCTCGCATTTTGACAGTAAAGAAGATATGCAGTTGGCGATCCTCGATTACTGTGAAGATCAATTTATGCTGCATGTCGTCGCACCGGCACGACACCAAGATCCTCTTGTGCAACTCAAAATGCTCTTTTCTATATGGGCAGACTGGACTCGTGAACTATTTAATGAGCCACACTCAACTTGTCCGTTTATCAAAGCGTTGGTTGAGTTTAATTGCCATACAGACAGCCCTATTCATACCAAAGTTACCGAGCAACATAACCGATTATTTAGCTATATTAAGCATAAAATCGTGCAAGGGATAGAAAGCGGTATTTTTCATCCTGAGCTTGATGCACAGTGCGCGGCGTACGAGCTATACAATTTATATCTAGGCCATGCGATAGCGAAAAATACGGTACTAACAGAACATGCCAGCGAGTTGTTTAAACGTAATATTGAGCACTTACTTGAAAGTTATCAAGCTGAGCCAAAAACACGGAGCGTATCTGCATGATTGAAATAATCTCTACCCCAACCCCTGATATTGTTGAGCAGCTTACTGAGCTATACATCGCGACTTTTTCAGCGCCGCCACGCAATGAGGAAATAGACCAAGCAGCCATTCGCTTGCTTATGGAAAAGGAAATCGAAGAAGGCGAAGTACGCGTTATTTTTGATGGCTCAACAAAGCAACTTATAGGCAGTTTGTCGCTAGTGCCAATCGCCCATTTTAAAGATAAGACGCGCTTTGATCTTACATCAGGCCTATATATTTCGAACTTTATGGTTGATGCAAATATTCGCGGCAAAGGAATTGGCAAGCAATTACTGCAAGACACCTTAGTCGCTACTTGCCAACCTATCCACACTCGTTGTCGAGTAGATGCCTTAGCAGTGAATCATTTATTTCAGCGCCATGGTTTTAAATTGGTTGCTAATTACACAACAATCATGAATAACTCGGTTGCGGCACGTAATATCTACACCTATCAAGCTGAATAATCTGCGGATAATCCCTGGATTGTCATTGTTGATTAATACATTCACTCTTATACTTTGCCAAAGAGTCGTCGTGTAGAGTAATGAGATGCTGAGGTTTTTTTCGATTGAACACGGTGTAATTTCCGAAATGGAACCAAGCACCGACACCCCGATTGAAATAGCAATCAAAAACGCCCATTGGATAGATACTATTAATCCCACTGAGGAGGAGCGAGTTGCCCTGGCAAACACGCTAAATATTACCCTTCCTGGTGCGGATGATGTAGAGGAAATCGAAGCCTCTTCGCGCTGTTTTATCGACAGCGAAGGTCTGCATGTACACGCTTTGTTTATGTCTCCCAATGACGGGCGTTTTAATACGGTGACCGTGGCCTGCTTATTACAAAAAAACTGCTTATTAACCATTCGTGATGACGAACTTGCGGATTTTAGGTTGCTGCGACTGCGTGCGCGTAAAGGGCAAGTGGCGTGCGATAACCCAAAACAGCTGTTAGTGACTTTGTTCGACCAAAAAGTCGAAAACCACGCGGATATGCTTGAGGATATGCACCACCAGCTTGAAAAGCTCAGTGCCTATGTGCTTGAGGAAGAAGACTCAGATCTTGAAGAAGCCGTTAGTCGTATTTCAAGGCTAGAAGATGCCAACGGTAAAGTGCGCTTATGTTTGATGGATACGCAGCGCAATATCTCGTTTTTAATGCGTCATGTGGGGGTGCAATCTGAGGAGCGAGAAACGCTACGGGAAGTCACACGAGATATCGAAACGCTAATGTCGCACTGCGCCTTTCTCTTCGATAAAGTGAATTTTTTGATGGACTCTACGCAGGGATTTATCAATATCGAACAAAACCAAATTATTAAAACCTTTTCCATTGCCTCTGTCGTATTTTTGCCACCCACTGTGGTTGCCAGTGTGTATGGAATGAATTTTAATAATATGCCAGAGCTAAACTGGGCCTGGGGCTACCCTTTTGCCATTGCTATTATGCTGCTGTCTGGTTTTGCGCCTTATCTATTCTTTAAACACAAAGGTTGGCTTTGACCTAGAGGTGTAGCTTCATTTCCAGCAGGCAAGGTGTAAATCCCGCTTTTTCATAAGCGCGAACTGCTGCGGCGTTACTACAGTATACATCAAGGTAAAAGTCGTTGACGTTTTGGGTTTTACACCAAGCGATTAAGTGCTCCATGATCTCTTGATTCAAACCTTTACCACGATGCTCAGGTGTTACATACATAAAACCAAGATAACCATGCTGCGTATGTTGTAGCTGCTGTTTCGATGCTCTGATCTGCACATACCCTGTTGCCACTATTTGCTCTGACACTTCTCCAACAACCACTAACGTATTCGAACAAGTGAGTAATTTCTCAAGATCATAGTATTTAGCGTCTTGTAATTTAATTGCTGCGTTATACGGACGCTCCGCTTCAATCACTTGCTGTTCTAAGTCTAGAAGTGTGGTTAAGTCGTTGATGGTGGCTGCTCTAATTTTCATATTTTTCCTTAAAAAAAGCCACCTTAGCTTAACTAAGGTGGCAAAGCCACTATCTACAGTGTTAAAAATTGTCAGGGACTACATGAGTTAGCTAAGTATTAATGGTCGTGAGACTCCTCTGCTGCAATACCAAGCCATACTAGTTTTTCTGGTACGTAATCTAGTTCAAACGTGTCTACTAATTTGGCTTCTTCTAAATCAAACTTTTTGATTTGTTTTGCAATTGGGTCGCTCACATATACCGCTTGCTCTGAATGAGAGAATGTAATTTGGAAACCGTGACCTTCTGGCATCGTAGTTAAATCGGCATCGCTAACTTGTACTTCACCTGCTGCTTCAAAATGGTGCTCACCATCATGATCATGACCGGCAAAAATGCTGAGCTTACCTGCTGTATCCATCACTACAACATGCTCACCCGCAAAGCTAAATCCAAAGCTCGCGATGCGATAGTTATCACTTACTTGCCATTCAAGCTTTTCGATATGGCCATGCTCTGGGTCAACCATCAGCACATCATTACCTGCTAATGCGATAAATTGCTCTGCATCATGGTGACCTTTAAGGGTACGAACTCGCTGCCCGTCAGCAAAGTAATCTGGATTGGCGAGTTTTACTGCACTGAAGCTTTCGCCTTGCTGAGTGATAACCGCAACACCGTCACCGCAACCAAATGCCACTGCTTCTTCATTTTGTGCGCTGCCGTGAAGTGCTGGACAGCTTACGTTAAATACTTGCTCTTGATGGAAATGGTCACCATGCGCATGATACAAACCAATTTGCGAGGGTAGAGAAGTTTCAGTTTGAGGGTCTCTGATCGTACTAATTAGAAATTCGCCTCGAGCTTGCGCTGCACCGTGCATGTAAGTGTCATAATGTAGCGCAGCGACTTCGCTTTGATCGCCGCTAATATGCGCCTCAGTGAACATCGCGGCACTGGCATTTTGTTGGCTGTCTTTGTCGCCATCAGAGAACACAGCAATACCCGACTCACCCACTGTAACATGTGTTGGCTTCACTGATTCTAAATGGAACGAAGTAAGTGCAGGCGCTTCTTCATGAGTATGGTGATGGTCGCCATGTTCTTCCTCATATAAACCACCATCAATAAATTCCACTAAACCTTGGTCTCGTTGTACCAACACAGCAAAGCGGTGATTTTCAGAGCTATATACATATTTTGGATAGTGGGTAACACCAATTGAGTCAATAAGTGATTTATCCGCCGTTGAGTACACATTCACAACGTTACTATCTGCACTAGTGACTATCAGGCGACCATTTGCGTCTGTGATCGCATCTCCATGATCGTGATCATCATGACCATCGTTATCGTTACCATTGTCTTGTGTTGGCGGGTCTACTTTTACGATTGTATGTTCAGTACCACCACAAGCGGAAAGAAGAATTGCGGAAATGGCAACTGCCAAAAGTTTACCTTTTAATACCATGAGAGAGATCCTATTTATATTTATGTTATACCATAACTTTAAATATGTTATCTTATCACAAATATAAAAACAACATCCCAGCTATCCTTCTATTGACTATTTAACACGCAACCCCAATAGTGAACTAATAATTCGACAACGACAAAGCTATCAGTAGGTAAAAAGGACTGTTTAATGGACTATTTGGTTGCCATTACCTTATTTGCAATTGCATCTTCCGTAACGCCCGGCCCAAACAATATTATGGTAATGACGTCTGGTGTTAATTTTGGCTTAAGGAGAAGCATTCCACTGCTAAGCGGTATTTGTGTAGGATTTTCGATTATGCTTTTGTTAGTCGGCTTAGGTTTTGCGCAGCTTTTTGAGTTATTTCCTAATTTGCACTTTATTTTAAAGTGCATTGGCGTCATTTATCTTCTATATCTTGCCTACCTTGTCGCGATGTCTTCACCTACAACTGATGCAGACGCAAGCTCTCAACCTTTTTCGTTTTTAAAAGGCGCACTATTTCAGTGGGTAAACGCAAAAGCGTGGATTGTGGCAATAGGTGCTATTTCAACTTATACCTCCACTGGCGCAGATTTTATGAGCCAAAACTTGATGATCACCACTGTCTTTTTATTGGTGTCATTTCCTTGTGTTGGGATCTGGTTGGTGTTTGGCTCATCACTCAAGTACGTGTTAAAAAATGAGCAAAGCCTTAGGTGGTTTAATGTTGTGATGGCTGCATTACTTGTACTCTCAGTAATGCCCATCGTGCTGGAGATCTTTGCAGGATAATTCCCTGCAAAGATTACCGTGTTATTATTACTTGTTGTCCGTTTTTTACCGACGGGCGATCACCCACACAGCATGCACAATTCCTGGTATATAACCCAACAAAGTCAGCAAAATATTTAACCAAAAAGCCCCGCCAAGACCGACTTGTAAGAATACACCGAGCGGTGGAAGCAATATTGCAATTATGATCCTCAATAAATCCATTGTTCTCTCCTAAAAGTTATAGACGCTTTCATGTTGCATGGGTTATGCCAACTCAAAGGAATGCCTTTTGCATTAACCCAACAACAGTATAGGAGATAAAAAATGCCAGATTGGATTAATCTTGACTTAGCACTCATTTGGTATCACTTTTACCAAATTATTTTTGCGTTTTTACTTACATTACCTTTGGCTATTAATAGAGAAAGTCGCTCTGATAGCGCGGGGCTTAGAACATTCCCATTAGTCGCTATTTCCTGTTGTGCATTTATCTTAACAAGTATGGATGTTTATGAGTCACACGAAGCGCAAGCAAGAGTAATGTACGGTGTTATTACTGGAATTGGCTTTATTGGTGGCGGCTCGATTGTGAAAAATGATAATTCTACGCATGGCACAGCAACCGCTGCAGGTATTTGGTTAACCGGGGCAATAGGGATCTCAAGCGCATATCAACGATATGAAATCGCAATTGTATTAAGCGCGGTCGGGTTTTTGGTATTTCGCTTACTAGAACCTTATAAAAAGCCTTCGAGTTCGCAATAGACTTACGTTGAACCTTTCGTTCTTTTGCTCGATACTTGACGCTTGAGCTCTAATTTTTCACCAAAGAAGTATTCGTAAACGATAACAGAAGTAAAATAGAAAAACCCGAACACACTGATGTCAATTAGCAATTTACCGAAATCAAAGGGATCTTTGAATAAAAAATATTCAAAATCAGTAAGGTAAAATACTAATTTAGTCAAAAAAAGTGCGGGTAAAAGTGAAATAACAAATTTCAAATTAATGTCCTTTTAATTTGCCTGAGGTACCATCCGAAGTGCAGTTTACCTGCTTTCTTTCTAGATTGCACGCAATATACATTTTATTTCGATAGTTTACAAAGGGTTACTATCTTATCAACTGAGCGCTAGACTCAGCTGATAACGGAACATCAAAACTTGATAATAGTTGAAACTGCTTCCTCGCTTGCCGTTTCAATAGACATTTTCAGTTCACGATTTTGCCAATCAATGTCTATCAAGCCGTAGTTACTTCCGGATTTATTAATCAAATGGCGGTTAGATGTTGTCAACTTTGCGATGTCTTTGCTTAATGCACCAACTCGTCCGGTTGGAATACTGGCACCTGCTGGCGCACAGTTGCCCCATTCACCCTCAATACCTTTTTGGTTATCATCCACTTGGGTATAACACCAAGGCTTATCGTTGTCTCGCGTGATACAACCTTGATAGGTTACACCTGCATATTTGAACGGTAACTGACATGCTTTGGCAAAATTGCCATCCCCTTTGTCATCTGCGTAAATCGGTAACCTTAATGGGTTTTCGATATGATAAGGCCAGTTTTGACCAAATCCTGATGCCGTCACTTCGTAGACGTTAACCGCTTGACCATATGTGCTGCTTGCTGGAATAGTCTTTTGCAAAAGCTCTCCCCAATGTTGGTCGCCAGACAAAAACACAACGGCCTTTGTCTTACCTTCGTTCACTGATTTCTGTACCAACCTAAGCAAACGCTCTCTTTGCGCTGGCATTTCAGCCCAAGACTCATAACTAGTACCAGACATATTTGTTTCTTCTAACGACGCGATGGCAGCATTAAAGGTTTTGCCGTCTCCATAAGCACAGTAGTTAGTTTTACTTCTGCCTTGATGCAGCGGAGGCAGTACTTGAATGCCGCTTGCAATGAGCTTAATTTCTGATGGCTTTTGTAACTCTTGCTCAAGCCATTGCCACTGCGCCTCTCCCAATATGGTGCTACTTTCACCTTCACACGTTCCGTAACTTGAGAAGGTTGGAGAGCGGAAGTAACGGGCATCCAATGTGATCACATGTGTGGTTTCGCCCGAGCCACCCAGCATTTTGGCTTCGTAAATACCAGCCTGACCGCTTAGTCTTGGGTCAGCCTTATCAACATCAAAGTGACGTAAGTATTCTTTCTGTGCGTTTACTCTCTGTGGATAATGTTTGCCTTCATTGTTCCAACCAAAATCGTGGTCATCCCAAGTCGCCATCACTGGGATCTTAGCCTCTAAAAACTTGCGATATTCACTATTGTTCTTTTTATCATCGTACTTCTGGCGCATCACTGCCATATCGGTGGTATCTGCGTAGATATTGTCCCCTAACCAAAGAAATAGGTCCGGTTGTTGACCAATTAGTTTAGCGAGCGCTTCGGGCATATCTCCTTTGGTTTTGAAACATGAGCCAAGCGCAACTCTATCTAATCGCTTACTTTGTAGGGGCTGAGTGTGAGCTAAAAGCGCTGGCGGCGCTTCTGGTTGGCATTCTTCCCAGCCGCCTTCTTCAACATAGCACCAAGGTGCGGTGTGATTTCGGGTTGTACAGCCATAAAATTTTTCACCCTGATACTCAGATGGCGTTTTACACGCTTTTCCGGTTACTGTTTTGAATTCTGGGATGGTTTCTGTTCTGACATGACCCCATGTTGCGCCTTCAATGCTTTGTTTTAAATAGCACCACTGCGAACCTGAATTATTTTTATCCGTCGTCCCTTGATACTGTGCGGCTAGATAGTTAAAAGTGGATTTACAAGACTCGTAGTGAACTTCAGGTTCTGCATTGGCGACGCTGCTCATGAGCATCAACACGGCTGGCGTGAGAGTGTAAGTTTTCATCGTTTCCTCGGTATTTGAATGTTGGCATCCTTGCTAGTTTTCCTTGCGGGAACGGAGTCTAATTCGGCAATGTTAAATTTTAGTTTAATATTTATTTCAAGTTCACATTTACTTCTGCATCGATGAAATAATACGAAAGAAGCTCAATTAAAGAGTCATAACTAGACCTTATGGCAAGTGGTTAATAAGCCAATCAACAAATACTTGGATCCGAGCGCTTTTTGGTGAATAGGGATCGAATAACACATAGCGTTGCCATACCACAGGGTGAGGGATATCAAAAAGCTGCACAATAAGTCCAGCTTGTTGAAAGTCTAAAAATAGCTCTTTGGAGACGATTGCAACACCTTGGCCTTTAAGCGCCGCACTCAATGCCATGTCATTAGAAGAGACTCGAGTGTGTGGGCCTTTGGCACAAATACTTGAACCGCATATCCCCTGAGACTCAAACCACTGCTCCCAGCTTACTTTGTCATCGTCGTGGTGAATAAGGTTGCACCTTGCTAAATCACTCGGAGACTTAATTTGCAGCGCTTCTTTGTAGCTTGGTGAACAAACAGGATAGTTGCTATCTTCCCCCAGATATAACTGCTCAAGTCCGGCGGGACACGCTAACTCTCGCTTAGTAGAAAACCGGATCGCGATATCAATATGATTTAAACGAATATCTTCAAAGCGATTAGAGCCAAGCACCCGAATTTGGATGTCGTCATGAGCTTCGTAAAACGAGCTTAGGTTAGGCATTAGCCATAAAGAGCAAAAAGACTGGGTTGACGTTATGGTCAAGCTACCAGCCAATTCTTGCGTTTGAATTTGATTTAATCCCCCAATAATGCGCTTAAACGCACTTTGAGTAGACATTAACAACACTCCGCCGGCTTCAGTTAAATGCATGTTGCGGCCTTTTCTTACAAAAAGCTTAACTGCAAGTGCATTTTCCAGTTGCCGCATTTGTTGACTTACTGCCGCTTGCGTAATATTCAATTCGAGCGCAGCTTGAGTGTAACTTTGGAGCCGAGCTGCACTCTCAAAACAGCGTAGTGCACTTAAGTGCCTTAACCTCTTATCCATAAGCTCAACTTATATTAATTGTAATTAACTATCGTTGGTATCCTGCCATATTTTGACCCAAGATACAGTCATAAATTACTTAACCTAAACTCAGGTTACTCACTATTACAACAGGAACAACAATGAATTATTGCAAACCAAAGCCGAAGTCATGGTTATTACACTGGTTAACCATAATCGGAGCCTATCTGAAGTTAGAACACATAGTGAAATATAAGTAGTGTCAATATCTGGCAACATGAGCAAGTACGGTGGAGTCTATTACAATTTTTGTTACACAAAAAGTCGACCACTAATACAAAACAGCTCATTGAAATAATTAAATATTTTTAATTATTACTGGATAGTGAACCTTTTCCTCCGCTCTTTTTACAGCAAGTTTTGTTAAAGTAAATGGAGCATTATGCTCATTGTATGTTGTTCACACCTAGTGACAACATACAGCACATTGATTACAACAATAACAAATATGGATAAAGGATTTTTATGCTATCGAAATCTCTGATATGCAGTGCTATTTTACTAGCTACTAGCGCTTCTGTTTATGCTCAACCTAATGCTGAACTTCATCGTTTAGCCACCGTGGCTAAACCGATAGAACAAGCAGTCACATTTAACTTAGATCCTTCTAAAGAGCGCTTTTCAGGGCATACGATTATAAAACTTGAGGTGCTCAAAGCCACTCAGTTTATTGAGCTCAACGGATTAGACTATGCAATCAACACTGCTGAGCTAGTCGGAAAAGCATCGTGTGCGCTCAGAGATAAAATGCTCGAAACCGGTAAAGTGAGATTGAGTTGCGAAAAAACACTGCAACCGGGTCGCTACACGCTTACTATTGACTATACCGCCCCTTACAATCGTAATAGCGTCGGTCTTTATAAAACCATAGACAATGGCGTGCCTTACTTATTTACTCAGTTTCAGATGAGTGATGCAAGAAGGGCAATACCAACGTTCGATGAACCCGAGTATAAAATTCCATTCCAACTCACTATTACCGCCCCTGACGATCAAAAAGTATTTGCTAATACGCCTGTTTTAAAGACCAAAAAGTCAAATGGCATGACCACCCACTACTTCGACAAGACGCCGCCCCTTCCTTCTTACTTAGTTGCCTTGTCCGTTGGCCCATTCGAAGTACTTGATGTTAAAGGGATGTCGGTTCCAGGTAACATTATTACCCCACAAAAGAAATCAAATCTTGCCGCTTATTCCATCGAAAACACGCCAAAGATACTCAAAGCACTTGAAGACTATTTTGACTTACCCTATGTCTATAAAAAACTAGACCAAGTCGCAGTCCCTGAATTTCCGTTCGGAGCAATGGAGAATGCAGGCCTTGTCACTTATCGAGAAGATATATTACTTATCGATCCTGCAACGTCGACAAGACAAGCCCAAACTTCGCATGTGAACGTTATTGCTCATGAACTTGCACACCAATGGTATGGTAATTTAGTTACGATGAAATGGTGGAATGATCTGTGGTTAAACGAGGCATTTGCCACTTGGATGGCTGCAAAGATCACACTGCAGCTGTTTCCTGAACTAGAGACACATTTATCCTTATCTCAACACAATGCAATGCCCTATGACGCTCAAGCAACTACCTCCCCGATCCGCAAACCAGTTATTACAGAGTCTGATGTAACAGACGGCCTGGGACTTGCGTACAGCAAGGGTAGCGCGGTGCTTTACATGGTTGAGCAGTGGCTGGGGGAAGAGGTATTCAAGCAAGGCATGCGCAATTATATCCGTAAATTTGCTTATAAAAATGCAGAAGCCAAAGATCTGTGGAATGAGCTGGGTAAAGTGTCTAATCAAGATGTGGCAACAGTGCTAGATTCATTTGTATCACAAGCTTCTTTTCCACTTTTGACGATTAAATTAGATGGTCAGAATGCCACAGTATCCCAACAACGCTTTGTAATAAAAGGACAAGAAGCGGCTGCACAAGCTTGGCATATCCCCGTTACACTGCGCTATGGTAAAGGTGACAAAACGGCCACTAGGACAATACTTCTAGACTCCAAAACACAACGGATTAAATTAGACTTTGAGCCTGAGTGGATCTTACCAAACGACAATGCGACAGGTTATTACCGCTGGGATCTTTCTGAGTCTCAACTCGCAAGCCTAATATCACATGCCCCAAACAAACTAAACGAGCGGGAGAGATTAGACTTACTAAGCAATGTTGACGCGCTGATGGAATCTGGAAAAATAAATGCCAATGCGTTGATGTTAACACTCAGTGAGTTTATTAACGACACTCACCCCAAGGTAGCAAAGGCCGCTCTTACTCAATTACTATCACAACATAAACAGTATAAAGACGACTCAAATAAGTTACTTTGGAAGAAACTTTTTACCACTTATGTTGAGCCTGCGTTTTCTCGATATGGACTTGAGGCAAATGCAAATGAACCAGCTGCCACATCGGAAATACGTGCAGCATTGATTAGAGCACTGGCTTTCGAGACAAAACATCAAACCATTATTACGCATGCAAAAAAACAGGCGAATTTATATTTAACGTCACCTGATAAAATTGACCCCTATTTGGCGAGAAGTTTCCTACAAATTGCTGCTTACTACGGTGATGCCGAGCTGTTGAAGTCATACAAAAGAGTATTTGAAACTACCAATAACCCAACTCAACGTACTAATCTATTACTTGCAATGGGTTATTTTGGTCCAAAGGAATTGCAACAACAAGTACTTGATTATGCGCTAAGCGAGCATGTAACAGCCTCTGACTTTAATTACATATTAAGTGGGAATAGTAAAGGCGATGAACGAAAAGCGCTTTATCAAAAGTGGTTTTATCAGCACTTTGATAGCTTAAAGGAGCGTTTCCCACCTTTTGCAAAGCCACAGCTACCTTTTTACCTATTTACGTATTGTGATGCGGATGCATTAAAACAAGCTCAGCAGTTTTTTGAACCGATGCAAAAAGAAGTAGAAGGCTTAAGTAAATCACTCAAGCAGCTGGAACTGGCGACAAATACATGCATTATGCAAAAGCAAAGAGAGCTAGCTTCAGTAAACCAATTTTTGAATAACCTCTAAAAGACTCCAACCAGTTGTGGCGCTTTTGGCCTTTGCCGAGCGCCACTATTTTCTAGGATAAATATGTTACGTTCATTTTTATTATTGCTATGTCTACCATTCACTTTGGCCGCTGAAACCGTGATGGATCCCGCTCGTGATAGAGTAATTCCTGTAGAAACTCATCAGCCACCCAATACCGATAACTGCTCAACTACAGCGCTTTGTCCCGTTGCACTGCTAAGCGCCGGCTATGGTGTCTCTCATACTGAATATCAATTCTTGGTCAAGACGCTAAACCAAGCAGGATATTTGGTTATTACTGTAGGCCATGAGCTTGCAACTGATCCTCCTCTCTCCGTCGAGGGGAACTTATACGAAACACGCGCAGAAAACTGGCAGCGTGGCGCTGATACGCTAGTGTTTATTCGCGATTACTTTAAGCCAAAGTTCACCACCTTTGATTTTGAGCACATCCTTTTAATTGGCCATTCTAACGGCGGTGACATTTCAGCATGGCTAATCAATCACGGCGCTAAATTTGCGAATCATATCATTACACTAGACCATCGCAGAGTGCCATTACCGAGAAGCCTTGATGTAAAGGTATTATCGATACGAGCAAGTGACTTTCCAGCGGACAAAGGTGTGTTGCCAAGTCGTGCAGAAAAGCAAAAATATCAGGATTGTGTTGTCACAATAGCGAATGCAAAACACAACGACATGACTGACGACGGTCCGAGCTGGCTAACAGAAAAAATAGCACAAATTTTGGCTGGTCATTTAGCTGGTAAACCTTGCCTAGAGAATGAGAAAGTAAAAGGCCAATAGTTGAAAAATGCTGAAAGAGGAGCGGGTAAATCTCACTCCTCTTTTTGTTTATATGTTCTATTTGAGCTGAGCTTCATTTAATTTCAGCCACAGGCATTGATAGCGGTTTTACACACATAAAATAGGCCCAAGCAATCAATATGATTTGCAGTGGTGCTCTAATTAGCAAATAAACTGGTCCCCACTGATGTCCTCCCAAGCCAACGCTGTTGAGCGCGGCATACACATTTGCAGGGAAAAACAGGATAAAAATGGCAATAGCCGCTTTTGCTGTAGGCAATTGATATTTAGGTACAAATAACATAATCGCTACGACGAGTTCGATGACACCAGTGAAGTATACCAAAGGAAGCCTATACGGCACCCAACTAGGTAACATTTCTACCATTCCCTGCGCTTTTACGATATGGCCAATAAAAAAGAACATAAATGCGATACCAAGACCCCAACAGGCAAGCGTTGTTGTGTCTACCTGTACGCCTTTCATCTTTGAATAGATGATACCAAGTAATAACGGGCTGCAAAGTAACAGTATAATGATGATAGGTGTAACCATGGTTTATGCTTTATCCCTAAACATTGTTAGCGGCTAAAAAGCCACCGAATTAGTCCAATCATGTCACGTGACGTTCCTAAAAACAATAAAGTTAGCAGCCGTATATACTCGATTTTGCTGATCTTTAGCTCACCACTTTCATCAACTCCGCTTTAGTCTTGCCGATATCAAACTGTTCAACCATCTCTCGCAATTCATTGGCTTTACTCAACAGTGACAGCCCCGATGCATTCGTCATCTCAACCAAAGTATTGTTTTGTTGTGTGATACCATCAATTTGTTTAATCGCTAGATTAATTTGCTCAATACCACTTGATTGCGTATTGCAAGCCTCAGCGATAGTTTGCACTTGCGATGCAAGTCCATACACACTTTCCACGATGGTTTTTAACGTCTCACCGGATTCTGACGCCAGCTTAGATCCTTGCTTCACTTTGATGTTACTGCTTCCCAACAACTCAGAAATGTCTTTTGAGGCGCTTGCACTGCGCAGTGCTAAATTTCTCACTTCTGAGGCAACGACCGCAAAACCTTTTCCTTTTTCTCCCGCTCTTGCAGCTTCGACGGAAGCATTCAGCGCTAATAAATTAGTTTGAAACGCAATAGAATCAATAACTTCAATGACAGTAAGTATTTCTTTAGCGCTCTTACTAATTTCGGTCATTGCCTCAATCGTTGACTCAACTACCTTGCCACCTTGCTGTGCTTGCTGGTTCACTTCAATTGCCAACTGATTAGCCGATTGCGCGTTACTGGCGTTTGAGTGCACGGTTTCGGTGATTTCGCCGACTGATACTCGTGTTTCTTCAATAGATGCGGCTTGAGAGGAGGAACGTTCACTCAACTCTTCGATACCTGTGGTGATCTGCTGTACCGAAACCGTGATAGATTCTCCCATGGCTAATAGCTTTTGCATCATATTAGCTAAGTTGCCAACACTGGTATTCACTGATTGCTTCAACAGCGCAAAATCGCCCGCATAACTTTTTTCAACTTGGCGAGTTAAATTTCCCTGAGACAACCCGTCCATCACATTCATGCACTCCGTAAGAGGCGCTTCAATCGAGTCCAGCGTTTCATTCATGGCTGTAATTATGCTGGCGTATGCGCCATGGTGTTTACTGGCGTCTGCTCTATGATGCAAGTCTCCTTCGCTGGCCGCTTCAGCAAGCTTTTCGGCATCGGTTAACATCAATTTTATCGCACAAACACAAGCAAAGAGGCTTTGATAGATGCTATCAAACTCTCCTTTATAACCATCATTCGTTAAGGCGGGTAACTCTCCTTTTGCGATACTTTCTAGATACCCGCTAGTAAGGGCTACGGGTTTAGAGACCGCATCAAGCGTTTCATTAACACCGCGAATGATTTTCCGAAATTCCCCCTGATGCTTGGCTTCATCTGCGCGAGTAGAGAGCTTCCCTTCTCCTGCGGCGGCAACTAAGCTGTAAGTATCTTCAATAAGTAACGATAGTGATGAGGTGGCGCGCTGTAAGGCCATATGTATTTGCGCAAATTCGCCCTTAAACTCACCGTTAATCTGCTCGGGAATTTCTCCTTTTGAAAGCGAAGTAAGATATTGTTTTGTTTGACTAATAGGTTGCTCAACAGCATCAAGTAGTTTGTTAAGTCCGCTGGCTATTAATTTCATAGAGCCAACGTATCCCTCAAGGTTTATACGTTCACTTAGTTTGCCATCGGAAGCTGACTTAATGAGCTGCTCAACCTGTCGCTCTGCACGTCTTGCCTGGCTTAAATCCTTAAATTCAAATACCGTACCTAACACCCTACCATTTTGATCGGAAACTGGGTTGGCGGTTACCGCAATAATTATGTCACCTACGCACCACTCCCACTCTAACTGACGTACTAATTGACCCGCAGCCTGGTGCAGTGCTTTAGAGCTGTGAAGTAAAGCTTCGGGAATTGGATGATTAACGGCTTCAGTCGGCACACTTAACGCAGCGCGGTAACGATCAAATAAAGAATCACATTGTGCATTTACGTAGATCACTTGATTACTGTCATCACATAAAAGCACGGGCGCGGCCACGTTATTTAGCGCATAACGGACCCGTAAGTTTTCTTTTGCTTGTAGCTCTAGCTTTTGAGTCGCATCAAGTAAACTAGTTTGCATTTGCCGTAGATTTGTCAGTAAGTTACCTATTTCATCATCACTGTGTACAACGACTTTGTTGTCTAATCGACCACTCGCAATTGCCTTTGCCACATCAGATGCACGGCGGATTGGACGAGTGATTAAATGCTGCATATACCAAGTCAGTAATCCTAAAGTCACAAGCGCAACAATGATGAGTCCTAGGGTACTAAAGAAGATAAGTTGGTTTTTTGTCGCGACAATTTCACTCGTTCTCGTGTCTACTAACGCGTTAATTTGCTCATTAATTTCAAGTAAGTAAACACTTGCTTGGCGGTCTATTCCACTCACTGACGCATCAGCAAGGTTAATATCAAAGCCTGAACTTTTGAATAGTTCCAGCGCTTCACGATATTTTTGTCCTAAGGTGAGGTGTTCTTTTTGATATTCACGCAACTTGTTTTCTAAGGTGGATGGTAGCGAGTGTGCTGATACGATTGAGCTGAGTTGTTTTTGTACCTCAGCTTCTTTGGTTTCAAATCTCGACCAATATTTATTTAACTGAGCAGGATCTCTCCCTCTAATAAGCACATTTTTCCACTCTTGTACTTGAGTTTTAAAGTCATCAAGTACTATGTTGATTTGCTCTCGAGCAGTCAATTCATTGTCTATCATGCTGTCATACTGCTCCGCGACGCGTTTCATCACCAAAACAGTGATCATCGCACCGATAAGCATTACCACTAAACCCGCTGTTACCGCAGAAATAAGTTTTGCCTTAACACTTTTCATTCTGAGTATCCCTAATTATGAAAAGATTGTTACATAAAGATAGAACAGGAATAGTGGTGCCACAAATCAATGCAGAATCAAGGGTAAAAAACCGTTATTGCACTTTGACTTACAATGTAAAATTATGACATTCGTCATCATCACAGAGTCACAAATATCTGCTAGGATAGGTTCGCAAGAGAATAAAGGAATAATACCTGCGGAGCAGGTTTTTAGCGGAGTAAGTAGATGTCGGCGTTTTTTCGCTATCCGACGGCTTGGTTGGTAACAACCATTTTCACTTGGTTAGCCGTTGCAATACCAAGTTTGATTTATGCTCAGCAAAAAGCACAATGGCTACCTTGGGTACAGCATATCGGTGTTTTGATCCTCGTACTTTTATGTATCAATGAATCCGAAAAATACTATGGCTACAAGGCTAGATATTCAATGCTGTTTGGATTGGCGCTTTTGATCCAGTCAATTAACCTTACCTCCCCCGCCGCAATTCATCTCATTTATAACGTAAAACTGGTTGGGATCCTTGCTTTTTATGTTCCTTTAAGTTTTGCGCTTGGGTATATCCTAGTTACTTCCTGCTTATATGTTGCGTCGCAATACTTTTTTTGGGGACATGGCCTTGAATATCTCAATGCGGTGTTATTTGCCTGTTTTCAGTTATTTGCGTATGTGGTGTGTAAAAGAATGCAAAAAGAACAAGAAGCCAAAGAAGCGCTACAACTCGCCCACAGCCAGCTATCTGCAACGCAGTCTCTTTTAAGCCAAAGTATTGCTAAACAAGAACGACTTCAGTTAGCACGAGAGTTACATGACGATGTTGGACATCAAATAACCAGTCTGATTGTAAATTTAGATGTCGCAAGACGAACTGCAGCGGCACCATTAACCGAGCTATTAGATAGCTGCTATTTGCAAGCTAAAGACACGCTAAAATGTATTCGCGATTTAGTCAGCGACAAACGTAGCAACGAGCATATCGATCTCCATGATGCATTGCTGAGGCTTACTGAATCTATCCCTCGTCTTAACATTGAACTCGACTATGAACATCACCCGTTACTCGAAAAACTAAGTTATGCCAATTGCATTTTAAAATGCTGCCAAGAGGCTATCACCAATACCTTGAAGCATGCTAAAGCGGATAAAATGCAAGTACGAGTGTATTGTCAACAAGGGCTAAGTGTACAAATAAGCGACAACGGCATTACCTTAAATAGTATTCGATTTGGAAATGGCCTGGCTGGTATGCAGGAACGGATCCAAGAACTCGGCGGCAGTCTTGATGTGTCAACGCATCAAGGCGTAACATTAACTATCCATTTCGGGGCAACAAATGGCTAAAATCTCAGTTTACCTAGTCGATGATCAGGCGCTTGTGCGTCAGGGTATGCAGGCACTCCTTTCGCTAAGTGATGACATTATTTGTTCCGGAAGTTGTGGCAGCGGCAGTGAGTTCATCCAACAAGTGCAATTAAACCAGATTACAGCTGACATTGTACTTTTAGATATGCGAATGCCTGAGCTAGATGGTGTCGATGTGCTCACCAAGCTTTTGCCTTTGGCAATAAACTTTAAAGTTATTATCCTCACTACCTTCAACGATACTGCAAAGCTAAAATTAGCCCTAGAACTTGGCGCAAAAGGCTGCCTTCTTAAGGACGTTGACTTAGAGGAGTTAATTGATGCTGTTCAACAAGTCCATCGAGGTGAACTCATCATCCAAGACGAGCTTGCTGAGACCTTACTAAACCCTGACCCCACTTTAGATAAGCTCTCCACACGAGAAAAGGATATTTTAAAACTAATCGCGAAAGGATATTCCAATAAGGAAATCGCCAATACTTTATATAAAGCGGAAGGTACCATCCGTAACTCGGTTTCTTGCTTGCTCGCAAAACTACAAGTACGAGACAGAACACAAGCAACGCTAAAAGCTAAAGCGCTCGGCTTCGGGGATTGATATTGCTACACTGCCATATCGCCATTTTTGGAGCCGTTTTTGAACAACCCAAATTTACCACTAGTTTATCACGCTAATTACTCATTCAATTTTGACCCAAAGCACCGCTTCGTGATGAGTAAATTTGCACGCCTATACCAAGAAGTAGATGCATTAGGGCTCATTAACAACAATGTTTATAGCCCGGAGCCCGGCAACCCGTCGCCACTTGAAAGCGTGCACTGCGAGCAATATATTTGGGACTTATGGCGTAATCAACTCGACGCTAAAATGATGCGCCGTATAGGTCTACCTTGGTCAGAGCAGCTTATGGCACGTACTTTTACTGCACCTCTAGGAACACTAAAAACTGCGGAGCTTGCACTTAAGCACGGTATTGCATGCCATTTAGCCGGTGGTACGCACCACGCTCATTATGACTTTGGCTCTGGTTTTTGTATGGTGAATGATCTCGCCTTTACAGCCTCGCGTTTGCTCGACAGTCATCGGATCACTAATGCCCTGATCTTTGATTTAGATGTTCATCAAGGTGACGGCACCGCCGCCATGCTAAAACACAACCCGTATGTTTATACCTGCTCAATCCACTGTGAGAAAAACTTCCCATTCCGTAAACATGCTAGCGATTTAGATATTGGCTTAGAAATAGGGATCAGTGACACACACTACCTCGAAATTGTTGCACATACGCTTGAGTCATTATTGATTGGCCTAAATCCAGGTATCGTGCTGTACGATGCTGGTGTCGATGTTTGGCAAGGTGATAACTTAGGTAAATTAGATATCTCATGGCTTGGCATTGCGAAACGAGATGCACTGGTGCTGACGTTATGCCAAAAGCATGGTGTCCCCGTCGCGACCGTCATTGGTGGCGGATACGATAAAGACCATCAGAGGCTGGCAAAACGTCACGCTATCGTAGTGCAGCAAGCTGCAAAACTTTAAACCAACTAAGCAACCATCAAACTAGTTTCTCCTTGTTCATCAATGAATAAACTCTTCATCAAAAACAACAAAGTTATATTATTAATTCAATTTTTCTCAACTTTTTTGGAAGAAATAGTCAAATTGAGACAAAACATGTTAGTTCTTTACAAATCAAAGAACAAAACACGCTAACTATTTGTTTATTATACTTATAATAAAATTTTAAAATTTACATTTGTAAATCTATATAGGCTTTGTTACAAAATATGTGCATCTTTGCAAAATATAAAGGAATAATAATGAAAATAAACTTAGTTACATTAAGCGTGGTACTTGCTCTCTCTTCAGCTACTCCTGCGTTCGCAGATAACTCAACGGGCTCAATTTCAGGCGTTGCCAACCAAGGTTCTGTTGTAACAATCAAAAATAAAGATACAGGCCTTTCAAGAACGTTTTCCGTACCAACGAATGAGAAGTTTCACTTTAGACAATTACCCACCGGTAATTATACCGTTTCTAATGGTGAGCAAAGTTTCGATATAGTTGTGACTGTCGGTGGTACGCGCTCTATCGATTTTACAGAAAAAGTTGAAGTTCTTAGTGTCGTTGGCTCTCGAGTTTCCCCCCTAGATTTAACTTCAGTGGAATCAGCAACCGTCTTTACCGCGGAAGATATAGATCGACTACCAATTACAAAGGACTTAACGAGTGTTGCATTACTTGCTCCAGGTACAACCAAAGGTGATTCAGGCTTTGGAAATCTAGCATCATTCGGTGGCGCATCTGTTGCTGAAAATGGTTATTATATCAATGGCTTTGATGTTACAAACATTCGGAAATTTACTTCTTTTGCCAATCTTCCTTACGATGGCGTATCACAACAACAGGTTAAAACTGGTGGTTATGGTGCTGAGTATGGACGTTCGCTCGGTGGTGTAGTTAATATAGTAACAAAACGCGGTTCCAATGATTGGGAATTTGGAGGCTCAGCATATTGGACACCAAAAGGCTTGCGTGAAGATCGAACCGATAACTTAAGCAAGCAAACCGACCCTTCTCCGAGCGAAAAGTATCATGTATATAATTCTGACAATACGTATGATTACTTGAAATATAACGTTTACGGTTCAGGTCCAATTATTGAAGACAAACTATTTTTCTTTGCAATGTATCAATGGCGCGACGATGAATGGAACGATTTTAATGTCGACAGAAGTACACGGAACACCGATGAGTCGCCGTTAGGCTTATTTAAGTTAGACTGGAATATTACCGATAGTCAGGTGTTAGAATATACCTATATTCTTAATGACGATGAGTACACGGTTCATCCATACACCAACCCTGAAGATGAATATTACACAGGTAAGCATGGCACGCCAGCAGATCCATATTCAATAAGTGACAGTGGTGATATTCATATCCTTAGCTACACGGGATATATCACGGATAACCTAACTGTAAACGCACTTCTTGGGCGTATGGAATTTGACTCTAGTGTTAGAAATCCACTTGAAGGACCTGGAGCTGAATGCCCATTAGTTTATGATCGTCGCGAGACTCCAACCTCTTCACAACGGATCGGTTGTTGGGGTAAAGATTCAAACCAATATTATCGCTACGATCCTGAAGGAGAAACAGAATCTGATACTCGTGATTCGATTCGACTGGGATTACGCTACGACATTGGCGCACACAGTATTTCTTTTGGCTATGACAAAGAAGAGTTTGAATCAACTAAGCTCGGACGGGAGTTCTCTGGTGGTGATTACTGGCGCTGGCATAGAGGCACAGGAAGTGAAGTAAGAGGTGTGGTTGTACCCGAAGGACAAGACTATGTTCGCCATCGTACTCTCACAGAAGCTTCGGGTAAGTATCTCGTGGAGAATACCGCATTTTATCTAACTGATGAGTGGCAAGTCACAGACGACATAATTCTTCGACTAGGTATTCGTGCTGAAGGGTTCGAAAACTTTAACTCAAAGGGTGAATCCTTTGTGAAAGGTGACACTAAATATGCGCCTCGGTTGGGGTTCTCTTGGGATGTCTTTGGGGAAGGTGATAAAAAGCTATTTGCCACAGCTGGACGCTATTATATTCCTATTTCGGCCAATACTAACATTCGTGGCTCTGGTATAGAATTTTCCACAGAAGAATACTTCCTTGTAGATAGTGCTGATGAAGATCCAACGACAGGTGCACCAACCAAGTTAGGTGCTAAATTAGGTGAAACATCATACAACGGTGATGAAAATCCTCCTCACCCAGGTTCCATTGCCGCTATTAATCTTGAACCAATGCATCAAGATGAATTCATCTTAGGCTATCAGCAAGAGTTTGATACTTGGACAGTTGGTGTTAAAGCAATTTATCGTGAAATAAAAGATGGTATGGATGACTACTGTGGTCACCAAGCATTTATAAACTATGCAACCGATAATGGCTACAATAACTTCGACTACAATAGCATGGCAAATTGTATGATGATGAACCCGGGCAATAATGTTGAAATTGCTATGGATCTTGAAAACGATGGAAACTATCAAGCCGTTTCAATTCCCGCCAGCTACTTTGACCTAGATAAATATAAACGTACCTATACCGCTGTAGAGTTCTTTTGGGAACGAGCATTTGAAGACAATTGGTATTTAAAAGGCTCGTACAGTTATGCGAAGAGTAAGGGAAATGCGGAAGGTTATGTGAATTCGACATTAGAGCAGGATGATGCAGGAGCCACACAAGATGTGGATCATGCATTATTTCAGAAAGGTGCTGATGGCTACTTACCGAATGATAGACGTCATACATTGAAACTGTTTGGTGGATATAACCTCACAGAAGAAATCGCAGTGTCCGCAAATATTTTGGTTCAGTCTGGTAGACCGGTAAGCTGCTATGGATATCTACCATTGGAACAATACAAAGATGAATTAGGTGTTGATTATAGCGGTCTTGCAGGTTACAGCGCATCTTCATTCTTTTGCCAAGGCAAGCTAGGCAGTCGCGGTAATGAAGGAAGAACACCTTGGGTTAAAACTCTAGATTTAGGTGTTACATATAAACCTGAGTGGGCTGAAAACCTAACGTTACGCGCAAATATTAAAAATGCATTTAACTCTCAAGAAGTTACAGAATATACGGAGACAAGTGAAATTGGCTCTGCATCAGCGCCTGAAGCAAACCCAAATTACTTAAACGCTTCAAACTATTTAACACCTAGAAGAGTTGAGTTATCAGTCAGTTATAAATTTTAGAGCATAAAATCAAGCTCAATGCATTGTTAATCCACGCATTGAGCTTTTCTAACTAAAATTAGCTGTGGGCTACATACTACCGTTCTGTAGAACAGTACTAGACCATGCGTTATCTAAATTAATTTTTACATAGTTAGAACCATCTTCTCCTTTCTTTATACAGCTAGCTCCACTAAAAGAAATTACATAATCATTTACGAAAAACTTCAAAAACAATTTGTTTACCAAAATAATATTAACTGCTAACGTACCTACTTTATTACCTAAAACAAGGAATTAGTATGAAAACCAAACTTGCGATTATCGCTTCATTATTCGCTGCGAACTCGGCATACGCTACTGTAGAGTTGTACTCAGGTGCAAATAACTGTGCTTTGGACACTAAATTAGAGGCAGCTGCTTTCACTAAACATGCAAATGCGGTTGGTAACTCAGAGGCGTTAGCACAAAAACACAGCGAACAAGTGGGTGCCACGGGAAGTGGCTACTTTATTTTTAATCCATCCTATCTAAGAACAGAACGTTATTTTAATTGTAGCGTGCCGTTAAATGCCAATATTGGTCAATTTACTTTAACCGTTCATGGCAAGACACAGGGCTTAACTGGCACTAATGCATTTTGTTTGGTTTCAAAAATTCGTAAAGTGAGCGATGGTGGTATAGATAAATGGTTCAAGTTTAGAGAAACAGGTAAAGGCTTTGATTGGACAGATATATCAGTTCCAAACGTAGCAGAAGAGCAGTTTGTTAGCTATACCACAACGTTAGACAACAACTACGAAAGCAGTGCTGTTTTGGACCTCAAGTGCAGAACAACCTGGGACAAAGGTAGTGTGTCAATTGGTCAAATTGAACTTAGCTACTAATACTGACTAGTACTCTAGCACTACGGGCAATCTTTTTCTAAGGATTGCCCATTATGGTCCAACAAATTCTTGATTATGCTTCGCCAGTGCGCGTCTTATTCGGTCTATAAGTATAGGATCCGTCTCCTTGCTAAATGCCATACAGCCACGCTGCTGAGTCGCTTTGGTTACTTCTATCAGAGGTACAACCTCATCATAATTGAGCCCAGCCGCCTTAAGTTCCTCACTCATGATATATTCTGTTGACATTACAAGGTCTATCCGCCCTTTTAAAAAGAGTTTATAAAAACTTTTGGAGTCGGCGGCGACCATCAAATGCTCTCCTTGAGTGAAACCCTGTTGAATCAAAAAGTCATAATAAATATTGCCTTTAACTACTGCGGAGGTGTATTGCTTGGCATCTTCCAATGAAGCAACTTGAATATCTTTACGTGTTTTAAGTTTAAAGAAATATACTCCCACTGGGCGGATCAAAGGACATGCCCATTCGTAGTCAGCTTCACGCTCAGCAGTACGATAAATCGAGTAAATCATTGTATTTGGGCGCTCTTTGGCAATTTTCATTGCCCGTACCCAAGGGTAAACTTTTATCTCGTAGTCAATCTCAGCTGCAGCAAGCACCTCCCTTACCTTTTTTGTTGCTCTCCCGACAACCTCTCCTTTGTCATTGGTGAAGTTATATGGCTTCCACTCTTCGGTCACCACCAGTAGCTCTTTTGCAGAGGCACTTAAACTCGTTAAAGAGAGCATAATCAGGCTATAAATCGCTAATTTCATTACATAAGCCAATATTTCTTCTCCGCTTTTTGCAATTCTATCTTAACTCATGCACCATACTAAAAATATAAAGTTTCTAGAACACCAATATGAAAAGCATAGTACTATTTATCCTACTCGTCGCTTGTAGTTTTACTAGCATGGCGAATGAACAAACAACGTCAAATAAGCCGACAGAAAACCAACAACAACAGGCTTTGTCACAATTACAAGAGCCGATGTATAGACCCCTAATTGAGCGTTATATTCTTGATGAATTAAGAGCAGTCAGAGAAGATCAAATGCGCTTAAGAGCTGATATTGAGAAGAAAATCAGTCACTCTCAGCTAGATACTGCAGATCGCGCAATTACCTATACCACAGATACCATCAATAATGTGCTCTTTTTGATCACAGCAGCCGCGTCCATCTTAGTGGTCGTTGGCTGGACTTCTTTTAGAGATATTAAGAGTAAAGTAGAAGATATCGTTAGCCTGCGCGTTGGCACGATCACCGATGAATATGAAAAGCGCCTTCAGGTTATTGAAGAGAAATTACGCGAACGCTCTGAAGAAATCCTCAATAACCAGAAGAAGATATCCATAACGAATGAAGTACACTCTCTGTGGATGCGGGCAAACCTTGAGAGTGATATGAACTCTAAAATTGAGATTTACGATGAAATCCTAAATCGCAAACCTGAAGATGTCGAGGCGATTGCCTACAAAGCTGATGCTTTGTTAGAGCTTGGTCAAACCAACACGGCAATTGCTTTGTGTAATCAAGCATTAGAAATTGACAGTGATTATGGCTATGCCTATTGGCAACGAGCATGTGCTTACTCGATGCTTTACAAGCACGCAGATGCGATGGCCGACATCCGTATGGCTTTGGAATATGCACCTAACTTAAAGAACGAGTTACAACACGAGCCAGCGTTTGCGAGCCTTGCAGATAACCAAAGCTTTAACGAGCTGGTGAATAGTTAAGTTGTTTTAGCAGCTCGATTTGTAATTGAGAAATCGAGTCGAGCTGCTTTTTAGAAATAATCAGCGGATTTTCAATTTGATGGATGGCGGCACCTTGTAAATTAAAGTGCTTCTTCAACTCAGCCATCATAGTACTGTCGTAAAAAAGCGCAGCCAAAGAGCCATCCTCAAGCGCTTGTGTTAGACCATACTCTAGGCGTTTATAAAGTTTAATATCTTCTTTGCGGACATAGAAATACACCATTGAGGGATAGAGAAACAGGTTTTTCTCGCCATGAGTCAGTTGCTTGTTATCGAACGACTTGAGCTCGGGTACTACTTCAATGATACCTCGTGGAAAAATCTTACCGGCACTATTTGCAAGCACTCTGTAAACTGCCAACCCATCAACATATTTTTCTACCGTAAAACCTGCCTTTTCAAAAATGTGAACATCAGGCCAATCCCGCCCCAAAACTACGTTGAACTTTTGTAGCTCTGATAACGATAAATACACATTCAGCTTGCCGCTGTCGGCCACGTTCATTACCAGTGCTCTTATACCAAAGCTGCCAAACGCTATGGGAATGGCCACAGGCTTTGCCTGAGTGTCTCTAGCGGCTGTTGATACCGTCCAGAAGACATCGACATTGTGCTTTAGCAACTCCTTAAATTGTCGTGACTGATTAATTGGTAAATCGATAGGCTCTATCCAGTACTCGCCATATTGCTCTCGTGATTTATCTAAAGCTAGCCGCAAGACTGACAAAAAATATTGGTTCTGCGGTGTGCCATTTTCTTCAGCTGCGTCCACAACCCTAATTACCTTTGGCTCTGCAGGCACAGTGTTCGCGGTTACCAGCAGTAATATGCACAAGAGATGAATAACACGAACCTGCATAGGATCACCAATATTGTTCAACGGTGATATGCCCGGGTTTAGCCCGCCTGTGGCGTTCATATCCCATACTCTGCAATAGAGCACTTAGTTGTTTCACCATTTCGGGGTTACCACAAAGCATAAAATGGCTATTATCAGGAAACTGCTTATAGCCTAGATAAGTTAATAATTGCTTATTTTCTATCAGTTCAGTGACGCGCCCTTGGCAACCGAGCTCTGGCTTTTCCCGCGTAACGAGCGGCACATAAGTAAAGCCGTTTCTTTGTTGTTGCAACTGCTCGAGCTGTTCACGATAACACAGGTCTGCATTTCGGCGCACACCATGAATAAGGATCACCTGCTTAACCTTCTGCCACACTTCACCTTCTCTAAGCATCGACAAAAATGGGCCGACCGCCGTGCCTGTACTTATCATCCAAAGCGTATCGCAAGGTGGTAGTTCATCTAGTATAAAAAAGCCGTTTGCTTGGTAAGTTACATCGAGCTCATCACCAATTTGTAGCTGATGTAAAGGCACAGAAAGATTGCCGTTTGGCACTTCGACTAACAAAACTTCGTGAATTGACTCTGATGGCGAGTTTACAAAGGAATATGCTCGTGCAATACGCTTATCCCCTTGTTGCAAACTCAATTTAGTATATTGACCCGCTTTAAACGGTGCAATGTCTGCTGTAAACTTGATACTAAATAACGTTGGCGTCCAATGCGTGATTTCGACGATTTCTCCTTTTACCCATTGCGACATTATTTCTCCAAAACTCACAAACCGTATTTATTTAACGATAACATAACCATGGCAAAAAAATTGGCTTTGTCAATGGCTCGGACACCAGGCTTTCCCCAATTCAACAGGAAGCGGATCTCTGACAGTAAGCTGTGAAGTGACCTTCGGTAGCGACAGATTAAACTTGTCGATATGCGCATTCACCATAGCTGCATATCCTTTATTAGCAGCGCCGAGCGAATAGGCTTTCATTGTTGTCGACTCGGTTAAGCCTTGTTTGTTTTGCTCTAGCTGTTGTACCAGTTCTCGCAACCAACCAAGGTAATGCTGATTATCTTCTATTAGGGACGGTTCCGATGCTATATCAGCAAGCACCTTATGATAGCTGGAGAAGTCTGAGTGGAGTACATATATGCCAAGACTATTGATTGATACTTGCTTCACAGCTCTATAGTTTTCATCTTGTGCATAATGGGTCGCCGCTTCAATGAAATAACTAAGTGCCTTATCCACTTCACCCAGTGCAAATGTTGCATTGCCAAGTGCAGTTAGCAGTCCTGCTTGCATAAAGCTTGGTAACATTTCTCTATCCACACTTTTTAAAAGGCGGTAACCGATAGCGGGTTGTTCAAGGCGTGTGTACGCAATCGCAATATTTACTTTGAGTGCAGACTTTTGCTGTAAACTGGCCGTGGCATTCATTGCACACCGATAATGCCAAATAGCTTGTTCATTCTGGTTACGACGACGATACCCAACACCAATATTAGTCAGAATCTTCGCCCTATCTTCATCCGCCAAAGCCTTAAAAGGTGGTGTTTTAAGACTATCTATCGCCTCAATCAAAATAACATTATTGAATGTGCTCGCACTTGCTCTTATTGCTTGATAATGAAGTTGATATAAATCTTGAACTGGAAGATCCTCCCGAGCAATCGCAATTTGGTATACTTTAAGCGCGTCATCAGGCGCATTTTTGACCAGAGACTCAAACGCACCCAAGTCAACTTCGGTATTCGCCATTAAAGCGAAAAAGCCCAGAACATGAATCGTCATCACCCAACACCAATACCTTATCATTAGAAAAACTCTACCACCTTTATGTAGTTTAAACTAGATATGGGAATTTCGGATGGACAAAGATCAAAAAAAAAGCCGCTTAAAGCGGCTTTTTTGGGTGTGATTCGCGTTGTTTTAGGCGTGTCTCCAAAACTCTGCGATTACGTTACCAAGGAACTTTTCAAATTGTATTAAATGGACTCTAGTGCAATTTTAACCATTTCATTGAACGTGCTTTGACGCTCTTCTGGTGGCGTTGCTTCACCAGTAATAACATGGTCACTTACCGTGAACAATGCCATCGCTTTTGCACCATACTCAGCCGCTACACCATATAAACCGGCTGTTTCCATATCAACAGCCATTACACCTAGCTTGTCTAATTCTTTATAAAATTCGCCATCGGCTTGATAGAAAGTATCTGTGGTGAAAACATTACCAACTTTTGCTTCAATACCTAAACGGCGAGCAGCGTTTACGCCGTTTTCTAATAAACCAAAATCAGCAATCGCAGCGAAGTCATAGCCACGTACACGAGCACGATTCACATTTGAGTCTGTGCTTGCACCTTGCGCAAAGATCACATCACGGATCTTGATGTCTTGACTAATACCACCGCATGTACCGATGCGGATCAGGTTCTTAACACCAAAGCTAACAATAAGCTCACGAGCATAAATAGACATAGATGGAATGCCCATGCCTGAGCCCATGATGCTAACTGGCTTACCATTGTAAGTACCAGTGAAACCAAACATGTTGCGAACGTCAGTTACCTGACGAGCATCTTCCAAAAAGTTTTCTGCAATGTATTTTGCTCTTAGTGGATCGCCCGGCATTAATACCGTTTCTGCAAAATCACCTGGCTTTGCGCTAATGTGTGGAGTGCTCATATTGTTTCCTTTAGTTAGGCTTTTATCTCGGCCTTAAAGCCTTCACCGTACTGCGTTGCGTCTAAATCAAACCACTGGGCAAGCGTTTGACCTATGTCAGCAAAACTTTGTCTTTCTCCTAACGGAGTATTGTTCATACCCGGTGTATATGCCAATACAGGCACGTACTCTCGCGTATGATCTGTGCCTTCAGCAGTTGGGTCGCAACCGTGGTCGGCAGTCACTAAAAGCAAATCATCAGCTTTTAGTTTGGCAATAATTTCCGGTAAAAATGCGTCAAACTCAGCAAGTGCTTCTGCATATCCCACTGCATTTCTGCGGTGACCAAACTTTTCGTCGAAGTCGACTAAGTTGGTGAAGATAAGGCTATGGTCTGGCGCTGTGTCCATCACGTCGCTTGTCTTCGCTAGCAAATTCAAAAGACCCGGCGCTTTGTGCTTTTGTGTGATCCCTTGATGCGCATAGATATCTGCGATTTTACCAATACTAATTACTTCGCCACCGTCATTGGCTAGCTTATCTAGCACAGTCGGCGAAGGCGGTAATACCGAATAGTCTCGGCGGTTACCGGTACGAATAAAGTCGGCACTTGAAGTGCCTATAAATGGCCGCGCAATCACTCGTCCTATGTTCATTTCATCAAGCAGTGCCCGTGCGATTTCACATACTTGATAAAGCTTGTCAAGTCCGAACGATTGTTCATGAGCGGCTATTTGAAAGACGCTATCAACTGAGGTGTAGCAAATCGGCTTACCACTTTGCATGTGTTCTTCACCCAGCTGTTCTAAAATCGTTGTGCCCGACGCGTAACAGTTACCCAAAATACCAGGTATGTCTGCACGTTTGCACAATTCATCTATAAATTCTTGTGGGAAACATGGGTTAGTATTTGGGAAATAACCCCAATCAAACAATACCGGCACCCCTGCCATTTCCCAGTGGCCAGACGGCGTGTCTTTACCACTCGATAATTCTTTTGCATATCCCCAAGCAGCACTTGGTTCTATGGTTTGCGCCACGGCGCAGGTTTCTTTACCTGCAGCTTCACACGCTGCAATAAGGCCTAGCTTAGAAAGATTCGGTAAGTCTAACGCTTGTCCTTTTTCTTCTTTATACGCCTGCAATAAATGAGCGAGAGTATTCGCGCCTACGTCACCAAACTTTTCTGCGTCTGGTGCTGCGCCAATACCTAGGCTATCTGCCATTAAAATGATTGCTCTTGCCATAGATACCTCTCTATACTGCTTAGGCTGTTATTTATTCTTAAATACATGGTTACCTTAAGCGTTGGTTACTTTATGTTTGGTTAAAAAAATCGTACAGGACATAAGTCCGCTGTAATAAAATAGTCACAAAATTCACGAAAAGCTGCGATCTTGCTAATTTAGCTCTGTCGCCCTCAAGCGGACATAAGTCCTGTTTTGAGTACGCCAAACCCGTTAAATTTGCTCATTAAGCGAGGCAAAAGAGATTAATCGTGTCTTTTTTGCTATTGTGATCTTCCAACATAAACAACTGCTGGGTGTGAACTTTAGTGACACGAACTATTATAGCCATAGCTGGCGCGTCTGCGTCTGGTAAGTCTCTTTTTAGTCAAACGATCTACAACGAATTAGTGAATGAGCTTGCCTCAGGCACTATCGCGGTAATCGAAGAGGACGCCTATTATAAAGATCAATCGCATTTACCTATAGAGCATCGTACTCAAACGAATTATGATCATCCTGATGCGTTTGAACACGAGTTGTTACGCGAGCATTTAACTAAGCTTCGCCTAGGTGAATCCGTAGAGGTTCCTACCTACGATTACGGACAGCATACACGTAGTGATAAAACTCGAATAGTAAACCCTGCTAAGATACTAATCGTCGAGGGTATATTACTACTGAGCGATCCTGCATTAAGTGAAGAGTTTGATATCAAGGTGTTCATTGATACACCTTTGGATATTTGTTTGCTGCGTCGCATGCAAAGAGATATAGAGCACAGAGGAAGAAGTCTGTCATCTGTGGTAGAACAATATCAGGCGACGGTAAGACCGATGTTTTATCAGTTTATCGAGCCATCCAAGCATAATGCCGACTTGGTTGTGACCCGTGGCGGTATGAATCGCGTTGCGATTGATATTATTAAAAGTAAAATAAAATATTTGCTACAAGAATAACGGGAAATTGGCATGACAACAATTATGAGCTTAGTGGGCATGATGATGCTCCTAGGCGTAGCATTTGCGTGTTCTACAAATCGCAGTGCTATTAATAAGCGCACCGTAGGCGTTGCATTTTTACTGCAAGTCCTTATTGGTGGCTTTGTACTCTTTATTGAAGCAGGTAAAAATGTACTAGCTTCAATGTCTAGCGCAGTTGCCAAGGTCATTAGCTATGCTAATGACGGTATCGGTTTCTTGTTCGGGCCATTAGCCAAACAAGACTCGCTAGGGTTTATCTTTGCGATTCAGGTGTTACCAGTGATCGTGTTCTTCTCAGCACTCGTTGCTGTGTTGTATCACCTTGGTATTATGAACTGGATCATTAAAATTTTGGGTGGTGGCTTACAAAAGCTGCTGCAAACGTCGCGACCAGAGTCGCTTTCAGCTACGGCAAATATTTTTGTCGGTCAAACGGAAGCCCCTTTGATCGTAAAGCCGTTTATTCCAAAAATGACGCAATCAGAGTTGTTTGCAGTTATGGTGGGCGGTTTGGCGACGGTGGCAGGCTCCGTTATGGCGGGCTATGTGGCGATTGGTGTTGAGCTTAAATATCTAATTGCCGCAAGCTTTATGGCAGCTCCTGGTGGTTTTTTAATGGCAAAAATGATTGTGCCAGAAACCGAGAAGCCACACGAAAACCTATCTGATGTAGATAGTGGTGATGATAAACCAGTAAATGTAATTGATGCGGCAGCATCTGGTGCATCAAGCGGTATGCACTTAGCACTGAACGTAGGTGCAATGCTACTTGCGTTTGTGGCACTTATTGCACTACTAAACGGTTTACTAGGCAGTATTGGTGGAATTTTTGATTACCCAACACTGACGCTACAAGAAATTTTAGGCTACGTCTTTGCCCCTGTTGCTTGGCTACTTGGGGTTCCTTGGTCGGAAGCCGTGACGGCAGGTAGTTTTATCGGCCAAAAACTGGTAGTTAACGAGTTTGTTGCCTACCTAGATTATATGAATTATCGCGATACGTTGAGCACACACACTCAAGCGATTGTCACATTTGCTTTATGTGGATTTGCTAACTTATCGTCGATTGCCATCTTACTAGGCGGACTTGGTGGTATGGCCCCAAGTCGTAGAAAGGATATCGCTCGCCTAGGGCTCAGAGCAGTGTTAGCAGGGTCTATGGCTAACCTCATGAGTGCAGCAATTGCAGGTTTCTTCCTCTCGCTAGCTTAGAAACTTATTGAGATAAGCCGCAGTTGCAAAACAATTGGTTGGTTGCTTTAAGGGGTTAAAGTGACCACACTAACTTGAACGATACTTCACCAAAGGGCCTTTTAGGCCCTTTTATCGTTTCTGGGAAATGCTTTTTTGACCTTAGCTAAGACCAACACCTCTCATCTATAGCTCCTTTATTGCTTTTGGCGGGAATACCCTTTCTTGTAGTCCAGTCACTAGACTCACTCCGAGCAAGACTAAAATACTGCCAAGGATTGTGTTCGCACCGATTTGCTCTTGCAAAAATAGATGTCCCCATAAAATCCCAAACACAGGAATTAAAAAGGTAACGGATAAAGCAGACGCAGCGCCGAGATCTTCAACTAACTTAAAATAGAGAATATAGGCAACGCCTGTGCATAATACGCCAAGTCCGACTACCGCACTTATCTCTGTAGTGTCAGGCATTTCTCTCATTGGCATAAACCAAATAAAAGGCAATACTAATAGCGCAGAGCCCCATAAGTTACCATGGGCATGATTAAATGCGCTCATTTTTGGTGCCGTTTTGGTGTAATGAGAGGCCACTGCATAGCTCAGAGTCGCACACAGGGTTGCAATAATAGACAGCCATGCGCCCTCATCCAATACTGTGCTATCCAATCCAACTAGCGTGATAACACCTGTAATCCCAAATCCACAACCTAGCCACACCGACTTTTGGGGCGGCACTTTTAGCCAAAACACACTGATTAACACACCCCAAAATGGTGCGGTTGAATTTAAAATTGAGAGCATAGAAGCATCAAGCGTTTGCACAGCATAAGCGAATAACATAAAAGGTAACGCTGAGTTAAACAGTCCGAGGATTAAAAAGTGCTTTTTGTACTGCCAAAAATGTAAATTGCGCTTTAATAGTAAGGCAACCGCGGCAAGCGTTAGCGCACCAAATAAGACTCGAAATTCAATGAGTACAGCAGGACCAAGAACACCTGCAGCCACCTTCATAAATAAAAATGAACCACCCCAAATTGCAGCAAGTAACACCAAACCAAGAAACCCTTTCACTCCATACTCCAAGGTTAATATTAATGGAGCTTTACCTTACGCCGATATATAAATACAGCACAAGCCATTTTTGGTACTGTCATTAGAATGTGATTAACTTTCTTTAAGAAAGAGGGAAAGGCTAAGACTTAAGGTACAAAATGAGACTCGCTTTTTACACAATGATAGTCGCTTTGCTTCTCTTCGCCGGGTGCAGCAAAAGGCAAACTTTAGCGCCAACAGAGCAAATACAATTGACTCAGTTGCCGGTTAGCCTCGCCCAACTTTCAAGTGACGCGGCGCTAACCATACTACTCATTGACGATCACTTAGTACAAGTTTGGGATAACCAAAGCCAACAGCTCATTAAACAAATTGAGGGAAGTAAATACCAACTTACTTTTCATGACGCTTTAATAGCGCCGAGCAAACGCAGTATTCTGAGTATTTCAGACACCCAACTCAACATCTGGCAATTGCACTCAAACGAAGTTGTCAGTTATTCATTACCAAAGTTTGACTCATTTATTCGCGTTACCAAGGCCCTGTGGTCCAGCGACGAGCAGTTTATCGTCCTTGGCTACAATGACGGCAGCATACTACTTTTGAGTTTAGACAAGCGGATCATCACCAGAATAAAGCTTCATGAAAGCAGCATTACGCATTTGATTTTTAATCGTAACTTGACCTCGCTCTACTCTGCTTCTTTAGACGGTCACGCTAAAAGGCTTGAGTTACAGAGTAAAGAAGTCATCGTAGATTATGAGTTGCCTCATCGTATTACCAGTTTGGCATTATCACAAAATGAAAATTGGCTGTTCGTTTCAGACGCCCTGCAAGACCAAAAATTCATTGATACTCGCACAGGTGAACAAGTATTATCTCTATCCTATCCTCAGCGCTTCAAGTTTTTTCGAAGTGCACAGTTTGTCGCTGACGACAAATTTCTGCTAACCACTTCTTCTAAGGAATATATTTCGTTGTGGGAATTAACGTCGGGAAAAGAGATTGTCAGTTGGCCAATTGCACAACTAAATCTGGGCAGCACTGTTTATGATATACATATCTCCGATAGCAATGTGCTCACGACGATAAGTTCAGATGGGGTACTGGAAAAGTGGGCCTTAACACCTATATTGTTTGATTATTAGAAACGAAAAAAGGTAGCATTCATCGATAAGAAAAAATAATAAATACATCTATGGATCACTCAAATTTTGACAATCAATCGCACTGTTTAAATTGCCACACTCTACTTGTTGGCGAGTACTGCTCAGGTTGTGGACAAAAAAAAGCGTCGAGACTGACCTTTAAACACTTACGCATTTTGCTTCAAAGCGCACTACTTGAACTCGAATCCCCTTTTTTTAAATTACTTTTTGGATTATTACTTCGACCTTTTAAGACCATTCTTGGATATTTGAATGGACAGAGAAGTCGCTTTGGTAATCCCTTCAAGTTTAGTTTTATTCTACTCACCGTTATCGTGCTTGCCTCTCACCTACTTGAAATCAGCTTTATATCCAGCAGTCAACTTTTGGAATCGAAAGAGCAGCTCAAATGGCAGTCTGAAATCGCACTATATGAGGCTACTCATGTTTATCGCGTCTTTATTCTGGCATTTTTACTCGGATTAGCCTCTAAGCTAGTGTATCGTTCTGCGCCCTACACAATGCTGGAGTACGCTATAGGACACCTACTCATTCTAACCCTAAGCATACTGATATTCTCAATTCCACTAATGCTGGGTATCATCAGCGAGCAGCTTTACGCAATTTTTTCGCTCTTATTTTCTGGTTTGTACAGCATAATACTTAACTATAAAATGGCGGAGCATGAGCTAATAAAGTGGAAAAATCGGGGTAAGGCAATACTTGCCTACGCGATAGGATCGACCCTATTTTCTGGTATTCTCGGATTTTTATTTGGGGTGTACGGTGGTTTTACTCACAAGATTTGATCTGCATGTGAGTTATTTAGCTATGCCCTAGACAAGGCTGAGCTTGTCTAGGGCATAGCCATTAATACTACTGTTTTAGCTGTGCTTTTGCAGCCTCAACCTTTTCAAAATCAAGGCCTAATTCGTTAACTGCTTCTTTGATTAATGCCGGATTTTGCATTACCAAAGCCATCAACTGTTGAAGCTTTTCAGGTGGAATACCTAGTTGTTGAATAGTCGCCATCGCCATCATTGGATTTTCAGTCAGTTGGGTAAATACCGCTTGGATCTGTTCATCCGAAATATTGTGCTCTTTAAGTAATGCAATGATTGGGTTCATCTTGTTTCCTAACTATTTTTTACTAATCGTGCGGCGTAAAAACCGTCAAATTCTGAATTTACTCCTGGCAGTAAACGTAGTGAGTCTTCTAACTGCCAATTGGGGTTATTTGCCAAAAAGCGTTCAACCTGCTGCTCATTTTCAGAAGGAAGAATAGAGCAAGTTGCATACACCAATTTGCCGCCCACCTTACACATTTGACTGTAGCGCGCCAAAATATCGCTTTGCAAAGCAATAAGTGTGTCTAAATTTTGCGAATTCAAGTGCCACTTTGCATCTGGATTACGCTTTAATACACCAAGACCTGAGCACGGCACATCCAGTAGCACGCGATCAAACTTCTCTTTTTGACGCTTAATGGTTTTATTGTTTTGAATAACGCGCGTTTCAGCAACATGCACACCAGCACGTTTCGCTCGTTGTTTCAGCGTTTCAAGCTTATGTTCATGGATGTCCATAGACAACAAGCGACCTTTATTCTCCATTAGCGCCGCTATATGTAAGCTCTTGCCACCAGCGCCTGCACAGGCATCAACCACTTTATGGCCGGGCTGTATTTCTAAAAAAGGCACGATTTGCTGAGAACCTGCATCTTGCATTTCAAACCAACCCGCCTGAAACGCTTGAGAGCGGAACAGATGGCTATTGGACTCAACTTTTAGCGCAACATGAGAATCAAGTGCAACCTGTGAGACCTTGATCCCTTCTTTTGCTAAGGACTCTGTCACTGTCGCAATATCGCTTTTTAGGCTATTTACTCGCAAATATTGTTGAGCACTTTGATTTAGCGCGGATGCAACCGCAGGCCACTGCTCACCCAGTTGCTCGTTTGCAACCTCGTTTAACCAATCAGGTAAAGATAAACGAACGGCTTGAGGCGCCTGCTCAATTAAGCTTTGCAGCTTTTCCAGATTATATCGCTCGGTATCCACCCACTCTGGAAGCGGCTGCGCTGTAACAACTTGGCAAGTTAACCAGTAGCCAAAGCCATCTAGCGGCATTTCTTCATGCTCAAGTAGGTAAGCCAGTAGCCGTTTAAAGCGGAAGATATGGTAATAGTTGCTCACCACATACTGCCTTTCATCAAGGTTCCACTGAGGGTTATTCTGTAGCAGTTGAGTTAATGCTTTATCGGCATGAAGAGAAGTATCTAGTACATGTTCAATGCACTCAGACAGAGTTTGAACTAACGAGCGAGTTACAGACACGATATGGTCTCGATTATTGCTAAAACACTATTTTAGCGCGCATACCATAGGGCATCAATTAGAGTTTATGATCTTTGCCAGAGAATCTTAAAAGTTGTGAGGCCAACATAGCTAGCCCCACAGCTATTAATATATTAGTTAACTGCTAACCAAGGGCCTGAGCCATCGGCAGTTGGGATATTTCCTTTGGTCCACCATTTGGCTTCGTAGATCACACCATTGTAGCTCGCTCTATCACCTTTTAAGTAAACCTTGTCGGCATCCCAAGCGGGTACACCGTCAACAGGCGGTTCAGTCGGGTTGGTTGGTAAGTCATCAACGACACGAACTTCTGGCCAGCTTGCGTGTGATTGATAAAAGTTTGTCACGCATTTCTCGTAATCCCCCGGCACGAGTGCTGAATAAGCCGTTTGATATCCCACGAGTTTACACTCAAATGAATATCCTCCGGGGCGATCTGCATAATAAGCCCAATCACCTTCCCAGTTGGTGTAGAGTACATCAGTTGCGCCGTCAAGATTTAAGCTTCCGTATGGTGTTTGCTGCCAACAGGTATTTTCTTCATCGGCTTCAATGGTGATGTTGTAATAATGCGAGAGTCCTTCCCAATAACGAATACGGTTAACGGGCTGGCCTTTGTCTTTATTTTGCGCGCCGCATTCAATCCCCCCATTGATAATATTAATCGTGGTACCAAAGCCATAACCAATCCCCGCGTCACTTTCACGCAGTGATGGCGTCCAAGTTCTATCAATAACGTGTAACATTGCAGGTTTTGGCGCTTGCGGCGTTAAGAAAAACCAAATCGCAGACGCTAAATTTAGCCAAGAGTCGGCTACTAGACCTGGATTGTTTAATAGCACCGTGGCATCACCATTAAACATGACTTCACTGAATGCACCATAGTTGAAGTGGTATGAAAGCTGCTTAGCGCCTCGGCCAAAATACCCTTGTCCTGTCCCACATGGCCAGCGGCGGTTCTGCCAGTCATTTTGTCCGCACCCCGTGGTATAGCCTACTTGTCCTTCTGACCAACCCATTTCACGCACATGAACCAATGCTTGTTGCCACTCTTCTAACCCGAGAGGGTTATCAGAAGTGTTGTCTTTGGCAATATGCCCCCCCGTTTCTTGGGCAAAATGCGCAAATGCAGTCACGATTGAGCGTTTACAGATTGCGTCGGCGTCTCTGCCATCAGTATAGTCGCCACAAAATGCGGGAAACTTACCAATAGCACGCAAAAAGCGCGTATAGGTGTATTCAGGCGCCGCCATTTGCGTAAGAAATTGCCACTGGGTTTGACCAAATACTCGCTCAGCTCTTTTTACATTATCTGGATTACTGGCAAGCCCCGGCGCAATGGCCTCTACAACGGCATTATCTCTTGTTTCCAGTGCTTTAGACCAAATAGCATACATAGGGTTGTTGGTTTTCGCGCTCTCGGCATTCTTCAATTCTATTCGAGAAACAATATAACCATTGGGGTTTTGTGGATCGGGCTGCGGACTCATGGCCATCACTTGACTTGCAGTTATGGCAAGCGAAACTGTAGTCGCTAGTTTTAGAGTATTCATACTTTTCCTTTACATGTTGTTGTTAATAGTGGAACCCACCGATTCAACAATTATTAACAAAATGACATCGCTGTCAAATTTTGTTCACTTTTAATGCTTACCACTCTTGTAAAAAGCGCCGGTTAAAATTGCTGAATCTTCGCGTTTTTGGTACATAATCTAAAGTGGTATGCTAGGGCATCACCGTAAATAACAACAACAGAGAGCCTATGAAAATTATTCCTTTACAACCAGAACATTTCGAGCGTGTTATCGCACTTGGTAATCTCGTTCATGGTGATAATTATCTTGATAACACGGGCATTGAACAAATGCGCCAAAAAGGCTGTAAAGACGGGATCAATGCTTCCTTTGTTGCCCTAAACGATGAAGATGAGCTGCTCGGTTTTAGGACATCATATAGTGCCGGACAATGGCCTATAGATAAGTGGAGCTCACCGCCTTTGTGGCCTGTCGATCAAAATGACATGGCATATTTTAAATGTATCGCGGTGTCACCGAGCGCACAAGGCCAAGGTATTGGACCCCAATTACTAAAACACGCAATAACAGCATTAAAACAGCAAGGCGCAAGAGCTGGCGTTGCTCACCTTTGGAAACAAAGCCCAGGTAACGGTGCCGTTAAGTACTTCACCAAAGCCGGTGGCAAACTGATCAAAGTCCATGATGATAAGTGGCTAGACGACTGTATCTATCACGGCTATGTTTGTACTATTTGTGGTACTGAATGCCACTGCCAAGCAGCAGAAATGGTATTGGAGTTTTAAAATGTCAGGCTTTGATCCTCTCACTCAGCCACATTGCCAAGGCCAAGCTTTTGCTAACAGTTACTGGGCTGCAACTTGCCCTTTAGGTGCGCCCACCCCTTCACTAGATAAACCATTACAAGTAGATATTGCGGTGATCGGTGGTGGCTTTACGGGCTTACTTACCGCCTACCACTTGGCAACCACTCATCATCAAAGCGTTGCCCTATTTGAAGCAAATCAAGTTGGCTTTGGCGCGAGCGCGAGAAATGCAGGGTTTGTGCTACCCAGTACGGGCCGACTTGGCTATGCGCAACTGGCCAAAAAGTATGGTTTAGATGTCAGTAAAGCCATATATCAAGAATACAATAACGCCGTTGCTTTAGTGCGAGAACATATCGACACCAATCACATTAATTGCAATGTGCAGGCATCCGGATATTTGAAAGTTGCACACAATCAGCAGGCATTTTCGCTACTAAAAACGCAGTCTGAGTTTCTCACTGCAACTATGGGTAGCAAGAACCATCAGTTACTGTCTCAGCAACAACTGACCGAAACCTATATGCATAACCAACAAGGGTTTGGTGCGTTGCGATTTGACAACGCGTTTGGTATTCACCCTTTGAAGCTGTTGCTCGGTTATAAGGCATTAGCTCAACAAGCTGGTGTACAACTTTACGAAAATAGTCTGGTCACCCGCCACAAGAACCCAAATGGCAACCACCAGCTAGAAGTGAACGGCCACAAAATTTCAGCAAATAAGGTAGTGATCGCAGCGAATGCTTATGCTCAGCGACAATTTTCGCCGTTAACTCAAGGGCGTTACTTGCCTATTTTAAGTAGTATTATCGTGACTGAACCTCTTAGTGATGAGCAACTCGCTGCCAAGGGCTTAATCACAGAGCAAGTCGTCATGGATACCAGACGGCTTAAATACTACTATCGTCGCCTTCCCGACAACCGTATTTTGTTTGGTGGACGAGGTGCGGTGTTTGGACATGATCAGGACAATGCAAAATATCAACATAACTTGCGCTCAGCACTTAACGACTGCTTTCCTAACCTCAATGCTAGAGTAGATTATTTTTGGAGTGGTTATATTGCCGCCGCGCTTGATGATCTTCCCCATATCTACAGTGAAAATAACACCGGATACGTACTTGGGTATTGCGGCTCAGGTGTGGCGTTTAGTGCACAGGCAAGTATTCGTCTCGCTGAGCAGTTAATGGGTCGTAAAGTCCCTAATTTACCCATCTATACGAAGCCACTACCCAAGTTTCCAATGCCACGATTACGAAGAGTAGGTCAACTCGCGTATTACCAATATGCACAAATAATGGACAGGGTGACGTAATGCTCAACGTTACTATTCGTCCGGCTGTTGCTTCTGATGCAGTGACACTTGCCGCGATATCTATTCAAGTTTGGCTTGATACCTATGCGCAAAAAGGGATCCGTCATGAGTATGCTCAATTCGCGCTAGAAACTTTTTCATCGGCTTACTTTTTGGAACGCATTGAAAGGCCCGAGTTTAATATTTTCGTTTCTGAGCAAAACGGTCACCTTTTAGGTTTCATTCTGACCAATCACAACTCAGATTATAATAACGAAGGTTATGGTTATGAAATTGAAAAACTATATGTGTTAAGACATTTTCAGGGGAAAGGAGTAGGTTCTCAGCTAATGAACTATGCTTCTATAAAACTCGGCCCTTGTTTTTGGCTCTATACTTGGGTAGAGAATCAAGCAAACCTATTTTATGAGAAGTATGGGTTAACTAACGTTGGAAAATTTACGTTTACGTTCTATGAGTGGGAAATTGAAAATAACGTTTTTCGTTCATCTAACACTTTAAAACACTTGTCGAATATCGCGCAAAGGTAACATAAAAGATGTATAGATACAGCCGCCGGTTAGCGACTGTATCTCGCTCGTTTAAAAGCTATATCTTAAGTTCATACCAAAATTATCGTATTCGTCTACATTTCTATAGCTGATATTGGCTGAGATGCTGTCGGTAAATTGGTAACTAAGCTTGGCTAAGTATACAAAGTTAGTTTCGCTTTCATCGTCTTGAATGCGCTCAACACCGAGACCAACGCGCGCATTCAGATCTCCAAACGAGTGCTCGTAGGCAGCTTCGATATGGTAATGATCACTCGTGTCACTCTCTTTATCAGAGAAGATTTCTTGATAACGGTAACCATCGTTAGATGTAATATTTGTGATGCCTGAATAATCCAGTTCTAATTTATATCTAGAATAACCGCCATATACATCAACAAAACCTGCATCTGTTACATCAAATTGATGACCAACTAAAAGGGTAAGATAATTTAAATCTGTCTCAACTTTAACCGTTGCCTCTATATTTGCGTAATAATCGCTTTCGATTAAAGTATCATTAAAGTCATCACTTAATGCCGCATAAGTACCTTGAAGATAAAAGCCGTCAAAAGCCTTGTTGACCGTAATTGCGATACCCGTAGGCTTGAATTCATCAACGCCATCAAGCGTGATTTTTCCGTAGCCTAGTTCAACGAAGTCTGTTGAGTTTGCTAGACAGGCTGTTGATGCAAATAGTGCTGATACTAATGCCACTTGCTTTAAAGTTGAATTCACGATCCACTCCATCATTCTCGTAGTTAATTCGTGGCGCATACTACTGAAACTACATATAAATACAACCAGAACCTAAAACAAATACAATATGACTTTGTAACAAAGCTTGTTGCTATTAATCAAAGGGTTAACTTGTTCGAGTTCAACTTATACCAAGCGGAAGAAGATTAGATAGACATTTTAGAAGTGGATGTCATGCCGTTCACACCAAGGTTAACGGCATCACAGGGCGTTGTCGTCAGAAGCTATACCTCAAATTCAGGCTGAGGGTATTGTAGACCTCAGCATTTCTATAGCTCACGTTTGCAGAAATATTATTGGTAAAACGATATCCAACCTCGGCCAAATACACTAAATTATTCTCACTTACATCATCCTGGATCCGCTCAAAGCCCACACCTAACCTAAAGTTAAGGTCTACATGTGTATAGTCATAAGCAGCTTCTAAATGATAATGATCACTTGACTCATTTTCCCCTTGATCAAGAAATAATATAAGTTCTTTATTGGTGTAACCATCATAGTACGTCGTATTGACTAAGCCTGAATAAGCTATCTCCAATCTATGCCTAGAATAACCGCCATAAATATCAATAAGGCTATGATCATTCAAATCAAACTGCTTCCCGGCCAATAGGGTATAAGTTCTAGAGTCAACATCGAAATCTAATGTAGTTAATACGTCTTCTTCTGCACCATAAACTATTCCGGTAACCGCGACATCATCAGCCATAAGAGCAGAGGAGCCTTCAAGGTAAAGCCCACCAAATTCTATATTTGCTGTAATGACAAAGCCTCTAGGTTCAATCTCACTGACGCTATCGAACGCTATCCGACTAAATCCAAGCTCCATAAAATTTGTTGAACTGGCGATGCTAGGTAATGAAGCTAACATGGCGGTAAGATTTATTGCCATAGTTGAAACTGATTTCACAATCATATCCTTGTTGATAGTTCCATGATTAGAACCCAATATAGATACAAATTATTCGCATAGCAAATGCTTTGCAATATAAGCAGCCTAAAAAGACCTTACCACCTCCCTCTTTCTTTATTCAAAAGCATTAATCGAGCTCTCTCTTTTAGCCAGCAAAGATAAGCTCCCCTGTTGCTCAACTTTTGCTTAGATTACCAGACGGCAAATCGAGCGTCGCGACCAAAACACACTCAGGGGAACAAAAGCCAAACAGCGAAGGTCAATAGGCCCTAGTCATACTGCGCTTTAATTTTTAGAATTTCTGGTAGGTTTTCATCGAGTAATTCAACTAATTTAGGGTCAAAGTGTTTACCGCTTTCAGAGTGGATAAAGGCCAATGCCTTTTCAATAGGCCAAGCCTCTTTGTATGGGCGTTTTGAAGTAAGTGCATCAAACACATCCGCAAGTGCACAGATCCGTCCTTCAAGTGAGATTTCTTCCCCTTTTAATCCTTTTGGATAACCGCTTCCATCAAATTTCTCGTGGTGCTCCATTGCCATTAAATATGCAAGCTTGACGAGTTTTGAATCAGAGTCCGCGAGTATGTTTGCACCCAGTTCAGCATGTTGTTTCATCACTTCATATTCTTCGGCATCTAAACGTCCAGGTTTCAGCAAAATGCTGTCGGCAATACCGACCTTGCCAATATCATGCATTGGTGCAGCGAGCATCAAATCTTCCGCATACGCTTCCGGTAAACCACAAGCTTTAGCAAGCACAAAGCAGTAGCGGCTCATTCTTGCAATGTGTTGGCCTGTTTCATTGTCTTTGTATTCCGCTGCCTGACCGAGTCGCTGCATCAGTTCAACGTATGCACTTTTAAGCTCAGTGGCACTCACTAAAGACAAGTGCGTTTTTACTCTGGCTCTAGTTATCGCAGGGCTGATTGGCTTTGTAATGTAATCAACACCACCTAGCTCAAAGCCTCGAGCTTCATCAAACTCTTCACTCAAGGCGGTAACAAAAATCACCGGGATCCTCGCCGTAGATGGAGCCTCTTTTAATTTAGAGCAAACTTCAAAGCCTGTCATTTCTGGCATCATAACATCGAGTAAAATTAAGTTAGGTAGTTCCTTATCTACTAACTCCAGCGCTAATTTTCCTGACTTTGCAAACTTCATACGATATTGATTGCCCAGCGTTTGCTTTAGAATTTGCAAATTTGTTGCTTCATCGTCAACGGCTAGGATAAGAGGTTTGTGGTCATTTATCATTACACATCAGTACTCATTAATTGTGCGAGAATTTCCTCCGCACGTTCAAATTCAAAATCATCCAATGCATGTTTCAACGCCTCTACCTGGCTTCGGTAAGTAAGAGGAGCACTTTCTAACAAAGCGTCGAGCACATCATCCTCAACTTGTGCCTCATCTATCATCTCTTTTGCTTGTAGTAAGTTTTGCTTAAACAAGAAAACGTCGCCCTCACTCAGCGCGTTGGTCACAACTTCTTCATCACTCAAGCCAACCACGTCGTCTAATTTTTCAATAATGAGCGCCATTTTAGTTCTCAAGCGCTCGTCAATCTCCTTTTTACCCTCTATTTGCTCTAGCAGAGCAAATAGTGTCTCCAAAGCCAAGTTTCCAGCAATGCCTTTGATAGTATGAATACTCTGTAGTACAACATTCGTAAACTGGCCTTCGTGAGCAAATAGTGCTATCACCTCTTCTCTTTTATCTTCCCAAAAACGCGCTAACTCTTTTAAAAACCGAGCTTCACTGCCCCACAAATTTATCGCTCTAGCTCTATTAATAAGCTGTTTGTTGGTGGTTTGCCTTACTCCAATCGACGTATGAGCAATACTGATATGGAGCGTCTCAGCAATAGTGCGAGTTAAATCTTCTATCACCACAGGTTTTGAAGCAAATGCAGCCATACCAGCCGCTTTTGCAGCCGCTCTATCCTCGCCTAACACACTCGCGGTAAGTGCTATTACCGGTGTCTCTTGTTGCCTGTTTTCTTGTTCATATGCTTTGATAGCGCGCGTCGCCTCAAGTCCATCACAACCCGGCATATGGATATCCATTAGAATAAGATCGTATTGTTGCATTTTTGCTTTTTCGATGGCCTCAAGCCCATCTCCTGCAACCTCTATACTATGACCTTGCTTTTCAAGTAATAAACTCAACAATTCGGTATTTTGTTGAATGTCATCAGCAACCAAGATCCTTAACGGGGGAAGTTCGACATGAACGTCTTGTGCTACTGCAAATGCCGCTATTTTCTTAAGAGGCACTGTAAAATAGAAAGTAGACCCTTTTCCAAGCTCACTATGAGCCCATATTTTTCCACCCATTAACTCGACTAGTTGGCGACTAATGGTCGTCCCAAGGCCTGTACCACCAAAGCGGCGGCTCATGCTCTCATCAGCCTGCTCAAAGGGATTGAAAATTGAATCTAGTCTATCGTTGGCAATCCCTATACCTGTGTCCGCAATTTTAAACAGCACATAATCGTCATGAGAGGACTCAACGCTAAGCTCTACGCTGCCCTGTGCAGTAAACTTAATGGCATTACCCAATAAATTAACTAATACCTGCCGTAAGCGATCGGAAGCTCCATGGTAAGTTTGATGCAAAGTATGACTCATCGTGAGTTCTAGTTTTAAGCCTTTTTTCTTTGCTTGATACCAAAACGTCGATACCACGTTGTCGAGTAGCTCAGAAATACAGAAATCATTTTCAATCAGATCAAGCTTGCCTTGGTCTAACTTAGCAGAGTCTAAAATATCATTAAGTAAGTGCAACAGTGCCTTTGCACTGGTAAGAATAGTATTTACATGCTTACTTTGATCAGGCTTCAGCGCAGACTCTCGAAGTACTTCACTAAATCCTAAAATGGCATTCATCGGCGTGCGGATTTCATGACTCATGTTCGCCAAAAACGCTTGCTTGGAAGCCGCAGCGCTTTCAGCGATGCTTTTCGCCGCACGCAGCTCATCTTCCATTTGCTTACGCTCACTAATATCGAGTAATACGCCAGCGATTCCTTCGACCTTACCCGCTTGGTCATACTCAAACGAGCCTTTATCAAGTACCCACCTAGTATGGCCAGATTTGTGTAATATCCTATATTCCAAGGAATAACTCGCTTTACCACTTTGCAGCGCTTGTTCAACGACATCGTGAGTTAAATTGATATCGTCTTCAACAATCAAGCTGGAAAAATGGACTTGCCCAGACATAAATTCCTCTGCCCGATAGCCTGTAAGCTGCTCCACAATGGGGCTTACGAAAGATAGCGTCCAGTCGCTATCAATATTGCAGCGAAAAGCAACACCAGGCATATTATTTAACAGTGTTCGATAACGCGCTTCCTGCTCAATCAGCGCTTTTTCCATTTGCTTTTGCGCTGTTAAATCTGTAATGAAGCCAACATAAAACGCGCTTTGATCTTTTAACTCAACCTCGCCAATTCCCAGCCGAATAGGTACTAGATGCCCTTGCTTATGTAGCGCCTTGATTTCACGGCCAACCCCTTTAAATTGCTCAAGATAAGCGATGTCAAAAGCGACACCTGTCTGCGCTTCTTTGGGTTTAGGCAAAAACACGGCAACATTGCGACCAAGTGTCTCTCCCTCAGACCATCCCAAAATTCGTTCAAATAATGGATTACAGCTCTTGATTATCCCTTCACCATTGATAGTGATGATCCCATCAACCGCCGTTTCAAGAATCGCTGCAAGCCTAGATTCATTCGCGGCTTTGTCTGCAGCCACCGAACGGTACTTGCTAGCTGTGTGAATAAGCGCAGATAAAGCACTAATGATCATACTGACGGCGGCAATAAACAGCGCAAGCGATTGTGTGTGTTGCTCTTGTATCTCTAGGCTAATAACTGGTGAGTCAGATACAAACTTTGCCGCCTGCATGCCTGTGTAATGCATTCCCGATACCGATGCACCAAGCGCCAAAGCGCCTAACCATCTGACGATACTAGTATTGTTATCACTGATATAATCGCGCAGCTTACTTCTTGCTTGAATTGCAATGAAGGCAAGAGACACTGCAACAATAATTGATAAACCAAAAAGTGCGGGGTCATAACCCAACATAGGGCCAAGCTGCATGGCTTCCATACCGCTATAGTGCATAGTACCTATACCGGCCCCCAAAATGACAGCGGCGAGCCCTTTTATTGCAAGTGTGACGTTGGGTCGAGTTATCAAATCGAACGAAACCCAACAGCCTAAGAAAGCAGGAAAAATAGACGCCGCAGTAAGCCAAGGATCGTAATCCACTTCAACACAGAGTGAGAACGCCAACATGCCAATGAAGTGCATACTCCAAATACCACCAGACATGGCCACAGCACCGCCAAATTTTGCGAGCCGATTTATACGACTATTTTGATTTTGCTCAGCAAAGTCGATCTGGATAAGCGTAAAAAATGAGGCAATAACAGCCACCAGCACGGACAACGCCACAAGCGTAGCGTCATAAGTTCCGTTGAGTAGCAACTCTGGTGCGGGATCGGTTACAAAAAACGTATTTAACATAGCAACACGGATAGTAAGATATTCTTAAAGTCTAGCTTTCTAGGACTGAGTTTGACAGAAAAAATCGCTGTCAAAACAAGATTTCAGGATAAATTCACGTTTATTGTGGGCTAGTACTGTCTCATTAGGCAATGTAAAGACATTATAGGGACAAATATTCGGTGTAGCCATTGCAGGCTATTCGTATCCGACTAGCTCAGCGTACCCTTCACCTGTATAGCCGCCGGACACCCTTACTCTTCCTTCCCAATACGGGATAGTCAACTGGTTTCTCGCATCACGATTTATACTTTCTATCAGAATAACAGGTCTATGCTTTAGCCGTAGTTGCCATTTAAGTGGATAACTTACTCCATCTAACGAAACCTGCTCCAAAACACTCAATTGAATATCCTTATGGGCTATTTCTGTCGCTCTACCCTCTGCTGTAATTTCAGTACCCCGGCAATCTTTGTAGATTTGTTGGCTATCACGAATGCAAAATACCATTAGTGCACCATTCGACCTGTCTTGACCCCGAATACTAAACCAGTCCCAGCCGCGCTGTGCTTTGCTGATAAACGAGGAAGACCATTCTCTATCGAGCCACGCGTTACCGCTAACTTGATGGGTTGCACCTTGAAAAGTAAGCTCACCCGTGACGCTTAAAAAAGGATAGCTATAGTAAATGGAGGCATGGCCATCGGACGTTTTTTCACTGTAGCCATTCTTCCCATGAAACACTATCGGACTTTTTTTCAGTGTTAAATTAACACGATTTTTTCCTTCCTCAGCATGGAGCGTTAACGGAAAAAATGTTTCCATCTCGCTGCGCAAATACCAATTATCTAATTGCGTGATAAATGGGTCAGCTTGAATTTTTACTTGACCTGCTCTGCCGTACCGTTCGAAAGCTTGATGCTTAGTATTGTCTTGAATTGCAAAATGCGCAAAATATAACTCACCATCCCACCATGGACTGGCATATTGAACACTGGCAACAGAGGTTCTAAATAGCGTCCATTGAACACCAAATTCCTGCCCTGAGTCACTTTTTAAGTTTGCAGTAACATACCACCATTCAATGCCTTGATCAGGATGGCTGCCGTGATCAAGTGGAAAACTCAATTGGTATGACGGAGAAACCGGCTCACCTAATTCAAGATTGAAAAAATCATTTTTTGAATTAGGGGCTTCTGATAATTCCGGTGTGCAGCCAACTCCCACAATTAGCAGTAATAAAACGATAAAATAATTAGTCTTCATACAACAGATCCGCAGTATCGTAACGACTCAGTTTGAGTAGAGGTAGTACACTAACCAGCAAAGCTAAAGCAAAAATGAGGGTGATAAAGACCGCGATATCAAGATAAGGTAATAGAAAAGGGATCGTCCAACCGAAGCCAATTGGCATCACAAATTTAAGCAAGATCCAGCCGAGCATTCCCCCGAGTATCGTCGCCAACACTAAACTCACCAGCAAAATAATGGCGCTCTGCGCTAATTTAATGGCAAACGCTTGCCAAGTGGTAACGCCTAATGTTTTTAAGATGGCCAAAGGTTGAATTTGCTTAGCGCCGAGTGTCAGTAATGATACCCACAGCCCAAATAGCGCGATAGCAACTATCATTAAATTTAACGCGTGTGTTGCGTAAAATGTATGTTCAAACAAACGCGTAGCGTATTGTTTAAAACGCTGATTTTGAACCACTTGAGAGTCGTTTAAATGAAATTGCTGTATGACCTTTTGCTTAAATGAAGCGGTATCAATATCTGGCTTTAGAACAACTGAAAAACCATATGCTTCATAGTTAAGCCCGGCGTTTTCAATTGCATCACTAACAGCGACGAACACCGCGCGCTGTTCGCCATAATCATAATAAAAACCCGTTATCTCACAGTTAATATGCTTTTTGCCTTGCTGCAACCGAATATGCTGGCCAAACTTAACGCCATACAATAATTTGCTTGGCTCATTAGCAAGACACCCACTCACATTCTTATTCGCATCATAGTAAAGCACCTGGTTATTAACGGCGGCGCCCGAAAGTAGCGTAAGATTATAGTGATGTTCGCCAGATCGGCCGAAGCTAATTAAGCTCGCTGATTGAGTACTTTTTTGATGTGAGCTCAGGTCATAACTTATCTCTGCACGCCAGAATACACCAACCTTTTCAATATCCTTTTGGCTTAAGAGCCAATGATATTGTGTATCAGATACTTCGCCAGGCCTCACATATAGATCTGCGCTAAGGCGACCATCTAAATGGATCTGCAAAGCTGAACTAAAACTACTCACCATAACTTGCAACCCTACGGAAGTGCCAACCGCAAGCAATACGGCATAAACACTGATCGTAAGTACTGTGATCTGCTCGCCACTGTCTGCTTTCATCCATTTAACCATTGGATCCCGAGTTGGAATACCTTTAAACGCGGCTCGCAGTACCACTGGTGTTATCATAAAAAAGAGTAATAGAAGGCAAACGCATAACCCAAGCGCATGAAATGGCGCTTCGCTACCAAGATAAAAATACCCAGCGGCCACAGCCAGTAGACTTCCACTCACTATTTTACTCTGCCAAGATTTATAAAAAGTAAGAGGTTTTACTTGGCAATAGGCCACACTGGTAAGTACCAAAAGGTTTAACACAAATGCTTGCAGCACGACTAACCAACTGAAATTAACCGGTAAACGCCTATCTAACGCGAACAAGCTCTCTAACGCCATAGAGATCTCGCTCACCAATAAGTTCGCCCCCAAGGAAGCCACACCTGCGCCCACTAGTGCAGCAATCAAGCTTAAGACGAGCACCTCAATGACTACCGCTGCGATTACATTTTCTTGAATACAACCGAGTAGTGTGAGTTGCTGATGCAGTTTTTTTCTTGCGTGCAGACAAAGCTTTATAGCGTTAAAACTTAAAAAAGCACCAACCACGTAGCCTAGGAATGCGAGTGCTTGCAGGTTAAAGAAAAATGCCTTCGACAACGAGTCGAATGACTGTGCTTGTGCACTTTGTAGCTGTGCTTTGTCACCTAAAACCTGTCTAACCTTTGCCTCATCCAATACTGCATTTGAGATTTCTATATAACTCATTCGGCCTGATGAATTCAGTAAATGGTCAACTAATGCAATATCGGCTAATGCGACATCACCAGTCAGTTCCGATAAAACCACAAAGTGTACATCCGTATCTAGGAACTCGCTCACTTTATGCCTACTGAGCGACAACTGTTGAGCCATCGTGTTAGATACGTAAATTGTATTAAATCCGAATTGCAATGGCACATTTTGATTGCCTGATTTATCTTCCTGTGGTTGCGCTTTAGGCAAAGCCAGCCATTGCAAAGTATTAACCCCTTTTATGCGAAGTCTATTCCCGCTCGGCAGAGTCAGCACGCCCTCCAAAACGGGCTCAGCAGATACAACTCCTGCGTTTCGAAGCGCCGTCCATACATCGCTAGTCAACATCTCGCGGCCTACGCTTGGCCGAACAAAATGACTGATTGGATTGTTAATAAGTGCGCTAGTTTGCTGATAGCGATCCGTTGCTTCTTGATTTAGTCCTCGAATTGAGCCAAGCAAAGCACTACCCAAAGACAAGCCAAAAACGAATAACAAAAACAACCAAAGGTGCCTTTTGTAGAATTGGATAAAAACCGTAAGTACCAGCCTAATTTCTGATAACGCGCTCAGCCGTTCCATCGTTTTAACCATAAGCACGGTTATTTTGAATGGTGACTTTTCTATCGAGGCTGTCAGCAAGATGTTGGCTGTGCGTAACCATTAGCAAGTTAACGCCTTGCTCTTCACACAGCTCACGCAGAAGTGATACCACTTCTTCACTTTTCGCAGCGTCTAAGTTTCCTGTCGGCTCATCGGCCAGTAATAACTTAGGCTTGTTGATCATGGCACGTGCGATACCAGCTCGCTGCTGCTCGCCACCTGACAATTGCTGAGGCAAGGCTGTTAACTTATGCAAAATCCCCAAACGTTCAGCCAGCGCATTGACATCGTTTCGCTTTGGGTTCAATTGATTGAGCTGTGCTTGAAAGACAATATTATCGTAGACAGATAAAGGTGCAAGCAATTGATAGTGTTGAAATATCATCCCTAATTTGCGGCGATATAGTGCCTGTTCGGTATCATTAAACTGAGTAATATCCTGGCCATCAATAATAATACTGCCGCTATCGGGCCTTAACAAACCACCGATCAGATGGATCAATGTGGTTTTACCCGACCCACTATCACCAACAATAGCGACTTGTTCTTTAGCAGCAATACAGAGATTAAGCTTATCTAATACAGCTCGATTCACCTCACCATCACGGCGCGTGAAGACTAAATTTTGAACTTCTACCACTGTATGCACATTCCTTTACTACTATGTAGACGCTACTCAACGCATCTTCCTCATTAAGTAACCAAATTTTTTAATTCTCGTGTAAGCGCAGATTAGTTGTCAGTTTATTACCAAGGAATAGCGTCACCGCGATAGTCGTAAAAGCCACCGCTTTGTGCATCCACAAAGTGAGATAATACAGAATAGATCCCATTTGCAGACTCATCTGAAGTAATTAACGCATTGGGGCCACCCATTTCGGTTTGGACCCAGCCGGGGTGGATAGCAACTGTGCGGATCCCCTCGCTCAGTAAATCATTAGACAAGCTTTTTACCACTGAGTTTAGCGCAGCCTTCGAACTGCGATAGATATAGCCGCCACCTTTGGTATTCATGGTTTGGCTACCTACCTTAGAGGAGATGGCCGCAAAAATCTTTTCATTGCCGTTGCAAAGGTGGGTGTAAAATAGTTCTGCAAGTCGCATGGTGGAAAATGCATTAACCTCCATCACTTCTCGCCATGCTTCTATATCGGTTTCACCAAATGCATAGTCTTTCGGCCCATACATACCCGCATTGTTGATAACGATATCGATAGGCACCGGTGCCAGTTTCTCGCTTAATTCTTCCATCTGGTCGTAATTGGTCACATCTAAGGCGAATACTTGGAGTTCAGGAAAAGTTGGCGCAAGAGAATTCAGCTCTGTTGCAATAAGCGGGTCTCGACAAGTTGCTAACACGTGCCAACCAGCCTGCAGATAGGTTTTAGTTAACGCAAGTCCAATACCGCGGTTTGCACCAGTAATCAGTATTTTTTTCACAGTGGAAGCTCCTAAGCCGTTATGACAAAAGCCAATGATGTTAATTCACTATACTGATGATAGGTTGAATAATCCACTTTTTGCACACGTGACTAGCATCTCGAGTTACAATGCATAAACTATGAATTTAATTCAACATTAATCAATCTCTTTCATTAAGCCAACTCAGCGCATCTTCCTTATCATCAAAATACTTCACTTTACCAGTAACAAACCAGTTACCTATTGTTGCGGCTAGTCGGTGCCAATTTTTACCACCGTATATTGCTACCTTGGCAAACTCAGTGCTATGCTCAAAGGCGAGTTGGAAGTCATCCCACATGGCTCTTGGCTCCCAGCCTTCAAAATCAGTCGCATCAAGAAATGCATAGATTTTAGGCGATGTTACCGCTTTCAGTGCACTCTCGATTATTGGTGTAATAACAACATAATCTTCATGAGTGAGTTTACCTGTAGGCTTAAGTGTAAGATAAATATTATCTCCAAAGCGCTCAGTGCCTATTGATATGCCATGGAATGAATTCATCATATTCTCTTTCCTTATGTTTATCTCATAGATAAAAAGCATAATTAAGTCTCAGCTTTTTTGCCAATATCCACACTTTTTTCATTATTGTCAGCTTCCGTTCAGATTTCTAATACTACCATGCGCGCCGTTGAGTCGATGTAGCTCAATATATGGAAATTAAAGGGATGACTATGAAAAAACTACTATCTATCGCAGCTGTTTCACTACTTGTTTCAGCAGCAGCTCAGGCTAACACGGGTAACGTACAAAAAGAGTGGTTCAACACCGCTAGTTACACGGATTATGATGGCTCTGACAACCGCGCACTGATGCTTTCTTCTCGCTATTTCTTCGCACCTCAAGAATCAGTAGGCGTATGGGATGATTTTGGCTACCTTGATACGGACAGCAATGTAGGCGTTGATTATTTTAACGATGATTATTCAAATGCTTTCTCAGCACGTGGTGAGGGCTTTATCACTAAAGAATGGTTTGTAACTGCTAGCATCGCAGATCTTGGCGAAGCTGACGACCATTACTCTTTCGGTTTTGGCTACCTTTACAATGACAACCTAAAGCTAAGCATTCGCCAAGAAGAGTTTGAAAACGGTGATACTACTTGGTTCAAAGCTGAGTACAATCACGAACTAAATTCTACAGATTACATCGGTTTCACAGTTGAAACTGAAGACGAATTTGATTTTCTAAACCTAAGTGCACGTTACTTCATGCACGTTGGTGGTGACAGCTATTTCACAATTGATGTAGAGCACAACCGTATTGATACTGATGGTTTTGACGATAACGTAACAAACGTGCTTGCAAACTACTACTTCACTCGCAACTTTGCGCTTGGTCTAGGTTCATATGACTCAGACTTAGCGGTAGAAGCTAAATACTTCTTCAACGACACTTACTACCTTAAAGGTAGTGTAGTTGACACAGACGGCGGTGAAACAAGCAACCTAACTTTTGTTGCTCAGTTCTAAATCAACACATGATTGAGGTACATCCGTACCTCCCCCAACTATTCAACACCTCTTCGCGACCACACTCCGCGTTGGGGTGTTTTTTCACATTTTGAAACAAGCTACTCATCTAAATTGGGTGCATTTCACTTACCAATCGTTATTATGTATCAAAATAATAACGGAAATGCCTATATTATGATGAAGATAAAAACACTCGTGCTTGCCATTGCTGCGGCAGCCGCGCCTTTTGTTTCAGCGTATCAGACCGAAGATACCCGCCTACTCCGCTTTCCTGATATTCACAAAGATAAAGTCACTTTTGTATATGCTGGTGATATTTATATTGCTAATACCAGCACAGGTAAAAGTCAGCGTCTGACCGACCATGTAGGTTTTGAAACTTTCCCTAAGTTCTCACCAGATGGCAGCAAAATCGCTTTTGCCGCTGAATATAATGGCAGCCGCCAGATCTATGTGATCAATGCCGATGGTTCTGGTTTAAAACAACTAACATATTATAACGACGTAGGCCCAATGCCTCCCCGCGGTGGTTTTGATTATCGTGTGATGGACTGGACGCCTGACGGCAAACATATCGTTTTTAGAGCAAATCGCACACCATGGGGCAAACGTATGGGTCGCCCATATATGGTGCCAGTAGAGGGTGGACTTGAGCAGCCGATGGCCATCCCAGAAACCGGTGGTGGTATGCTCTCCCCTGATGGTAGCAAGTATGTTTATACGCCAATCGACAGAGAGTTTAGAACCTGGAAACGTTCTCGTGGTGGTCGAGCGCAGGATGTCTGGATTTACGATCTTGAAAATAATACGTCCAAACAACTTACGACTGACAAAGCAACCGACCAGCAACCAACTTGGGTGAATGACAGTATTTACTTCGTGTCTGATCGTGACTACACGCTCAACCTCTATAAATATCGCGATGGTAAGTCACCGATAAAAATGACTGACCACAAAGACTTTGACGTGCTTTGGCCATCAGCTGGACCAGATGCCATTGTTTACGAAAATGGCGGCTATTTATATCGCTTTGACGAAGCGACAAAGACCGCGAAGAAGCTAAAAATTGATGTTTCAGGTGTGCGTCAATATGCCATGCCATATAGTAAAAACGTTAGCGACTTTATTGATTCAATGGATATATCACACGATGGTAAGCGTGCATTGTTTACTGCCCGTGGTGAGTTATTCTCAGTCCCAGTAAAACAGGGCCCAACTCGCAACCTTTCTTACACGCCAGAAGGCCGCGAAATTGAAGCTAGCTGGTCACCAAATGGTCGTTATATTGCCTACATGAGTGATAAAACAGGTGAATATGAGATCTATCTAAAAGATAGAGCAAATAACAACAAAACCATCCAGTTAACTGACAATGGTACCATCTGGCGCTTTACGCCAATTTGGTCGGCTGATAGCAGCAAACTGCTCTTTGCTGATAAAAACCATACGCTATGGTGGGTTGATGCGAAATCTGGCGATATGCATAAAATTGACACCGCCAAATACGACGAAGATGGTCTAACCGAATATACTTGGTCGCCAAACAGTGAAGATATTGTTTTTGTTAAGAACAATGAAAACCGCTACGCCTCGCTTTGGCACTATAATACTGAGGATAAAAAGGTCACTCGCCTGACTGACAACATGACCAGTGAGCGTAACCCGACTTTCTCTCCTGACGGTAACTACATTTATTTCACTTCTGAGCGCGACTATAACCTCACCTTTAGCAGCTATGAATTTGATTATATGTTTAATAATGCCACACGCATTTATAGCGTTGCGGTGAATAGTCATATCAAGCCATTAAACGCGTTTGAAAGTGATGAGCTAAGCATTCAATCAGACGGCGAGACGAAAAAAGACAGTGACAAACAAGAAAATTACATTGAGGCCAACGGCTTTATGTCGCGGGTTGTATCACTCTCAGCCCCAGCGGGTAACTACGGTTCGCTTACAGGTGTTGAAGGTGGCGTACTAACCTTAACGGGCGGTGCGTTGAAGCTCCTAGGCACAGAACCCGATAGCAAACTAGAGACGGTTGCCGAAGGGGTGAGCAGCTATAAGGTTGCCGCTGGTGGTAAGCATCTAATTGCTCGTGCTGGCAATAATTACAGTGTTATAGCGCCTAAGCCAAAACAGGACTTAAAGAGCAGTCAGCTTGACCTATCTAAGATGACACTGAAAATCGACCCTAAAGTTGAATGGCAACAAATGTATGTGGAAGGCTGGCGTACATTGCGTGATTGGTTCTACGACGAGCATCACCACGGTCAAGATTGGGATGCAACTTTAGATAAATATCAACCACTTGCCAGCGCTGTCGCACACCGTAGCGACTTAGACTATGTACTTAGTGAAATTGCGGGAGAAATCAATGCAGGTCACATTTATGTACAATCTGGTGATGCCCCAACAGCCGAACGCAAAAAGCATGGTTTACTTGGCGCAGAAATAAGCGCGCATCAGTCTGGCTACGTAAAAATTGAGCGTATCTACAAAGGTGAGAACTGGCATGAAGACTACCGTTCACCACTCGATGAAACCGGCGTGAATGCCAAAGCGGGAGATTACATCATCTCGGTAAATGGTCGCTCGGTAAAAGACGTAGTTAACTTTTACGAGCTACTTGAAAATACCCAAGGCGAGCAAGTTGAGTTGGTATTGAGTAAATCACCAAGCGCTGATGATAGCTGGAAAACCACGGTAAAACCTGTCGCCAGCGAGCAAGGCTTACGTTACATGGCATGGGTTCAATCACGCGCAGACTACGTGGATAAACTATCAAACGGTAAGATTGGCTACGTTCACCTACCAAATACTCATTATGATGGTAACCGTTCATTATTTAAGAACTTTATGCCACAAACGAGTAAAGATGCGCTGATCATCGACGACCGATATAACGGTGGCGGCTTTATCCCTGAGCACATGATCACTTGGCTTGCTCGTAAACCGCTTAATTACTGGAAACGTCGTGGTGTTGAGCCAACAAGAACTCCACAGTTTGCTCACGATGGTCCAAAAGCGATGTTGATCAACGGCTATTCAAGTTCAGGCGGTGATGCTCTACCTTATTACTTCCGTCAGGCAGGTCTTGGCAAACTAATTGGTACTCGCACTTGGGGTGGCCTTATCGGTATCTCAGGTAATCCAAGTCTTGTTGACGGAGGTCAGGTTATCGCTGCAACCTTCCGCATTCTTGATAATGAAGGCAATTGGATCATCGAAAATGAGGGCGTCAGCCCTGACATCGAAGTGATCGATAGACCTGAACTGATCCATGCAGGTAAAGACCCGTCGGTCGAGCGTGCAGTGAAGGAGCTGTTGAATGAGTTAAAAGATAGCCCGAAGAAAACACTGACAGTGCCTCCAGCGCCATCTAAGTTCTGAGCGAGTAACTTAGCTCCTCGAAGTGGCTTAAGGCTTTGACTTTAAGCCACTTCTTTTATCCCTTTCAGTTTATTCGTGTTGTTCCTCCTTAAGTAGGTTATTAAAAAGTTACCACCATGTAATATCTCGTAATCGATCTTATCTCTTTTTACGACTACTTTTTATAACGAGTGTTCATCGCTCACCTACATCAACTTGCTTAAATTTTGAGTTATCTTGGATAAATAGTCTACATCCTAACTTATTTAAGCCAGTGGTATTGCACAACGTTCACCGTCACAAAGGAGCAAACTATGAATGTGCAGAACAAAACAGGCCCATCGGTAGAAGTAGATAAAGAAATTGATGCCTCCATCTTCTTAAGCAGTGCACAAAAACAACAAATTAAAGCACGCAATAGCGAGTATAAGGCTGCTGATTTATCTTGTCTGAGAGCAATTGCACAAGCAGCTATTAACGTGGAGTTATTCACGATCCCACTTTATATGACCGGCCTCTACTCGATTCAAGGTACACATCAGATTGCGGACTCTTCAAATCTTTATCCCGGTCGCTACTGGCCAGGACTTGGTCCAACAGCGGGATATATACCAGAGCACCGTCTAAACAAAGGCTACGACGTAGAGCTTAAACCGCTTTTTAATATCGATGCTTTGGTTGGTGACAATAACGACCCAAACAACCAAAAAGACGCATTTAAACTCTCTGTGAACCAGCAAGTGTTTAACGGTGTGTATAGTGTTTTTATTGAAGAAATGCTGCACTTACAACTGGCCTCAAACATGGCTAGCAAATTGGGCCTCACACCAAGCTTTACTAGCCAAGCATTAATTGACGAGAAGTTTGGTTGGAAGTGCTATAACAATCAAAGTGGTATTCCACACATTTTGGACTTTGCTGATTGTAGCGATGATTTGTCTAAATTAAGCCCTGAAGTTCAAGCTTACTTTAAGCAAATTTTCCCAAATAAAACATTACAAGATCTTCGTGTTAATGCCACTGAGCTCAACAAAGAGCAGACATTACTTTTTATGTTAATTGAAGAAACGGAAGAAAACGCAAAGAAAATTATCCAAGAGCAATATTTAGAGCCAAACAAAGACACAAAACGGCCAAAATATTTTGAGCAAGCACCTTATGATTGGTGGAAACCAGATTACACTGAGAAAAACCTACCGCTGTTTGGTTCGATTGGACACATGTACCTCAGCTATTGGGATTATATTCAGATCCAATATGACGATGGCACCAGCTTGCTCGACTACGCAACCATTCAACGTGACTATTTTAATGAGCGCCCAGGTAACAAAGATTATCAGCCACAATTCCCTGGCATTAAAGGCTCACTCAACGTAAAAGAAGATCATACTGCATTAAAAGAAGCGTTAATGAATAATGTAAATGCCATTACTGATCAAGGTGAAGGTGATGGTGTAGCAGAAATGATTTGTAAACGCTGGGCAGATGAAAAATGGGCACAAAACCTCCTAGCTGCTAAAGTGGCTAAAGCGGATGATATCCACCTCAGCACCGTAGAAGAGAAGTTTCAACCTAGTGCAGAAGCATTGAAGGCGGATTATCCCGCAAGCTGCAGTGAAGGCCCAATTTCGGGTTCGGCTTGTGCGCGGATCACTAATAAATACAAAGATCACTTTCAAATATTTACCGATACCATGAAGCTCATTGTCGACTTTGAGAAGCCTTCAAGTCAATCGGACGAACGTTATATGACATGGTCAACTTGGTTTGCTGAGGGTAATAGCTGGAATGAGGCGTTATTGGATCCCAACGGCGGTGATGAAGCAGTTAAGCAAAACCCAAATCTACCTTGCGTCAGCAGTGTAGTAAAAGCGCTTAACAACCTTAAACTCTCGTCCAATATTGGCAATACGCATCAATTATTCAGTCAATCTGCGGTAGGCACGATTAAAGGTCTAACTACAGCACTTGACCGTTATTGGTCGGGTAAAACCAGTGAATTTCCGGGCCCCGCAATGGGAGGCTCAGGCGATAGGATTTCGATTTGCTGGGCAACAACGGGAATCGCGCCAGATTTAGTGACGGGTATCGCCCCGCAAAATCCGAACACCCTTTATCATGCCTGCCAAGGAATGAGCTATACCAATATCGGTTCAGATGACTTACCACCGCCTGAGGTCTATCACAGTTGTAAGGGAAGTAACGACTGTAAAGCACAAGGTGGTTGTGGTTTTGTTCATAGCACTACGCCCGGCGGTAGCTGTGGTGGTAGCGTATCAACAGGGCCAAAAAGTGCACCTGCAGATAATAAGTGTAATAACTTGGGTGGCTGTGCAGTGCCTATCTCAGCCTCTCAACTCTTCCCAGAGCTTTCAGGTGAAGACCAAGAATATGATATGCAACTATTTAAGTTTAACTTAAAAGATAATACCTTCTCGCCGATTAAATACAAAAATATAAAAGGTCAATACGATGATTTTATGCCCTACAAAAAAGGAGACGCGGTATACGATATCGCATGGCAGGCTTACTGTAATGCTAATGGGTTGCTGAACGAGGACAATACCCCCATAGATAAACCAAAACCTTCAGACATTCGTCTAGCACTTCCTCCATCAACTTGATAGGAAAGGTAGCATGACAAGTCCAATTCGGACGCAGCAGCTTGCTGCGTCCGCTATCGAAAAATTAACCGACTTGGGGTTTGGTGTTGGCCTAAGAAGCCAGCACTATCCCTTTATTATGTCCCATTTAGAGCGCGGTACATCACTCGGCATCGACTGGTTTGAAATCATCAGTGAAAACTATATAGATAATCACGGCTATGGCCGGCATGTGCTCGCTCAGTTAAAGGAGCAATACCCGCTAGTGATGCATGGTGTGTCAATGAATATTGGGAGCAGCGATCCACTTAACTTTGAGTACTTAGGCAAGCTCAAGGAGTTAGGTGAGTTCGTTCAGCCACAGCTTATTTCTGATCATTTGTGTTGGACGGGCATTGCTGGCTTGAATAGTCACGATCTTTTACCTATGCCATTAACTGACGAAAGCCTACAACACGTTATCGACCGTGTTGATCTAGTACAGGATTTTTTAGAGCGGCCTTTGGTGCTTGAGAACCCATCAACATATCTTGAATTTCAACATTCAACCCTCACTGAAAGTGAGTTCTTTAGTGAGTTAGTCACCGCAACAGGCTGCGGTATGCTGTTAGATGTAAACAATGTTTTTGTTAGTAGCTTTAATCATGGTTTTGACGCCAAAGCGTTTATTCGTCAACTCCCCCATAAACACATCGTTCAAATCCATCTTGCCGGTCCTAGTGACTGCGGTGATTGTTTAATAGACACTCATGACCAGCCAGTGCCCGCCAAGGTTTGGCAACTTTACCAGTTAGCCCAGCAGTTAACGGGTGGCGTGTCTACCTTACTGGAATGGGACGCCAATATTCCCAACTTTCCGGAGCTCGTTGATGAGTTAAACAAAGCAAAACTGGTACTAACAGGGCATATTCCAAAGCAAGATACTGTTACTAGCGCCAACGCGCTATCAACTCCAATCGTCAAAGAGCGAGCAGAATTAACATAATGAAAACGCCAGACTTAACGCAAACTCAGCAGTGGCTTAGCACCGTTTTAATGGTGCGAGGCGACCTACCACAAAAACTCAATACCGCTGCAAGCCCACATGGCTTAACACTGCACGACTGTGTAAAAAGTAGTAAAACACTAGGAGCCATGAGAAGAGTAGACATCTATGCTGCAGGTTATGTGATGCGTTTAGTAGAATGTCTTCGGGGAGAGTTTGCTCTACTTTGCCAGTTTATGGGCGACGAAGTATTCGACACCTTCGCCAAAGCCTTTATCGTCACCTTACCCTCAGAGTCTTGGACACTACATCAACTAGGCTCGCGCTTCGCTGATTTTTTAGCACACACTAAACCTAGCGGTGATTTTAATGCCCAACAGCAAGCGATGTTTAGCTTGCCTTCAGAGCTGGCTAAGTTTGAAAGAGCCAAAGCGCTTGCACTGTTAAAACCAGGACCGGAAACCGAGCAATCAACCGCACTAATAAACGAGATTGAGCTCCTTTGCGGCATTGCCGAAGACTTTGTCATATCGGTGCCAGAATCCGTACAGCTTATTCAAACCGATTACCCTTTGCTTCCACTTATAACCCAGCTTGAGCAAGCAAAGCCGTACACCTTGCCAACGCCTGAGCAAACGCATATTGCAATATCGCGCCAACAATATCGCATCAAAATGAATGTATTAAATGACTGGCAAGCGGATTTATTACTGCACTTGAGAGAAAAACCGCTGCGCTATCAAGAAGCAATAACGTACTGTGCTAAGCGCATGAATATGGAGACTCAACTATTGAGAGCGCAGTTAGCGGTTTGGCTGCCAAGCGCGATTAATAGGGGGCTGTTTATAATTCAAAAATGAACCAGCACCCTGCTGATCCAATTTTCTAATAAAGGTACGGTTGCTAAAGTTAAATAGCTCTTGATGGGTTATTTTTATAGGCAATACAAGATAGACTAGCTGTATCGACTGCTGCTCCCAAATAATAATGATAACAATAAATAACCGTAAGCTAGACTTAGCCACGGGTGAACTTACCTACCTTGATGAGACAATCAAATTAGAGGCAAAGGTGCTGGCAGTACTTGAAATACTTTATCAGCATCGCGGCACGCTTGTTACGCAAGAGCACCTACTTAATTCTGTATGGCAAAATACCGTCGTCGCACCAAATGCCCTTCAACGATGTATCGCTCAGCTTAGAAAACTACTTGGGGATAGTGATAAACGTATTATCCAGACTTTTCATAAAAAGGGCTATCGTTTACAAGTTGGGGATCAGCATACTAATTTAAGCCAAAAGCTGAGAGCCTATATTCTCTATTTCGCAGCTTTCATCACCCTCTTCGGTATGTTGTTTATCTATTCAACTATGCCAAAAGCTAATTTCCAACTTTCAGAGGTTACACCTGTAAGTTACGGATTGGAGTTGGAAAGCACTGCGACACTCACCTCAGGTAGAAGGTTGTTATATGTGGCCAAAACGCCGCAAGCAGCGGAGCTAAAAGTAAAGGATTTGGATTTCCAGACAACTAAGTTAGTTACCCGTGCATTGGATTTTGTTGGCAGACCTCAGCTTAACAAAGATGGTAAAAAAGCAGTACTCATTGAAACACGCAAAACAAAGTCACAAGCTAAGTGTCATCAAGCTATCGTCGTGTTACCAAGGTTTGCAGCCAGAAAAGTGATCTCTCCTTGCTTGAATAGCGAAGTACAGCAAGCCTACTGGGTTGGTCATCAAGTGTTACTTATCGCCAATAACGGGTATGCCCTTTTTACTCCGCACTCAGATTTAGTCACATTTACTTCTTTACCTATAACTGCAACAATTTTAGCGTCCTCATTTAATGAAGATCAACTTACTTTACTCACCCAAGATCCAGATAAAGAGGCTTATCTCTCTAGTTATATGATTAGCAGAGAAAATGAGCTTTCTCTTCTTCAACAAGAAAAATTGTCTGGTGTAGAATTGGATCGTTCGCCAGTGCTAGTAGATGGGCCAGATACAACACATCTACTTTCAACCGCATCTGCGCTCTACATTTTCCAAAACCTCCAGCTTGTACAAACCATTCCTGCAATCGGCTCAGAATCGTTTTACATTACTGAATATCTTAAAGATAACAAATATTTAGCGACACAAGTCCGAGAACAAAAGCAGATTAATATTCAAGACAACCTCTCTACAAGCCGACTTACAATTAGCCACTACGACGAGCTATCAGGGCAATTCCAACCAAGTGGAAATGCCATTGCATTTCTCTCTAATCGTACAGGCTCCAATGAAGTTTGGTTAAAGCAAGAACGACAAGAGATCCCACTCACCCATAACAGACATATCTCGTCTTTTGTCTGGACAGCCGATGGAAAACAATTGTGGGCAGCATCAAAACAAAGCTTACTGAAAATCGATTTAGTCACTGGCGTTGAAGTTTTTCCTGCTTTATTTGAAAAGCAAATTATAATGCAATCAATTGAAATAAAAGGAAGTAACTACCTTCTCATCAATGATCTTGGTGATAGACAGCTAGTACTTTTCGACCCTATAACCAACCATAAACAGCGACTTTATCAGGGGCAGGTTCACTGGGCACAAATACAGCAAAACGGTACTGCCTATATAGCCACACCAGATGAGCCGAACTTAAAAGTACTCGTCAACAATTCGCTCAAACCCCAGCCAATAACACACAAAATTACCTTGCATTGGCGTTTTTACCTACGTGGGAATGAGCTGATTATTCCCGACAAACAGGCGACTATCTGGCGCTATAACATCAACACGCAAGTTTTGGACACATTGGGCAGATCCGACGAGCAGACTCGCTTGATCACAGATGTTCAACTACATCCTTTTAAGGTTTTAGCTGACTCACCAAAAACACTTAGCGCAAACCAAGTTAAAGTAAAAATAACAGAACCAGAAAACCACTAATATAAAGGTGGCTCACACATGTGCGCCACCTTTATATCACTCTTAATAACGCTAAAGCCGAGACAATACTTGTTCAATATACTGCTTGGCTTCTTCATTTTTTTGCTCTGTTGCTAACAGCAAGGCACGCTTTAGCTGAAGTGTTGCTTGTGTTGTATCGCCCGCATTCAAAAGAGTCTGCCCATAACGTAAATTGTAAATAACAGAGTTAGGCATAGTCGTAAGTAGCTCATCGAACACGTTTTTTCCAAGTATTGTATTGCCTTGCGCAAATAAATATTGCCCTAGAGCAAGCTGATTGGCCTTAATATCAATCGAGTACCCATAGCGCTGTTCTAGTTTTTGGTGATATTCTCGCAACCCATTTAGGCCAGACTTGTCAAATTGAGCATAATCTTGAAGCTTTATTGTACCAAGAATATGTTGTAATCCATGTCTTAGCGCTAGCTGTGCGCCTACATGATAATGATGTTGACTTAAGTCTTCCAACATCAAGTGTTGGTGTCGTTTTGAAACGGCGAGCGCAGCAAAAAACGGCCTATTTTCGTCAAAGCTGCCAAGACTGATATATAGGTTATTGGTGAGTTTGCCCTTGGCGATGTTGTCACTAATATCTTCTTTTAGTTGCTTGGGAAGTTGACTCCAAATTGGCGCAGACAATATTGCACCTTGGAAATACCCGGGCATTTCTCCTAATAAATTCAAGGCAATCACCGCCCTGCTTGAGTACCCTTCAATGACTTTAAACGGCGAAAGATTAAATTGCCGTATTAGTGTTGGTTCAACTTCACTTGCTAACACGCGAGCTAGCAAGGCAAAATACGCTTGGTCAGATAACTTGTCAGCCCCAGCAAAATTCAATTTGGGCACTCGCACAATCACAAGTTGCGGGATAGGTGAAAAACTAGTGTGACTCAACCAGTCCACTTCAGCTTTCAGTACATCAAAACGGCTCTCTCCCGCAGTTGTATAAAGTGTTGAGTATGGCTCTTTTCGGTTAACATCAAAATCAAAAGGCAAATATATTTGTACATCAACAGGCCCTCCCACTAACTTTGAACTCACAGTGATATGCTGTAATTTTGAGGCTATCTGAGCGTGAGTAACTAACGCAAACAACGCGCAATTTAACCACATCAAACTTTTTAAAAGTATTTTCATGCTTTTCTCCACTTTTGGGTAAGCTTATGAAACAAAAACTTTTAAAACTTGATGCATTGCTTATTTTTAATTGATGAATTGCTGATGTGGATCTATCGGAGTTTGTCAGAGGCTAAATATCAGGTGCTAACAAACATGGTTACCTAAGTCGCAATGTTTAGCACAGTGACTATGGTTGTAAAAAATGATGCTACTAAGGCTTATTAATTACGCGTATACACGTTAAGCAACGGAAACTTGTTCTCACCGAAAGCCAGTGTGAGTGAAAGCGTTTCACCGCCATCAAAGCTTTCAGAAAGCTTCATCGGCGCGATCCTTTGCCCGTTTGCTGTTAGTGCCAGCAGGTGTTTTTGTGTTAATGTCCGACGCCCGCTCGATTGATTTTTAATCGTGATCATTGCCCAGCGTTCACCGTTTTCGTTACTCATTAGTACCGCGTTAAGTACCTTGAAGTCACTGATATCTGGGTAAATATTGGCATCATTCGGAAAAGCCAGTTCCATATTGTTAGGCACTACACTATCAATCGTTAACGCTTCTTCAGCTGCCTGTGTATTCACAGCCAACATAAGTAACCAAAGACTACTTATTATCCTTTTAATCATTTAATTTTCCTTCTATTTTCCTTTGACTAGTTCAATTTTTGGGCACGACAATACTAGCACAGCACCAAGGTTAAACTGCAAAACAAAAATGCCAGACTACACACTGTGTGATCTGGCATTTTCTTAACTACTCATTGTTGACAGTCGTGGCATCAACTATAACGTTTCTTCTAACCACTTGAAAAATTCACGCTGCCAGACTATTCCGTTTTGCGGTGTCAGTACCCAGTGGTTTTCTTCAGGGAAATAAAGGAAACGGCTCTTTAAGCCACGTAGTTTAGCAGCTTGGAAGGCTTGCATTCCTTGGCCCAGCGGTACACGGTAGTCTTTACCACCATGGATCACGAACATCGGAGCATCCCACTTATCCACATAGCTGATTGGGTTAAACTGATTGTATGCCTTGCTGATGGCCGCATTGTTTTTCTCCCAGTACGCGCCACCCAATTCGTTGTTCACAAAGAACATTTCTTCGGTTGTACCGTACATACTGCGCAAATCAAAAATGCCGCAGTGTGCGATAAAGGTTTTGAAACGACCATCGTGGTTACCAGCTAAGTAAAACGCAGAGTAACCACCAAAACTTGCACCAACCGCCGCGATACGTTTGTTGTCAACATATGACTCTTTCGCAACATCGTCGATAGCGTCAAGGTAATCTTGCATTACCTTACCACCCCAATCTTGGCTGATGTCTTTGTTCCATTTCACACCGTGCCCAGGCATACCACGACGGTTTGGCGCAACCACAATATACCCTTGTGATGCCATCACTTGGAAGTTCCAGCGGAAGGAATAGAACTGTGATAACGGTGACTGCGGACCACCTTGAAGGTATAGCAGCGTTGGATATTGCTTACGCTTATCAAAATTAGGTGGGTAGATAACCCAAGTTAGCATGTCTTCGCCGTCTTTTGTCTTCACCATTCGTTTTTCAACGTTCGGTAAATCCAAATCAGCATAAAACGCCTCGTTCACATTTGTCAGCGCAACAAGCTTTTTGCTATTCAGATCAAAGCGGAAGATCTCTTTTGCTTGATTCATACTATTACGAGTAACCACTAGCTGATCATCTAGGGCGGCAACAATACTATTTACATCAAACATGCCCTTAGTTAGCTGCTTAATTTTTGGATTAGCTTTGGTTTTGGTGTTCACCGCTACTTGAAATAGCTGGATTGTGCCGTCAACAGGTGCAATAAAATAAATATGCTTACCATCATGACTCCACTCAAAACTGCTTACCGTGCCGTCCCAATGCGCAGTTAAGTTGACTTCTCTGTCACCCGACTTAACGATAATGTCATTTTTATCCGCCTCGTTACCGGGCTCATCCATACGTAAGAAAGCCAATTGCCCAGTCGACGAGAACTCAGGGCTTTTATCATACCCCAAGTTTTGTTCAGTTAGATTGGTGGTTTTCTTACTGGCTAAGTTATAACGATAAATATCTGTGTTGGTACTGCTCGCATATTCGGCACCAGTCAGCTTTTTACTAACATAGTAGATATTTTCACCTTTTGGACCCCAAACATAATCGCTTGAACCACCAAATGGTGACGTCGGACTATCAAAAGGCATCCCTTTCATGATGTCGACTTTTTCTTCTGTAATGAGATCCTGATAGAACACATGTTTAACACTGCCGTCTTTCCAGGTATCCCAATGGCGATAGTTTAAATCATCAAACACATAAGCATCTGCTTGCGTAAGCGCTTTATGTCTATCCGTGGCCAGCACAGCTTCAACATTTACAGTGTCATGAAATAGTTTTTTGCTACCATCTGGCGAAATGTTGTCGTCTGACAATATTCCTTGATACGCGCTTAAAAGCTGAGACGCCCCACCCTTTAACGGCACTTGATAAACTTTGCTATCAAAGTCATTGTTTTCAACGCTTGGCGTTGTAACTCGATAAATCACATGGGTGTTGTCTTTAGATAACCCAAGCGCACTTACGCGCTTTACTTGCCAAAGCTTGTCTGGGGTCATTACCTCTTTGGCAACTAACCCAAAACTTGGTGCTAATCCTAAGCCAGCACATAAAAGAATTCGCAACATCGCGAAATGCCTCCAATAATCAAATCTCACCTAGACTACATAAAGCGAGAAGAACTTAAAAGCATTCGCGATAAGATACTTTCGTCTCTAGTGCAAGTCGCGAGCAAGCGGTAGAAGTTGATCAAAATAAATTTACGTTGTGCTGTAAGTTGGCAATTCTGTACTTTCTCGGTGTTTGGTTGAACAATTTCTTAAACGCTTGCACAAACGCAGAGTCAGAAGCGTATCCCAACTCGATAGCAATTTCTTGTATGCTCTTTTGCGACTCTAACAATTGCAAAGATAAAACTAACCTTACACTTTGTCTCCACCGTGAAAATGATTGAGAAAACTCCCTCGAGCACAATCGCGACAAAGTGCGCTCAGAAGCGCCCACTTTTGTTGCCCACTCCTTTAACGTAAATGGCAGATCCGGTTGCTCTTTAAGCTGTAAGAAGATGGATAAAAGACGTTTATCGGTAGGTATGAGTAGGGGTATTTCATAACGGTTTGCGATCTCGATCTGATCTCGCAATACGGTTAGCAAATGTGTGATATTGGACTCTGCTTGAGTGAGCGTCTCGTTTTCAAATAGAAGCAGTATTAATGCTTTTATAAATGGCGTTACCAGACAGGATTTTGGTTCATCTCCATACTGAACATATTTGTCGGGATTAAGGTAAATCGCCAAAAACTGTGTATCTGTAATCGCTATGGATTTATGCACTGTATTTGCGGGTATGTAGAGCATACCATTGTGAGGTACGATCCCGCTTTTATCCCCGATACTTGATTGCAACAGCCCCTGCAAAGGAAACACAATTTGATGCCACGAATGTGAGTGAAAGTCATCAATATAGCCAGAAGCCATATTAATCGTTTTAGTTACGATTTGTTTATCAGAAGAACCTTCTATGAGGTCATTAGCTTGCATCTTGGCGACTTATCAACATTAAACGTCTGTTAGTATAAATTACGCCACCCGAATTTAGTATACCATCTACAGCCTATCGCAAATTAAAAGGCACAAAGATGCATATTCACTTTATCGTTCATGAACATTTTGAAGCGCCCGGTGCCTATGAATCGTGGGCAAATAAACGCGGCCATACCATTACCTACTCGCGAGTTTATCTAGGAGAAGCGCTCCCAAAAAGTATCGAAAGCTTAGATTTCTTGATTGTCATGGGAGGACCTCAAGATCCGTCGACAACTATTAAGCAATGTCCGCACTTCGATGCAAAAGGTGAGCAAGAAGTCATCTTGAACTCAATTACCGCCGGAAAAGTTGTGCTTGGCATATGCCTAGGGTCGCAACTCATTGGTGAAGCGTTAGATGCAACATTTGAACCTAGCCCTGAACGTGAAATCGGAAAGTACCCGATAACCTTGACGAAAGCTGGGATGACACACCCACTATTTAGTCATTTTGGAAAAGTGTTGGATGTCGGTCATTGGCATAATGATATGCCAGGGCTGACCAATGGATCACAAGTGATTGCATATAGCGAAGGATGCCCAAGGCAAATTGTCGCCTACAGAGACCTAGTATACGGTTTTCAGTGCCATATGGAATTTACCAGAGATATCGTCGCATCACTGATTGAAAATGACGACCTCAGTGACGCTTCACAGTATCGATTTGTAGATAAACCAGAGGTTTTTACTGAATCATAACTATGACGAAATGAACCAAAAACTGCACGACTTTTTAGATAAGTTAGAAAGCTTTTATAAATCATAGCCCTGAGTGTTAATTATATTATTTAACCTGAGGTTTGGATAAGGCATGCGCTGGCACATCTAAGATGTAATAACGCATATCTGAGCTGATAGCCTGCCATGAGCTGTGAGGTCAATTGGTTTTCTATAAAACCTTTACTTTTTAGCTTCTGAACTATTAGCTTTCTCCCATATTCAAAAGAATCCGCAGTTGCACAATTTATCTTTCTCAAAAAATCCATCACTTGCATTTTTAAAAATGCTGGCAATGAATTATCAATCTTGCTAAAACTAAACCATTCAGAAATATACGCGATTGTAAATCAGAAATATGCCCAATTTGCGCACTGTTAAATGTTAGCCATACAAGGGGAAATTATGAAAATTGAGCTAGATTCGAGTCCTAAAATTAGCGATATTGAGGAGATTCGCTCACATCTTAGAAAGTTCAATGATGAGCATCTTGAAGGTATAGTTGAGCAACCAGTTGCGATCTATGTTTACAACGATGAACAAGAAAAGATAGCTGGTATTACCGCGGAAATTTGGGGCAATTGGCTCCACGTTAGGCTGTTGTGGGTCGCAGAATCATTGCGCGGAAGCAACATGGGAATACGTCTACTCAAGCGACTTGAAGAACATGCCGTGTCACAAGGTTGCCAATATGCCCAAGTCGAGACATTTAGTTTTCAAGCTCGCCCATTTTATGAAAAGAATGGTTATTCCTGCCAAATGACGTTAGAAGACTACCCATTATCTACAGCTTTACATTACTTGGTTAAAAATTTGCGGTGAGAGTATGCCGTCAATAGCTATTTTTTGGCTGTGTTTTCGTCCCACGTGACGCCATCCCAGAGTATCGAATTTAGGGTTACGACCATCTTGCGAACACAGGCAATCACGGCTACTTTTTTGGCTTTACCGCTTGCACTAATCGTAAAGACTAACATAGACACCTAAGAGACTAACATAGACACCCGAGACTAATATAGACACCCACAACAATTTTGGCGGGTGTCCGCGATCTGTACTTATAAAAATATAATTGCTTATCCAGCCAAATTTAGGTGTAATGAATACATAATAAACGCTGAGCAATGCAGGGAAAGCTTAAATAATAATAGATTAGCTGTTCAAACTAGCTAGGGGCGATAAAGCCTCTAAAAAGTCTATTTTTTCTAAGTAAGCCCACAGCATAAGCAACACCAACTCTGTCACACCGAGCAGGTAACGGCTCAGTCCAACAAGCGATTATGCAACACAAACTGTGTATCGCATAAATACTTAAATGTTATACGACTACGGATAGCCCTGAGTATGCCCAATCCTTTTATTCCTGAATCGTTCCAGCCTCCGACGTTTTTTGATAGTGAAAATTTTCATTTCAGAGTGCTTGAAGAGGAAGTTGCTGAGTTAGACTTTGAAGCTGTAATGTCCAGTCAAAAAAGACTACAAGGAATATTTGGCCCTGAAACTGAGTGGCCTAAAGTTAATATGACCCTCGAAGAAAATATAGAAAGCTTAAAGGTCCATAAACAAGAGTTTGAATCAAGGGGTGCTTTTGCATATTCTGTATTTAACAATTCAAAAGAAAAATGTCTAGGCTCTGTTTATATAGATCCAAGCCGTTCACTAAATTATGACTGCGAAGTCTACTTGTGGATTCGAGATGATAGTATTGCGTTAGAAAAAATACTTTATCAGACTATCTTAAACTGGCTTCAATCGGTGTGGCCTTTCTCAAAAATAGTGCTGCCGGGCAAGTCAATTTCATGGAAAGATTGGACTCATGAGTTAAAAGTTGTATGACAAGGCAATGAACCAAAAAGAACTCAACAAAAGAATAACACGCGAATAACACGAATAACACAGACACCCAGCACAGTTTGAACCTATGTTGTGGTGGGTGTCAGCGATTTAAGCGATTTAATTTTCGTTGCCCCAAGATAGGATTCTTTTCCTAAAAAAGTGGTGTAATGCTTTAGTGAAACATGACCAATATGATCTGCAATATTGATCAAACGTGAGCCTTTGGGGATAGGCACGCTCCAGTCTGCATTAATCACATCATTTGCGGTTTTTGCGTCGGTATAAGTATAAGCAAGCGCGAGCACAGTCTCGTCTGTTAACTCAGTCGTTAATTGAAATTCAATACCTTGGCTTTCAACTTGGCCCAAGGTTGCCGATAAGCCCGTATCAGGTTCAGCGGTAAGCATATTGGTTTTTTGCGCATCAAACAGTGCAACGAAGCAAGTGACACCCATCACTATACACGGCGGGATCACACTTTGT